>CAYWDO010000014.1:29048-31303 GCA_964456995.1 uncultured Brevundimonas sp.
TGACGCCGCGTGCGGTCAGTTGCGCCACGGCCGCCTCGGCGTCGCCGCCGGTGAAGGCCACGACCAGCTGGCCATAGGGCTCGCCCCGAATGCGGCTGATGCGGCCCGACAGGATGGAATAGTCCACGCCCACCGTCCGCGCGACGCGGCTCAGTTCGGGCTCATAGGTCGAGCCGCCGCGGAAGGTCAGCCTGGCCAGCCGCGCGCCGGCCGGCACGACCGAGACGTCGAACGCCTCTTCGCCCTCGGCCAGCATGGCGCGGGTCACGGGATGCTGCGGGTGCAGGAAGACGTCCGCGGTCGCGCCCTGCTCCACGATCTTGCCGTCCTTCAGCACCGCCACCCGGTCGCAGACGCGGCGCACCACCTCCATCTGGTGGGTGATCAGCACGATGGTCAGGCCAAGATCACGGTTCAGCCCGTCCAGCAGGGTCAGGATGTCCTCGGTCGTCTCCGGGTCCAGGGCGCTGGTCGCCTCGTCGCACAGCAGGACGCTGGGGCCGCAGGCCAGGGCGCGGGCGATGCCGACGCGCTGCTTCTGACCGCCCGACAGCTGGGCCGGGTGTTTTTTCGCGTGCTCGGCCAGACCCAGCTGCTCCAGCAACTGCGCCGTTCGCGCCTTCACCTCCGCCTCTGGCCTCCCTTCCAGCCGTAGGGGGAAGGCGACGTTATCCTCGATGGTCTTGGCGTTCAGCAGGTTGAAGTGCTGGAAGATCATGCCGATCCGACGCCGCGCGGCGCGCAGCTCGGCGGGCTTCAGCGCCGTGATTTCCTGGTCGTCGACAAAGATGCGGCCCGCGTCGGGCGTCTCCAGCCGGTTGATGGCGCGGATCAGGGTCGACTTGCCGGCGCCCGAGCGTCCGACCACGCCGAACACCTCGCCGCGACCGATGGTCAGGTCCACGGCGTCCAGCGCCGTGCGCTCGCCCGCCGCGCTGCGATAGCGCCGGGTCACGCCTTCCAGTCGGATCATTCTAGTCGGCGTCCAGGGCGGCGGCGGGGATGATGGTCACGCTCTCGCCGCAACCGCAGGCGTCGGTCTCGTTCGGATTGCGGAACACGAACTTGGACGCCAGCTTGGTCGTCTCGTAGTCGATCTCGGAGCCGATCAGGAACAGCACGGCCTTGGGCTCGATCAGGATGGTGACGCCCTTGTCCTCGACCACCTCGTCAAGCGGCTCGATCTGTTCGGCATAGGCGAAGGTGTATTCCTGCCCGGCGCAGCCGCCGTTCTTCACCCCGACGCGAAGGGCGATGTAGTCCTTCTCCGCGTTGGTCATGATCTCGCGCACGCGCGCGGCGGCGGCGTCGGTCAGGGTCACGGCCTTGGGCCGGGGCCGGCGTGGTCGGGCGGCGGTCTGAAGCTCGGTCATCGACGCATCCCTAGAACATATTCAGGGCCAGCTTGGCCTCGTCGCTCATCTTGGAGGAGTCCCACGGCGGGTCGAACACCAGGTTGGCCCGTGCGGACTTCACCCCCTCGACCTTCTTCACCGCATCCTCGACCCAGCCCGGCATTTCGCCGGCCACGGGACAGCCCGGCGCCGTCAGCGTCATCTCGATCAGGACGTCGCGGTCGTCAGAGACATCGACCTTGTAGATCAGGCCCAGCTCATAGATATCGACCGGGATTTCCGGATCGTACACTGTCTTCAGCGCCTCGATCAGGTCGTCGGTCAGCTTGTCCAGCTCGGCTTGCGACAAGGCGCTCTTCTGCGGCTCGTCCCAGGTCGCGGCGAAGGCGTCGCTGTCGCTGATGGCGTTGTCGGTCTTGGCGTCCATACTCATCACACGAAGAAGTTCCGCGCCTTGATCAGCGCATCCACGAAGGCGTCTGTATCCTCCACGGTGTTATATAGGGCGAAGGAGGCGCGCGTGCTCGAGGTCACGCCCAGTCTTTTCGCCAACGGTTCGGCGCAGTGCAGGCCGGCACGCACGGCCACGCCGTAACGGTCCATGATCTGGGCCACGTCATGAGCGTGCGCGCCCTCGACGGCGAAGGTCAGCAGCGCCCCCTTGCCCTCGGCCTCGCCCAGCACCCGCAGCCAGCCGGCGTCGGCCAGCCGCGCCCGCGCGTGATCATAGAGCGCCATCTCGTGCGCGGCGACGGCTTGCCGGTCAAAGCCCGCCAGCCATTCCAGCGCCGCGCCCAGACCAATAGCCTCCAGGATCGGCGGCGTGCCGGCTTCGAAGCGATGCGGCGGCGGCGCGTAGGTCACGCGCTCCTTCTCGACCGTCTCGATCATCTCGCCCCC
>CAYWDO010000014.1:31403-32776 GCA_964456995.1 uncultured Brevundimonas sp.
CTCGATGCGGTCGATGACCTCGAACAGGAAGGCCTGGACCAGCAGGGCGCGGGCCTCCACGGCCGGAATGCCGCGCTGCTGGATGTAGAAGAGCGCGCTCTCGTCCAGCGTCCCGACCGTATTGCCGTGGGCGCACTGCACGTCGTCGGCATAGATGATCAGTTCCGGCTTGGCGTCGATCTCGCCGCGCTCGGACGCGATCAGGGCGTTGTGGGCCATGCGGGCGTCGGTGCCGTCAGCCCCGCGCTCGACGATGATCTTGCCCTGAAACACGCCGCGCGCCGTGTCGTGAACGACGCCCTTGGTCAGTTGGCTGGTCGTGCCATCGGCAGCCCGGTGATCGACCACGGTCGTCAGGTCCGCATGGCGCGACCCCTTCAACAGATAGAGGCCGTCCAGACGCGCGTCGGCGCCCTCGGCGCCGTGGCTGACTTGCGTCTCGATGCGTTGCAGCTTGGCTCCGGTCGTGACCACGGTCTGGCGATAGCGACCGCCGGCCTCCAGCCGCACCTCGGCGTTGGTCACCGAAATGGCGTCCTCGGGCTCCTCGATCAGGACGATGCGCGTGACCTCGGCGTCGCGGGCCACGTCGATCTCGACCTTGTTGTGCGCCACATAGGCCGAGCCCTTGCCCTCGTGCGTCTCCAGCAGCAGCAGGCGCGCGCCGGGGCGAGCGACGATGCGGGCCGCCGCCGTGTGGCCGGTGCCGACCGCGTCGGAAATGAAGCGCAGACGCAGGGTCTGCACGCCCGAGGCGATGAAGTCAGTAACGCCGACCGGGCGCCCGTTGGCGAAGACGATGGCCTCTCCGCCCAGGTCGTAGAAGGGCCCCGGCGCGCCGACCAGCGCCGTGCCAGACGGCTCAGGCGCTTCACGAAGCCAGCGCTTCAGGTCGCTGTATTTCCACGCTTCCGTGCGCCGGGAAGGGAAGGTCTCGGCGTTGGTCAGGTCGATCTGCGGCGCCGCGCTCATGCCGCGGTCGGCAGGAACTTGTCGTACCCTTCCGCCTCCAGCTCCAGCGCCAGTTCAGGCCCGCCCGAGGCGACGATGCGACCGGCGGCCAGCACATGCACCTTGTCCGGTTTGATGTAGTCCAGCAGGCGCTGATAGTGGGTGATGACCAGCATGGATCGGTCGGCGCGACGCAGGGCGTTCACCCCCTCCGACACGATGCGCAGGGCGTCGATGTCGAGGCCGGAGTCCGTCTCGTCCAGGATCAGCAGCGACGGCTCCAGCAGGGCCATCTGCAGGATCTCCATCCGCTTCTTCTCACCGCCCGAGAAGCCGACGTTCAGCGGCCGCTTCAGCATGTCGAAGTCCATCTTCAGCGCCTGCGACGCCGCCTTGACCTGCTTCAGGAAGGCGGGGGCCGA
>CAYWDO010000015.1:0-7192 GCA_964456995.1 uncultured Brevundimonas sp.
TCCAGTTGGGTGAGTTCGGCAGCTCATTCCCACCCAGATCCGCCATGAACCCGCGCCCGCCATTAGGCGCCTCAGTCAAACCGTCGTATGTGAAACCGTAGAATGAGTAGAGAGGCAGGAATGTTTCGAACGCCGGATTGAAGGAGCCGTACCGCTTTGATCCTGCACAAAGACCTTGAAGTGCAGTCATAGTGAATTCTTCGCCAAGGTTTCTATTGAGAATAGTCTCAACATGCTTTGTCGGAGCGATACAGTTGGAGGGCACCTGTATCCAAGGACGCAAGACTGTCCAATCGGCATTTCCCTGAGTGCGGTTCATCACGTCGATTGAACCCTCGCCGTCGGCGATACGCGTATTCAGGTAACCAATGTTGGAATCGATGCGGAAACGGTCGGTCACATGGAAGATTCCTTCCAGCTCCACCCCCCATATTTTCGCGTCGAAGTTCTCGTTCAGAGAGATTCGGTCGACGATCTGCGAGACCTGGTAGTCCTTGTAGTCATAATAGAACCCCGTAGCGTTCAGCCGGACACGACCGTCGTAGAATGTATTCTTGGTTCCGATCTCAAAGGCGTTGACGTATTCGGGATCGAAATCCTCGGCCAAAGGCTGGTACTGGATCACCGTGGGATTGATGTCCACGCGCGGCGGGTTGGTGCCGCCGCCCTTATAGCCGCGAGCATAGGAGGCATAGATCAGGGTGTCGTCAGTGAAGGACAGGTCCGGCTTCCAGTCCATGACGAAGCGGCCCGTCATCGCCCCCCACGACTGTTTGACGTCGGGCTGAGCCGGATAACCCCGGCTGACATAGCCCCCGGACCCGCTCCCCGGCGTGCCGTCAGGGTTGGCCCCCAGCAGCAACTGGCTGGGATAGGGTGTCGTGACCTTCTGGTCATCCGTGTAGCGCAGGCCGATGGTCATCCGCAGATCCGGGCGAAGGTTCCAATAACCTTCGCCGAACAGCGCCCACGACCGCACCTTCACCACATTCTTGCTACGGAAGTAGTTGTGCCCGTCGCCAGCCAGATTGCTGAGCGGCGTCGGATCGACATAGACGCACTCTTTCGTAGGCGTGGCCTTAGAGTCGCAGATCTGGCCCTGCAAGCCCTGCGTTGTAAACACCAAGGGATTTTGATTGTAGAAATACTCAGCCAGTAGCGTAAAAATGTTATTGAAGACGTAGTAGTTATCTTCTGTTTTGAAGTCCTGATAGTTGGCCCCAAGGCTGAAATTGAACGGGCCATCGTAACTCGATTGCAAACGCAATTCATGAGACCACTGCCGGTTATCAGAAACACTCAGATCAGCACTGATCATGCGATTAGAAGTACCCAGCTGCGGGTCCGTATAGAACCCACCTGGCGTCGCCGGCGATCCGGGCGCGGGTCTCCCCAACAGGTTGACAAAGGGCTGAGTAGAGTCACTGAAAATAGGATTACTGACAAATCGATTGTAATCCTGCGTCGACCAGAAATCGTCCTTGGCGTAGGCTGTTTGAGAAATCAGAGACAGGCTATTCGAAAGCTGGAACTCGAAGTTCAGTTGAACTACGTCATTCGTCGCCCGAAATTTTGGATCATATGCACTGGATATTTCACGAAGATCACGCGACTGGGTTACACCCGCGTAGGGGTCGATTTTATTGTCAATCGCCTTGATGCTGATCCGTCTATCTGATGCTGCTCTTCCATACAGAAGTTCGCCTGCCAGCAGGATGTGGCCAAAGGCGCCGCCGTTGGGTGAATCATAGGCCGCGTCGCTGAACAGGGTGCGGGGCAGACATCCCTGGCTCAGTCGATTCCGAATAAGGCTGGATGTGATCGTTGCACTGCCGACCCTGGTCGGTCCGGGATCCTTGGTGCAGAGCTGTTTGCCAGTGCGCGACCGCTCGTCGTCCTCGCCGAAATGCTCCCAGATCAGATTGGCGTTGAAGCGGTCGCTCGGCTCCCACGCCGCCGAAAGGCGGGTGGTGAACAGGTCGCGGTTGTTCACATGTCGCTCGGTGAAGGTGTTGTAGTCGAAGCCGTCCCGCTTGGTCACGCTGGCCGCGCCGCGCACCCAGAAGGTCTCCGTCAGCGGGATGTTGACCATCATCTGGCCGCGCATGGTGCCATAGTTGCCGGTCTCGGCCTTCATCATGGCGTCGAAGTCGGGTCCCGGCAGGTTGGGGATCATGTTGACCACGCCGCCGGTGGCGTTGCGGCCATACAGGGTGCCCTGGGGTCCGCGCAGCACCTCGACCCGGTTCACATCCAGGTATTCCTGCTCGAACAGTCGGTTCCTGGTCAGGGGGGTGTTGTTGAAGCTGACCGCCACCGCCGGATCTGACGAGGCCGAGATCGCCTTGGTCCCGATCCCGCGGATCGAGAAATTATACATGCTGAAGTTGGACTTGGAGAAGCTGACGTTCGGGATGGCGCGCATCAACTCCGACCCGCCCTCGATCTTCAACGCGTCCAGAGTTTCGGCCGAGAAGGCCGAGACGGCGATCGGCACGTCCTGGATCGATTCCTCGCGCTTCTGGGCCGTGACGATGATGTCGTCGACCGCAGTGGCGGCGGTGTCGGGTGCGGTCTGAGCCAAGGCCGGCGCGGCGATGGTCAGTGCAAGGATGGATACGGTTGCGGCCAAGCGCGCTTGAACGGCGGATATCGCCATAAATAAACCCCTCCCCAGGGTGCGGCCCGTTCCCCAACGGGTTCCGCAGCATTTCCTCGCCGCCATGTCATTCCACTGGCCGGGGCGGCGCCGGCAGCGGTTGAACCCAGACCATCACGCTACTCACCCACCTGTCAATACATATTGACAGGCATGTTGGTCAAGGAAACGCTCGTTTCATATTGACACCTATGTTAGCGATTATGCGGGGCAGCGAGGGTAGAAGATGGACGCGGACGTCATCGTTGTGGGCGGGGGATTGGCCGGACTGGTCGCCGCCAATGAACTGATTCAGGCCGGCAGACGCGTCGCCCTGATCGATCAGGAGAACCCGGCCAACCTAGGCGGACAGGCCTTCTGGTCCTTTGGCGGACTGTTCCTGGTGAATTCGCCAGAGCAGCGGCGACTGGGCGTGCGGGACAGTTTCGATCTCGCCTGGCGGGACTGGCGGGGAAGCGCCGGCTGGGACCGGATGGACGGGCCGCTGGCCGAGGACGAATGGGCGGTGCAATGGGCGCACGCCTATGTCGAATTCGCCGCTGGCGAGAAGCGCTCCTGGCTGAAGCAGCACCACATCCGCCTGACGCCCATGGTCGGCTGGGCCGAGCGCGGCGGGGGGCAGGCCTTTGGTCACGGCAATTCCGTCCCGCGCTTCCACGTCGCCTGGGGCACGGGGACGGGGGTGTCAGAGCCCTTCGCCGACCGCGCGAGACAGGCCGCGAAGGACGGACGCCTGACCTTCCACCACCGCCGCCGGGTCGATCAGCTTCTGGTGGAAGGCGGGCGCGTCACGGGCGTATCGGGTGCGATCCTGGCCCCGGACGACGCCCCGCGCGGCGCACCCTCCAACCGCGATGTGGTCGGCGACTTTATCCTGAGGGCGGACGCCGTCATCCTGGCCTCGGGCGGCATCGGCGGCGACCATGACAAGGTGCGCCGTTTCTGGCCCGCGCGGCTGGGCGCCCCGCCCAAGTCGATGATCACCGGCGTCCCCGCCTATGTCGACGGCCGCATGCTGGACATCGCCGGCGAGACTGGCGGTCGGCTCGTGAACCGCGACCGCATGTGGCACTACGTCGAGGGAGTGCAGAACTGGGCTCCCGTGTGGCCGAACCACGCCATCCGCATCCTGCCCGGCCCGTCGCCGCTTTGGCTGGACGCCCTGGGGCGGCGGCTGCCCGCCCCCGCCCTGCCCGGCCACGACACCATGGCGACGCTGAAGCACCTGCGCACGACGCCAGACCTGGCCGAGCACGACCACTCCTGGTTCATCGTCACCCAGAAGATCATCGAAAAGGAGTTCGCCCTGTCGGGGTCCGAGCAGAACCTCGACATCACCGAGCGCAAGTTGCTGAAGGTATTGGCCTCGCGGCTGGGCAAGGGCGCGCCGCCCGCCGTCGACGCCTTCAAACACAAGGGCGCCGACTTCGTCTTCGCTGACGATCTGGAGACCCTGGTGGCCAGGATGAACGGCCTGACGGAACGGCCCTTGCTGGACCCGGCTCTCGTCCGGCGTCAGGTCGAGGACCGCGACGCCCAGATGGACAATCCCTACGCCAAGGATTTCCAGATCATGAGCATCCACAACAGTCGCCGCTATCTCGGCGACCGCCTGGCGCGGACCGCGACGCCGCACCGGCTGCTGGACCCCGGGGCCGGGCCGCTGATCGGGGTCAGGCTGCACGTCCTGACGCGCAAGTCGCTGGGCGGGCTTCAGACCGACCTGTCGAGCCGGGTTCTGACCGCAGACGGCACGCCGTTCGAGGGGCTTTACGCCGCGGGCGAGGCTGCGGGCTTCGGAGGCGGCGGTTTACATGGTTACAATGCGCTGGAAGGCACCTTCCTGGGCGGGTGCATCTTCTCGGGCCGGGCGGCGGGGCGCGCTCTCGCCGGCCGGGTCTGAGGTTTCTCGGGAGAGAATGACGTCATGGATTCCACACTGGCCATGATCGGTTTGCCGGTCGCGCTGGGCATCATCATGTTCGGCCTGGGGCTGGACCTGACGCCCGGCGACTTCGCCCGCATCGGCAAGCGGCCCAAGGCGGTCAGCATCGCCCTGATCTGCCAATTGCTCGTGCTGCCCGCCATCTGTTTCGGCCTGGTGCTGCTGTTTCGCCTGCCGCCGGTGCTGGCGGTCGGGATGATGCTGCTGGCGGCCTCGCCCGGCGGGACCACGGCCAATCTCTACAGCCACCTGTTCCGGGGGGACGTGGCGCTGAACATCAGCCTGACCGCCATCAACTCGGTCATCGCGGTGCTGACCCTGCCCCTGATCGTCAATCTGTCGATCGCTTGGTTCCAGCCGGGCGACATGACGGTAGGCCTGCAACTGAAGAAGACGATCGAGGTCTTCATGATCGTGCTGGCCCCCGTCTGTCTGGGCATGCTGGTGCGCGGGCTCAGGCCCGGCTTCGCCCGCGCCATGGACAAGCCGGTGAGGCTTGCCTCCGTCGTCATCCTGACCCTGGTCATCGCCGGCGCAGTCGTGTCGAACTATGCGGCGCTGAAAGAGGACTTCCTGGCCTTGGCCGGGATCGTGATCAGCTTCTGCGTCCTCAGCCTGGGCATAGGCTTCATCGTCCCGCGCCTGTTCAGCATCAACCGCAAGCAATCGATCGCCAGCGCGTTTGAGGTGGGTCTGCACAACGCAACCCTGGCCATCGTCATCGCCCAGTCGGTGCTGATGGTCCCGGACATGTCCCTGCCTGCCGCGGTCTATGGCGTCTTGATGTTCCCCATGGCGGCTATCTTCGGGATCATGATAAGCGCAACCCGCTCATCCTCGGTCTCCCTCGAATAGGGAACCATTAGCGTGCCCCGCCTTCTGAAGAAGCCAAAGGCTCCACGCGCGCCACGCCATCGGCGCCCTTGGTCAGGCGGAAGGAGTCCAGCTGGCGACCCGTCGCGGTGAAGGCGCGATAGACAACCGCCTCCGGCGACACATCCAGGGTCTGGAAGGTCTGGGTGCGCGAGGCCGAGCGGGTGGCCCAGCTTAGATCGGCGACCGGATACATCTTGGGGCCGGCGACGGAGACGACATAGGTAGAGCCATGATCGGACGGCTGGCTAGGCCCCGCGTTGAGCATTGGTCCGGTCCCTATGGCGCCGCGCGCATAGCCGTGGTCGTGGGCCTGAAGCACCAGATCGACGCCATATTTGTCGATGAGCGGTTTGAGGGCGTCGCGCACCCGTGAGTTGTCGCGATCCGGGTCGATCGAGAACAGCGGGAAGTGCAGGAACAGCGCCGTCCAGCGGTTGGGGTTGTTGGCCAGCAGTCCGTCCAGCCAGCGCACCATCTCGGCCCGCATGGCCTCGTCGCCGTGGAACAGGGGGGCGTCGACCGAGATCAGGCGCAGGCCCTGATAGTCGACGGTCCAGGCCGTCTCCTTCAGCTTCTCGACGCCCGCCGGGCCGGTTTCCGGCAGGGTGTACTGGCGCCGCCACTGCGGGTTCAGCACAGGACCCCGCCCGTACTCGTGATTGCCCGGCGTCGGCATCTGCGGCGTCTGGGCGTAGAGGAAGCCGCCGGCGGCGAACCATTCGCCCCATTCGTTGTCGCTGTCGTGCCGGTTGATCAGGTCCCCGGCGTGGATGACGAAGGCGGCGTCGCCTGCCTTGCGGAAGGCCATCCTCATGGTGCGCGACGCCTCGCTGAGGATGTTGTTCTGCATGTCCCCCATGTAGAGGAAGGTGAAGGGCTCCGCCGTTGTCGCCGCCGTGCGGAACTGCAGCCATTCCGACCAGAGCGCGCCGTCGCCGACGCGATAGGCATAGACCGTCTCCGGCTTCAGCCCCTTCAGAACCGTCGAGTGATAGGCCGCCTGGAAATCGGGAGCCTCGCGCACGGCGATGGTCGCATCATCCGTGATGGCGGTCACGCGCACCGCCTGCTGGATGAAGTCAGGGCCGTCCTGGGCCTCGGCGTATTCGACGAAGCCGAGCAGGCCCGGCGCCGTGCGCCAGGTCACCGCCATCTCGTGCGCCGGATCGGCGGTCAGGTTCAGGATGATCCGTTCCGGCTGCTCGGTCGGAGGGACCACCGGCCGGTCCGAAGCCTGGACCGACGCGGGTTCGGGCCGCGCGGGTCGATCCTGGGCGATTGTCTGTCCGCCCAGGGCCGCCAGCGCGGCCCCGAGCATCAGGGCGTGGGTCGTTTTCATGCTTCCCACCCCGATCAGAAGACGTAGGTCAGGCCGACCGAGATCGACCGCCCGTTCTTGATGTAGGCCCGGCTGGAGCTGGTGCTGGCGCCGGCCGTGTACCAATAGGTGTGGTTGTCAAAGAGGTTCTGCACCTGCAGCGACGCGGTCGCCCCGTTCCACAGCTTGCGCCGCACGTTCAGGTCCACGAACTCGTAGTCCTGCTCATAAGGATTGTTGCCGAAGTCCTGGATGCCTTCGAGGAATTCCGACTGATAGCTGTAGGCGGCGTAAGCCTCCCAACCGTCGCGCGCCCAGAAGATCTGGACGTTGGCGACCGCCTCGGGCGTCTCCATCAGCGGCAGGGTGTAGCCCTGCGGGTGCCAGGAAATGC
>CAYWDO010000015.1:7292-26436 GCA_964456995.1 uncultured Brevundimonas sp.
GCCTCGGGCGTCTCCATCAGCGGCAGGGTGTAGCCCTGCGGGTGCCAGGAAATGCCGGTCTCGGCCTCCGACTTCTGCAGCGTCAGGTTCACGCTGGCGCCCAGCGCCGCCAGCGGACCCGGCAGCCAGTGGAAGACCTGCTGGGCGCTCATCTCGACGCCGTAAACCCGCGCCCACTTGCCGTTGTTCGGCTTGGAGACGGTCACGCCATCAGGGCCGATGTTCACGCCCGACGTCCCGTCGCGGATGTTCGACGACGAGGAGCGGTACAGGAAGTTCTCGATGTCCTTGTAGAACAGACCCAGCGAATAGGCGCCCGTGTCGCCGTTGTAGCGCTCGACCGACAGGTCGTAGTTGATCGCCTTCATTGGCTTCAGGTCCGGGTTGCCCTGCTCGATGGAGACCAGCAGCCACTCGTTCTTCGGATTGATCTTGCCGTCGCCGTCGGGGTCGCTGTCGTAGCCGTACTCGCGCGCAGAGGACATGCGGGCGATGTCGGGACGGGCGAAGCTGGTCCAGATGGCGGCCCGCACCTTGGTCCGGTCATCCAGATCGTAGTTGAGGTGGATCGACGGCAGGACGTTGATGAAGTCGCTCTTGTCCGTGGCGTAGTGCGCGCCCTGCACCTCGTCGAGGATATAGGCGTCGATCTCGTTGTTGGTGCTCTCGACACGCACGCCGCCGAGGACCTGCGCCTGACCGAAACGGGCCGTCGCCATCAGGTACCCAGCGAATATGTTCTCCTTGAAGGTGAAGCTGTCCTCGCCGCTCAGTTCGGCGTTGCCGGGATCGGTGGCGAAGCCGTCAAAGAAGTCGCTGTTGCCCTCCATGGCGCGCTGCAACTCGGCCAGCATGGCTTCGTTGTCGATGACGGTGCCCAGGCGATAGAGGCCAGAGTATTCGCCGTCGAACAGGCTGGTGACCGCCTTGCCGTAGAAGCGCGAGAAGTCGGCCAGGGTGCCTTCGGCGTCCAGATCCAGGAACTCGCCATTATAGGTCGATCGCTTGGAACTGTAGAATTTCCCGCCCGTCTTGATCGCTTCCAGCCAGGTGGACACCGGACGCCATTCGACGTTGACTTGGCCCTGCCACAGCTCTTCCTCAGCCCCGCCGATCTCGCCCGACAGGCCGGCGAAGTCGTACTGGGCGTTGTCGTGGATCGCCGCCATGCCGGCGTCGTTCAGCACCCATTTGGGAAAGCGGCTGTCGCCGAAGTTGGTGACGTCGACGCCCTTGTTGCCCAGCCAGCCGTACTTGTCGCTGCGGAACTCCATCTCGTAGCTGTCGTCGATATTGTCCTCGGACTTGGCGTAGGACAGGTCGTAGTCGACGGTGAAGTCACCCACACGACTGACGCCGCCCAGGTTCAGCGACATCAGCGATCCCGTCTCGCGCGAGCCTTCCCAGAAGCGACGCAGGCGGAAGCCCTGCGGGTCCCAGGTCCCCGAGGCGCCGTCGAGCGAGTAGTAGGAACGGGTCGAGCGGTCGGCGTCGGTGATGCGGCCGTCGCGGTCGCGGTCCACGATCTGGGCTGTGGTGTAGCTGTAGATCCGCCCCAGCTTGGCGTCCGTGCCGATGATGGCGTCATCCGGCCGGGCCAGACCGGTCATAGCCTTGTCGACCTGGGTCAGGCGGGTCGAGTTCTTGCCGGTGTCGTTGCGGAAGTTCAGGCGGTTGCCGAACTCGTCCTGGGTGTATTCGTTGAACTGACCGCGCAAGTGAAAGTCATGGGCGTCGCCGCGATAGTCGAGGCTGGCGTTCAGGCCGCGCCGCTCGACCTCGGTCTCGCCGAAGGCCAGGTCCATGCCGCGCATGACGAAGGTCTCGGGGTCCCAGCCCAGGGTCTCGCTGTCGGCATACCAGACCGAAGGCTGGTTATCGCCGTCCACGCCGTTCTGTTCGAACTGCGACTTGCGGCGCGACCAGCTGCCGGTGACGAACAGGCCCCAGTTGTCGTTGAACTGGCGTCCGAACGAGCCGGCGATCTCGCCCGACTTCTCATCATCGAACTTGTCCAGCATCCCGGCCGAGGCCGACAGGACACCATAGGTGGCGTCATGGTCAAAGGCCGTCGGCGTGCGGATGTCGATCGACCCGCCCAAGGCGTCGCCGTCCCGATCCGGCGTCAGGCTCTTGATGACGGTGATCGAGTCGATGCCTTCCGGCGGCAGAAAGCTGAGGCGGACGCCACGATAGAAGTTGTCATCGCGCGAGCCGGTCCCGCCCATGCGGACGCCGTTCATGGTGTAGTTGTTCAGCTCGGTCGACAGGCCGCGGATGGTGATGCGATCGCCCTCGCCCGTCGTATGGTTACGAACGGCATTGACGCCCGGCAGGCGCGACAGAGATTCAGCCACGTTATTGGCCGGCAGGTCGCCCATGTCGTCGGCGCTGATGACGTCGGAGATGAAGTCGGCCTTGCGCTTGGCGTCCAGCGACCGGCGCAGGCCCGCCGCATAGCCGACCACCTGAACGTCCTCGACCTCGAAGGCGTCAGGAGAAGTGACGCTGGTCTCCGCCGTCTGGCGCACCAGGGTCAGAACACCGCGCACCTCGCGCGCCTCGACGCCCGATCCGGCGATCATCCGACGCAGCGCCTCGCGCGACGTCATCGCCCCCGAGACGGCGTTGGAGGTCCGCCCCCGCGTAAGCGCGGGATCAAAGACGATCTGCAGCCCCGTGTCGCGCGACAGGGTCTGCAGCGCCCGGCCCAGGTCCTGGGCCGGAATGGCGATGGCGACGCGCGCCTCGGCGCTGCTGGTCGCCTGCCAGGCGTAGGCAGGCGCGGCGACGGACGCCAGAACAGCGACGGCGGCCGCCGTGAGGAGGCCGGTCTTGTGGATACGCATTCGATAGATCCCCTTCGATCGAACATGATCGTTACGGGGTTAGACGGCGACCGAAGACGTCCTGACACCTGTCATGAAAACTTGGCCTGAAGGTCGCCTAACCTTCTGAAATTACAAATTGATCCGTGCCCTGACGGGTCAGTTTGAAGCCGTGGAGCCCCACCATGGCGGCCAAGGCGTTTTCCGGGCGGTCATAGGCGAAACGGCCGCTGATCAGGGCGCGCTCCACCACTGAATCGGCCAGCTTGACCTTGACCCCGCTGGCCCGTTCCAGATCTTCGACCACACTGGCCAGGGGCGCCTCATTGAACTCCAGCCAACCCTTGGCCCAGGACGGCACGTCGGCCTCCGCCTCAGGGCGGATCTGGGCCGCGCGTTCGACCACGCCCCCGGATACGGTCGCCCGTTCGCCGGCGAGGACCTTCATCGTCATACCTCTATCCGAGACGACCCTCACGATCCCCTCGAACACCACGACCTCGACCACCTTCCCATCGGGGGTCTGGCGCTCGTCGACATTGAATCGCGTGCCAACCGCAGTGATGCGCGCGCCATCCACCTCGACCGAGAAGGGCCGGCTCTTGTCGGGAGCCACCTCGAAGAAGCCCTCGCCCTTCAGGCGCAGCCGCCGTTCACGCTCGCCCAGCACCACACGCAACTGGCTCTGGCCGTTCAGCCGCACCGCCGATCCATCCGCCAGAGCAATCGGCGCCGGCACGCCTTGGGTCGTTCCAACGATCAGTTGTCCACGCGGTAACAGCCCGCCGCCGATCAGCGCTACCGCCCCGAAAACCGCTGCCAGTCCGGCCCCGGCAATCGCCCCGCGCGGCCAGGAACGAAGCCGGTTGGGCGCGGTCCGCGCCCGCGCCACACGCTGCGTCGCCCAGATCACGGCGGCGTCGTCGATCAAGGCCTCATGCCGCCGCAACAGGTCGGCCCGGTCGGGTCGCCCATCCAGCCATTTCCTCAGGGCCGCCTGCTGCTTCGCCGACAATGTCCCGCTACGCCGAGCGTCAGCCCACAGCGCCGCCTCGCGATCATCCCTCGGGTTCACAGGTCTAGCCGACATGGCGACCCTCCGCCGTCTGACGCAGCGTTCGAGCCGCGCGGCTATAATGTTTCTGCACCGCCTCGACGGACAGTCTCAGGTCGCGTGCGATCGTCTCATAGGACTGTTCGCCCGCACGGCGCCGCACGAAAACTTCGCGGCGCAGCGGCGGCATACTCTCCAGCGCCCTTTGGCACAACTTCAGCCGCTCGCTCATGTCAAGAGCCTCCAGGGGCGTCGCCCCGGTGTCGATGGGGAGCTCGGCTTCTTCCAGATCGTCGATCTGCACGTTCGCGACACGCCGGCCGCGATCGATCAGAATATTGCGCGCCGCGCGCATGGCGTAGGACAGCGGATCGGTAATCAGGGTCTCTCGTGCTCGCGCCAAGACGCGCGTGATCGCCTCCTGAGCTACATCCTCCGCATCTCCCGCTGTCGCCAGCCGCCGTCGAACATAGGCCAGCAGGATTTGATTCTGCGCAGCCAGCGTTCGCCCCACCTCCTGTTCGTGACCGATCAAAACACGCGCTCCCTAATCGAAGCGTGGCTATAGGCGTCACTCGTGACGGTAAAGAAGAAATTTAGCGTCGATTTCGAGAAGGGCGACACGTTGCTTTCGCCATTCATAGCGGTAGAGAACCGTCAAACTGAGGATAGGACTATGACCACGGACGATGAAAATGGTGACGAAGACGGCGGCGGCTTCGATGTCGATGATTGGTCACGCCTGACGGCCTTCACAGGCGCAGTGGCGACTCTGGAGGATGTTCAGGCGCGTAGGGCTATTTTTGCTCTCGCCGATACCGAAGACGCCAAAACTATCGACATGGACCTGCCCCAACCGCTCATCTGGTGGGAGGACGACGGCGAACAGGCGGCCGTAGCAGTTCAGGCCGAAGTCCACGTCGGCTCCGACGGCGAGACCATGGAGGTGCTGGGCCTCATCCTGCCTGACGGCAGCGGGGCCGTCGCGCTGATGGATGATGTAGATCTGGTGGACGACACTGATCCGACGTGGCGAGATCTCGTCGCCAATGCGGTCGATGGTGCTGACAGCGACGACGGCTAGGCCCCTCGACCGGAGAAGCGCCCTCCCCCCAGAACTTGCGTCCTGGCGGGAGGGGGCAAGGGTGCAGCCTTAGAAGTTCGCCGTTACGCTCAAGGTCACAGTGCGCGGGGCGCCGTAGAAGCCGATAACGGAATCGCCCGTGATCGCGCCCGGGAAGTTGTAGCCGCCGGCGCGATAGCGTTCATCCGACAGGTTGCGACCGGCCAGACTGACCCGGTAACGAGCGTCCGGCGCCGTCCACATCAGGGTGGCGTCATAAAGCCAGTAGGCGCCCTGATCGAGCAGCGGGATGGCTGTCTCGAACATCTGGGTCGCGCCGCGATATGAGGCCATCGGCGTGAAGATCAGCGAGCCACGCCCCCCCAGATCGACGCTGTAGGGCAGCGCGATGTTGGCGGTCCAGTCTGGCGTGTTCTGGAATTCGCGCTGATCGGCCATGTTCTCGCGCCGGCCTGTCAGCGGATTGAAGGTGACGAACTCGTTGAACTTGGCGTCCAGGTAGCCGAGCGTCAGGCGCGGGATGAAGCTGTCGGTAACCCGCGCGCTGGCCTCCAGCTCCCAACCCCAGATTTCGCTGAAACCCGCGTTATCGACGAAGCTGACGACCGATGCCGGCGGGATGAAGAACTGCGAGGTGATCTGCTGATCGGTATAGTCCGACTTGAACAGGGCCGTGGCGAAGTTGATCCGACGATCCAGCAGCGAACCCTTCAGCCCGATTTCATAGGTGTCGACCAGCTCCGGCTGATAGCCGTTGATCGTTTCGGGATAGAGCGAGGCGTCGCCCCGCATATCGAAACCGCCGGACTTGAAGCCGCGACCGTAGGAGGCGTAGCCCGTCAGTTCCGGCGTGAACTTATAGCTGGCGCTGATGCGCGGCGTGAACTCCGAATAGGTGTCCGAGTTGGCGTAGTCGGTCGAGGGCCGGCCGGCCGGGATGGCAGCGTTGTTGCCAAAGAACGGGCTCTTGATGCCGAGATAGTTCTGACGAAGCTGATCAACGCTCTTCTTGTCCTGCGTCCAACGACCGCCGACCGACAGCGACAACTGATCGGTCAGGTCATAGCTGAAGTCGGCAAAGACGGCGAAGCTCTCGGTGTCCACCTTGCCGCCGGTGAAGGTCGTCAGGCCGGCAGGCAGCCCCGGCCCCATGCTGGGGTAGAGGCCGATGACGGTGTCGAAGGCGCCTTCTGCCGAGGCATCCATGTAGAAGACGCCCGCCACGCCCTGCCAGCGCTCGCCCTCGAACAGGACCTGGAATTCCTGGGTGAACTGGCTGTCGGCATAGTAGCCCGGGATGTCGAGGATCGGCTGAGGCAGGCCGTCGAAGTCGATGCCGTCGCCCTTGGTGTCGCCGTCACGCCAGGCCGTGACCGACTTGAAGGTCAGGGCGTCGCTGGCGGCCCATTCGCCGGTGAAGGACAGGCCGCGCGTACGCACATAGCCCTCGTCGCCGATGCCCGCGCGAGTGTCGTAGATGCCGTCGGTTATCGGCGCTTTCAGGCGATAGCCGTGACGCGCGTTGGACTCGTCCTCGGTGATGTCGCCAGCCAGTCGGAAGAACAGATCATCAGTCGGCGTCCATTCAACGCTCAGGCGAGCGGCGGTGACGTCCTTGTTGTAGTGCTCGGCGCCCGTGGTCAGGTTCGTGCCATAGCCGTCACGGGTGTAGCGGGCGACCGCGCCGCCGACGCGCAGGGTGTCGGTGATCGGGGCCGAACCCGAGGCGATCAGGTCGACCTGATTATAGCTGCCGTAGGCGCCCTTGAGCGTCAGCTCCGGGTCCTGGCTCAGGCGCTTGGTGACGTACTTGATCGCGCCACCGATGGTGTTGCGGCCATACAATGTGCCTTGTGGTCCCCGCAGGACCTCCAGCCGTTCGATGTCGAAGATATCCAGAACTGCGCCCTGCGGGCGGGCCACATAGACGTCGTCGACATAGAGGCCGACGCCGGGCTCGAAACCCCACAGCGGATCCTGCTGGCCGACACCCCGGATGAAGCTGGTCAGGGTCGAGTTGGTGCCGCGTGCGATCTGGACCGTGGCGTTCGGGGTCTGCTGCTGCAGGGTGGTGATGTCGGCGGCGCCGGTCTGTTCCAGACGCTCGCTGCTGATGGCGGATACGGCGACCGGCACGTCCTTCAGCGACTCTTCACGGCGGCGTGCGGTGACCACGATGTCATCCACGCTGGAGGCCTGTTCAGTCTCCGTCGCCTGCTGGGCGAAGCTCGGGGCCGCGCAGAGCGAGGCCGTCATGAAGACGCTGGTCATCAGCGCCAGACGCAACTGTCCTGTCGTTCGCATTCTCGTTTCCTCTCCACGCGCGGTCGTTTGGTCGCCGCTGATCTGTGTTGGTCCGACGGTGGTCCGCGAACGGCCCTGCTGTCAACATCATTCATTCTCTCATGAATGATGTTTCACGAAGCGGCTCGACAGCCGGGCGAGCGTTGTTCATTCTCAAATGAACGAGCGCGGCGAAGATCGCGCCTCAAGGGACGGAATTATGGATCAGATCAATCTGGCCGCGACCTCGCCCGTCGCGCGCACCCCGTCTGGCGACCTGCGCGGTCGTCGCGAAGGATCGGCGAACGTGTTTCGCGGCGTGCCCTACGCCGCCGCCCCGGTGGGCGAGCAGCGCTGGCGAGCGCCGCAGTCGTTTCCGGCCTGGGACGGCGTGCGCGAGGCGGCGGATTTCGGACCATCGGCCCCTCAGGCCGGTCCCGCGGACGTGGCCGACATCGTTTCCATCGGCGGCGCACCGGAACCGACCGGCGAAGACTGCCTGACCCTGAATGTCTGGGCGCCCGCCGAAGCTGCCGCGCCCGCGCCGGTCATGGTCTGGCTGCACGGCGGATCGAACCGAATGGGGGCCGGGTCACTGCCCTTCTATGACGGCGCCGCCTTCGCCCGCGACGGGGTGGTGCTGGTCAGCGTCAACTATCGCTTGGGTCAGCTCGGCTTCTTCGCCCACCCGGCACTGACGGCCGAGGCCGCGCCTGACGAACCGCTGGGCAATCAGGCCCTGCTGGATCAGGTCGCGGCGCTGGAATGGGTGCGCGACCACATCAGCGCCTTCGGCGGCGATCCGGCCAATGTCACTCTGTTCGGAGAGTCCGCCGGAGGGTTGGACATCCTGGCGCTGATGACGATCAAACGGACCGGAGGCCTGTTCCACAAGGCCATCGTCCAGTCCGGCGGCGGCTGGCTACCCGCCACCCCGCTGAAGACTGCAGAGAAGCGTGGCGTCGCGGCGGCGACGGCTCTGGGTCTGACCGACCCCGGCCCCGCAGTCCTGCGCGCCCTCGCCCCAGAGCGGCTGACAACGATCGAGGGCGCCTTCGGCCCTGTCATCGACGGTCGGTTACTGGATCGCGATCCGATCAGCGCCTTCGCGCGCGGCGACTTCGCCGACGTGCCGCTGATGATCGGGGTCAACAGCGGCGAGGATTCCCTGCTCAACTACGGCGGCGGGCTGAAGCGCTTCGGTCAGTTGATCAAGCCGAACGCCAAGCTGGCCCGCCTCTATCCGCAGGCGAACGGCGACGAGGAGAAGTTGATCCGCCTCGGCTTCCGCGACTTCGCCTTTGCCGCCCCCGCACGCTGGGTCGCGTCTCGCACACGTCAGTCGAAGGCCTGGCTCTACGCCTTTGATTACGTGGAAGAAGCCCGGCGCGCGACCATGCCGCGCGCCAACCACGCCGCCGAAATCTTCCACGTCTTCGAGACCCTGGATCACCGCCCCGATGGCGCGCCGCCGGCGACCGCGGCCGACCGTGCGATCAGCGCCGCCATGCACGCCCGCTGGATCGACTTCGCCAAAACGGGCGCGCCGGGCGCCGACTGGCCTGCCTATGTCCCTGCCGACGACGCCTGGATGGTCTTCAACGACACGCCCGGCGGCGAGGTCCGGCGCGGCTGGTGGAAGGCGGCGCTGGACCACCATGGGCGCAAAGGGAAGCTGCTGATCCTGCTGCTGCGAGCACGGGATCGCCTGCGACGCCTATTCTCGGCTAGACTGCGTCGATGACCGCCACCGAGACCAAGCCGCCCCCCAAAGCAGCGGCCAAGGCCAAGGCTCCACCCAAACCCAAGGCCCAGCGCCGCGAGGAGACGACGACCCGTATCCTCAATGTGGCCGAGGCCCTGTTCGCGCGCGACGGCCTGCACGGCGTCACCCTGAAGGCCGTGGCCAAGGAGGCGGGCGTCGATACGGCCCTGCTGCACTATTATTTCGACGACAAGAACCGCCTGTTCTCGACCGTCTTCGGCCGCCGCGCTGAGGTCGTGAACAAGCTGCGTCTCGACAGCCTGGACCGCTACGAGGCCGAGCACGGCGACGCCATGACCGTGCGCGGCGCCATCGACGCCTTCCTGCGCCCGCTTTTTGTCCTGTTCGACAACGGCGACCCGGCCTGGCTGAACTATGCCGCCCTGGTGGCCCAGGTGAACAACACCCCGGTCTGGGGCGGCGACACCATGCACAAGCATTTCGACCCGGTGATCGAACGCTTCATCGGTGTGCTGAAACGCATCGCGCCGGAAACGCCCGAGCGTCAGATCTACTGGTTCTACCACCTTCTGTCGGGGTCGCTGACCCTGTCTCTGGCCCAGACGGGTCGTATCGACGTCCTGTCCGGCGGCCTGTGCAAGTCGTCGGAAATGGGCGCCATCTGTGACGCCATGGAGGCCGTCTTCACCGGCGGGTTCGAGGCTATTCGACGCGCATAAGGCTCGGGTCAGAGCTCGAAACGACGGTTCCAGCCGTCGAAAGCGACCTCGACGTTGTCTGGAAGAGATGCTGACAAGACATTGTAATCAAGATCAATATGAAGGTTGGTCAGAACCGCACGCCGCACCCCGGATCGGGCTATCCAGTCCAGTGCCTTGTCGACATGGGCGTGTGTGGGATGCGGCGTGTAGCGTAGGGCGTCTACGATCCACAGGTCCGCGCCGCGCACCGCCTCCAGCGCCGCCTCGTCCAGATCGGATACGTCGCTGGAATAGGCGACCGGCCCCAGGCGATAGCCCACCGACCGGATCGGCCCATGCGCCTGATCGAAGGTGACAACGGGAATACCCCCGCCTGCGCCGTCGATGTCCCACGCCTCGCCGTGCGGCGGAATGGGTTGCGCCTCCAAGATGGCCGGATAGCCGTGATGGCTTTCGAAGATGTAGTCGAACCGGGTCGTCAGGGCGTGACGGGTGGCCGGGTCCATCCAGGCCTGGATGCGCCGCCTCGCATGGATGGCGAAGACGCGCAGGTCGTCGATCCCATGGGTCTGATCGGCGTGGTCGTGGGTATAGAGAACCGCATCGACGTGGCGAATTTCAGCGGCCAGCGCCTGTTGTCGCAAGTCTGGCGAGGTGTCGATCAGGACGCTGGTGGTCCCGGCCGGGCCGTGACGTCGCGCCAGCATGGAGCAACGAGTGCGCCGGTTTCTGGGCTCGCTCGGATCACAATCGCCCCAGTCGCCGTCGCCGCGCGGCACGCCGCCGGACGAGCCGCAACCGAGGATGACGATCTCCAGTTCGCCCGCCTCGCTCATTCGGCAGGCCGCGGGATACGGTCGAACAGGGCGAAGAAGGCGTCGGTCGTGCGCTGCTCGGCCTCCTGCGGCGTCCAGCCCCGAACTTCCGCCAGCTTTTGCAGCACCAGTCCGACATAGGCCGGCTCGTTGCGGCGTCCGCGATGCGGGATGGGCGCCAGATAGGGGCAGTCCGTCTCGACGATGATCCGATCCTCGGGCATCCGGCGAATGACATCGCGCACGTCCTCCGCCGCCTTGAAAGTGGCGATGCCGGAAACGGAGAACCAGGCGCCGATTTCCGCTGCAATTTCAGCCAGTTCGAGGCCGCTGGTGTAGCAGTGCATCAGCAGCTTGAACGGCCCCTTGGCGTGCTCCTCGCGCAGGATCGCCGCCATCACATCGTCGGCTTCGCGCGTATGGACCACCAGCGGCAGGCCGGTCCGGCGCGCGGCGTCGATATGCTGACGAAATACCGCCGCCTGCTCGTCGCGCGGGCTGAGGTCATAGTGGAAGTCCAGACCGCATTCGCCAATGCCGATGACGCGCGGGCGCTGGGCCAGAGCCACCAGTTCGTCGGCAGTCAGCTCGACATGGTCCTTGGCTTCATGAGGGTGGGCGCCGACCGTGCACCAGATGTCGTCGTGCGCCATGGCCAGGGCGTGGGTGGCCTCAAAGGTCGACAGCTTGTCCGAAATCTCGACCATCAGGCGCACCCCGGCGTCGCGGGCGCGGGCGATGACTTCGTCACGGTCCTCGTCGAACTGAGGGGCGTGCAGATTGACGTGACTGTCGATGATCATCTCAGGGCCTTCGTGCGAGCGATGTCGGCCAGGGCGCCGGCCAAGACGTCGGCGCGGTCCAGATTGATGGCAGCCGTGCGGTCCGGCAACTCGGCCAAGCGGGTCCACAGCTCGGCCCAGCGTGCGCCCTGCCCCGCCGGCGCCTCCAACGCGCGCACCTTAACCGCCGCGATCAGCCGATCCATCAGGGCCTCGAACCGCGCCTGGCCTTCAGCCCCGCGAAAACCGTCCGCGACAGCCAGCTGCTCGGCCCGATCGACGGCGGCGCCCAGCACCCAGGACCTAGCCAGGGCGTCGACTTCCTGCATGGCGCCCGACGACAGAGCCAGGGCCGCGCCGGGCGATCCTCCGGCCATGTCCGCGGCCAGCCGCGCATCCTCGGGGTCAGCGCCGGTGCGATTGCGCACCAGGGTTTCCAGCTGATCCGGCGTCCAGATCGGGAAGCTGAGGCGACGGCAGCGCGAGCGGATCGTCGCCAGCAGCCGCCCCGGCGCATGGGTCACTAGCAGCAGAACACCACGCTCAGGCGGTTCTTCAAGAATCTTCAGCAAGGCATTGGCGGCATTGACGTTCAGGTCATCAGCAGCATCAATGATGGCGACCCGATACTGGGCCTGCGACGGGCTCTTGGCGAAGAAGCCTGGCAGATCGCGCGCCTGATCGACCGAGATCGTCTTCTTCTGCTTGCCGCCCTCGACCAGCCGCTCCATCACCAGCAGATCGGGATGGGACTGTGCGGAAATCAGCTGGCTGACCGGATCATAGGGCGCAGCGCCCAGCGGGCCGCGCGTCAGATCCGGCGCGGCCCCCAGCAGGCGGCGCGCGGCGCGATAGGCGAAGGTCGCCTTGCCGCTGCCCTCGACCCCGCACAGCAGCCAGGCATGATGCAGCCGGCCCCGATTCAGCGCGTCCAGAAAGGCCTCTTCGGCCGCGACGTCCGGGACCAGATCGAACCGGTCGCGCGGGTGTTCGCTCACAGCAACCGCTCGGACACGGCGCTCCGCAGGCGTTCGGAAACGGCCTCAAGCTCGCCCGTGGCGTCGATCACGACGCAGCGTTCCGGGTGACGGCGCGCCACGCCGAGAAAGCCCTCACGCAGCTTTTGGTGGAAGGCCAGGCCCTTGGATTCAAACCGCGTCTCGAACAGACCGCGACCAAAGGCGCGCTCCAGACCGACCTCGACCGGCAGGTCGAACACCAGGGTCAGGTCCGGCTGATCCTCGGCCACGATGGCGGCGTCCAGGGCCTCGATCAGGCTCTCCGGCGCGCCGCCGCCAGCGCCTTGATAGACGCGGCTGGAGTCGGCGAAGCGATCGCAGACGACCCACTTGCCCTCGTCCAGCGCCGGTCGAATGGTGCGTTCCAGATGGTCCGAGCGCGCGGCGTACATCAGCAGGGTCTCGGTGCGCGGCGACCAACGCTCGGCGTCCCCGGCCACCACGATGTTTCGGATGACCTCAGCCCCCGGTGAACCGCCGGGTTCGCGCGTCTGAATGACGTCGATTCCAAGCGAGCGAAGATGCTCGACCAGCAGGCGCGCCTGCGTGGTCTTGCCGGCTCCCTCGCCGCCCTCGAATGTGATGAACTTACCGCGTTGCACCCGCGCACAATGGCGAGCGCGACGCGACAGGCAAGCCCTAACCGCCTGATATCAACAGCGCGTCGCCAAACCCGCGCGCGATGACCGCTTGGCGGGCCTGTTCGGCGGCGTTGGCGTCCGGCCATGGGCCGACGATGACGCGAAACAGGGACCGCCCCTCGCTGCGAATGTCCTGAACCGTCGCTCGATCACCTAGCCGGTCGGCGATTCGCGTGGCGGCGCGGCGGTCGGAAAAAGCTCCAGCCTGAACCCAGTAGGCCGATGTTTCCGAAGGCGCCGGGACAGGCGTGGCAACTGGCGGGAGGTAGGGTCTGGGGGACGTAAGCGGCGCGGCGTCTGCGCGCTGCATCGCCGTACCGCCGCCGGTCCTGGGCGCGCGCCCTACATAGCGCACGCGCACCTCGCCCACGCCCTGCGACAGCAGGCCCAACTCCTCGGCCGCCGCGCGCGACAGGTCGATGATCCGGCTATCGACAAACGGCCCCCGGTCATTCACGCGCAGAATGACGCGGCGTCCGTTGGCGCGGTTGGTCACCTCGACAAGGCTGGGCAGAGGCAGTGTCTTGTGCGCCGCCGTCAGCGCGCTCATGTCGAACCTTTCTCCGGTCGAGGTTGGACGACCGTTGTGCTGCGCCCCATACCAGGACGCCAGGCCCACTTCGTCATAGTTTGGTTGTTCGGCCGGACGGTACCAGCGGCCGCGGATCTGATAGGGCCTCATGGTGCCGGAAACGATAGGCGCGGGATCGGTTACGACCGGCGGCCGCAGCGGCGCGTCACGCCCTCCCCCAAAACTGGCGCAAGCCGCCAGGGTGGAAAAGACGGCGGCGATCAACGCGCATCTCAGCAATCTCGCCACCATGGCCACACGCACTCCGGTTCACTCGAAGTGATCATCGCGGAACAGGTTTCCGGTTTGGTTAACAAGGCGTTTGAGGCTATGCGTCCTCGCGTCGCGGCGACGCCTTTGCGCCCGCGTCCTGTTCTTGAAGCGAGCGCCTTGAAACCGTCCCTCTACCAGACCCGCTCCGGGGTCTTCGCCTTGGCGACTTTATGTTGCTTCCTGTGGGGCAGCGCCTATCCGGCGATCAAGAACGGCTATGCCCTGCTGCATATCGCGCCGTCGGACATCGCCAGCCAGATGCTGTTCGCTGGCTGGCGGTTCGCCCTGGCCGGCGCGATCCTGCTGCTCGTCGCCGCAGCGATGAAGAAGCCCATTCTGGCGCTGAACGGGAAGCAGATGCGGCAGGTCGCCTTGCTGGGCCTGACCCAGACGGCGATCCAGTATATCTTCTTCTACGTCGGCCTTGCTCATGCGACCGGGGTGAAGTCGTCGATCATGAACGCCACAGGCGTCTTCTTCAGCGTAGTCCTGGCGCACTTCATCTATACCAACGACCGACTGAGCGGCCGCAAGGCGCTCGGCTGCCTGATAGGCTTCCTCGGCGTGGTGGTGGTCAATCTGGGCGGCGGCGCCCTGGGCTTTGATTTCGCTCTGCTGGGCGAAGGCTTCGTCATCATTGCCGCCTTCGTTCTGGCGGCTGCATCCATCTATGGGAAGCGCCTGTCCGCCAGCATGGACCCCATGGTCATGACCGGGTGGCAGCTTTTTCTCGGCGGCGTCATTCTAACGGGGATCGGCATGGCTGGCGGGGCTCACATGCAGGCGCTGGACCTCCAGTCCGGCGGACTGCTGCTCTATATGGCCCTGCTCTCCTCGGTGGCCTTCGCCGTCTGGAGCTTGTTGTTGAAGCACAACCCCGTCGGCTTGATCGCAGCCTTCAATTTCCTCGTCCCGGTTTTCGGTGTCACCTTGTCCGCGATATTCCTCGGCGAATCCCTGTTGCGCTGGAGCTATCTCGTCGCGCTGGTTCTGGTCTGCGCCGGCATCTGGATGGTGACGCGCCCGCCCGTCGTCACTCGGGTCTGATGGCGGCGAACTAAAAGCGCTTTATGCTTGGGCGACGGCGAACTTGGCGCTATGCACGCCTCCGCGCGCTGTCCTGAATCGCGTGGCCAGTCGAAAAACCAGGCTGGATCAATGTGGAAGTGTGGCCGAGTGGTTTAAGGCACTGGTCTTGAAAACCAGCGACGGTGAGAGCCGTCCGTGGGTTCGAATCCCACCGCTTCCGCCATTCGCCGCTGCGATCTATGGGATCAGACGAAAGAGGCGCAGGACAATGTTCATCACAGAGAACAGCAAGCCAAGGCTCG
This sequence comes from uncultured Brevundimonas sp., assembly GCA_964456995.1. GTDB lineage: Bacteria > Pseudomonadota > Alphaproteobacteria > Caulobacterales > Caulobacteraceae > Brevundimonas. Next base: position 22,401 of record CAYWDO010000015.1, read on the forward strand.
CGATCATTCCAAGGATCAGCGCGACCTTGAAATGCCGATGCAGAAAATAGAGAATTTCACCCGCCATCTGCGTCTGTCCAGTGATTGCGGCCCATATTGGCACAATACTCGACAGACGCTGCAACAACCGTGCGTGAAGACCGTCTAGACCAAACGACTCTGAACGATCGCAGCACCGATAAAGCTGGCGAACAGGGGGTGGGGCTTGAACGGGCGGCTCTTCAGCTCCGGGTGGTACTGGACGCCGATAAACCATGGATGATCAGGCCGCTCCACCGTTTCAGGCAAGACTCCATCTGGCGACAGGCCGGCGAAGACAAGACCGGCCTTCTCCTCAATCGCGTCGCGATAGTTGATGTTCACCTCGTAGCGGTGACGGTGGCGTTCGCTGATCTCGGTCGCGCCGTATATCTCCGCGATCCTGGAGCCAGCCTTCAGCGTCGAGTCATAGGCGCCCAAACGCATGGTTCCGCCCAGGTCACCGCCCTGTTGGCGTAGCACCCGCTGGTTGCCCTGGGTCCATTCTGTCATCAGGCCGACGACGGGTTCCGTCGCCGGTCCGAATTCGGTCGAGGTCGCCTTGGGGAATCCTGCCTGATTGCGCGCCGCCTCGATCACCGCCATCTGCATGCCGAAACAGATGCCGAAGTAGGGAATCTTGCGCTCACGCGCAAAGCGCGCCGCCTCGATCTTGCCCTCTGCCCCACGCTCACCGAAGCCGCCGGGCACCAGAACGGCATGGGCGCCCTGCAAGCGCTGCTGACAGGCTTCTGGATCTCCCTCGAAGGTGTCGGCCTCGACCCAGTCGATGTTGACCTTGACGTTATTGGCGACCCCGCCGTGATGCAGCGCCTCGATCAGGGACTTATAGGCGTCCTTGAGCACGGTGTACTTGCCGACCACAGCGATGGTGACTTCACCGTCCGGGTGCAGGCGGCGACGTACAATTTCCTCCCAGCTCGAGAGGTCGGGCTTGGGCGCGTCGGTGATGCCGAAGTGAGCTAGGACCTCGCTGTCCAGACCCTCGTTGTGATAATCCAGCGGCACGGCATAGATGTCTGCCGAGTCCATCGCCTGGATCACACCGCTTTCGCGCACATTGCAGAACTGGCCGATCTTGCGCTTTTCCTCGGCCGGGATCGGCTGCTCGCAGCGGCACAGCAGGATGTCGGGCTGGATGCCGATGGACCGCAGTTCCTTGACCGAATGCTGCGTTGGCTTGGTCTTCATCTCGCCGGCCGTCTTGATGAACGGCAGCAAGGTCAGGTGTACGAAGCAGGACTGACCGCGCGGCAGGTCCTGGCCCAGTTGGCGGATCGCTTCGAAGAAGGGCAGGCCCTCGATGTCGCCTACGGTGCCGCCGATCTCGACCAGGACAAAGTCCACGTCCTCGCCGTCGTCGGTCTTGGCCGGGCTGAGGCAGAACTGCTTGATTTGGTCGGTGACGTGCGGAATGACCTGGACGGTCGCGCCCAGGTAGTCGCCGCGCCGTTCCTTCTCCAGGATGGTTGAATAAATTCGCCCGGTCGTGACGTTGTCGGACTTGGCCGCCGACACGCCCGTGAAGCGCTCGTAGTGGCCCAGGTCCAAGTCGGTCTCGGCGCCGTCGTCGGTCACGAAGACCTCGCCGTGCTGATAGGGGCTCATCGTCCCCGGATCGACGTTCAGATAGGGGTCCAGCTTTCGCAGACGGACCTTGTAACCTCGTGCCTGCAAAAGAGCGCCGAGAGCGGCGGAGGCGAGGCCTTTTCCTAGCGAGGAAACCACGCCGCCGGTGATGAACACATAGCGAGCCATGGGCGGACACCTTACTCCATGATTCGCGGCGGGAGCATGGCCCGACGCAAAACAACTGTTGAACAAAAGAAGAAAGCGCGCCCTGCGGCGCGCTTTCCGGGATTTCTTGGCTGTCGGCGGCTTACTGCGCCGGAGCGGGGGCCTGAGCCGGGGTCTGAGCGGAGGCAGCCGGAAGGCTGGCTTCAAGATCGTCCAGCGAGGGAGCGACAGGTGCGGCGGGAGCCGCAGGGGCCGGTTCAGCAGGAGCCGTCTGTTGTTCGGCGCCGACTGCAATGGCGCCAACCGCGTCGGCGTCGATCACCGAGCGTGAACCCCGAGCGAAGTTGCCGGCGATAGTTAGGCTGATGGCGCAGACAAAAAAGGCCACAGCGAGGATCGAGGTAGCCCGAGTCAGCAGATTGCCTGCGCCGCGCGCGGTCATGAAGCCCGAAGGCCCGCCGCCCATCCCCAGGGCGCCGCCCTCGGAGCGTTGCAGCAGGATAACGGCCGTCAGGGCGACCGAGATCAGGATCATGGCGACGAGAAGGATGGTCTGGAGCATGGTGTCAATCATGTGGGCGCGCAGATGCGCCGATCAAGCGGCGGCGTCTAACACCGATGCGGGACCGGGGCAAACGCCGAACGGATAGAGGCGCGAAATCCTGCGTCTAGGCGGCGCGGATGATGCCCAGAAAATCCTCGGCCTTTAGCGAAGCGCCGCCGACCAGAGCCCCGCCGACCTCAGCCACAGCCAGGATTTCCGCCGCGTTCGACGGCTTGACCGAACCGCCGTAAAGGATCGGCGCAACGCGGCCGCCCTCGGCCAGTCTGGCCACCATGGCCGCGCGGACGGCGGCATGGACTTCCTCTATCTGCTCCAGCGTCGGCGTCAGACCCGTGCCGATAGCCCAGACCGGTTCATAGGCCACGGCGAAAGCCTTGCCCGACAGGCTATCCGGCAGAGAACCCGCGACCTGACGGCTGACAACCTCGACGGCCTGCCCCGCTTCGCGCTGCGCCAGGGTCTCGCCTATGCAGATGATAGGTTCCAGACCGGCCGCCAGAGCGGCCTCGACCTTGGCGGCGACGTCGGCGTCGGTCTCGCCCAAGCCTGCCCGACGTTCGGAGTGGCCTAGAATCACCAGTGTCGCGCCAGCGTCCGCCAGCATGGCGGCTGACACCGAACCGGTGAATGCGCCGGACGCTTCGGCGTGGCAGTCCTGACCGCCCAGTTCAACAACGCCGCCCGCGAGGGCGCGCGCCATTCTTTCGGTCAAGGTTGCAGGCGGGCACAGGGCCACGCGACAGGCCGCAGCCTGTTCCTGCAACGCTTTCACCAGCGCTTCAGCCTCGCCCAGGCTCGCGCCCAGGCCGTTCATTTTCCAGTTGCCGGCGACCAGCTTCACAGATTGTTTCATGGGGCCCTGTTTAGGTCCCGTTGTCGCGGAAGCCAAGATGTTGGGGTGCGTCCGCTTGCGGCGCCCTAGGGACTGCCCTTATAGGCGAGCGTGGCGCCCCTTTGACGCCGGCCCTCGTCAGGTTCTGTCTCGATGATCTCGCTGTTCCGCAACTTCTCCAAGTCGAAATGGGCCGTCGGCCTGTTCGCCTTGATCATCCTCAGCTTCCTGATCGTGGGCGCTCAGTCGGATGTGTTTTCGAGCTTCGGCCCGAAACACGTCATCGACGCGGGCGACCGCAGCATCAGCGGCCCGCAGTTCCGCACGGACTTCGAACGCGTGCGCGCCAACCTGCAGGAGCAGGCCGGTCGCCCCGTTTCGTTCGACGACATGGTCAAAGAGAACATCCACACCCAGTATCTGGAAAGCCAGACGCAGCGCATGGGCTTCCTGGCCTGGGCCTGGAACGCCGGCATCCGTCCCGGCAAGGAACTGGTGCTGAAGGAAATTCGTCAGATCCCGGCCTTCTTCAACCAGGTGTCCGGCCAGTTCGACCAGGACCGCTATGAGCAGGCTCTGGCCGCTCAAGGCATGACGTCCGAAATGCTGGAACAGGATCTGCGCGACCAGTACGTCGCCAGCCAGTTTGGAGCGGCCGTTTTCGCTGGCGCTCGCGTGCCGCGCATTTACGGCGCTCTCCTCGCCGGGCAGGCTCTGGAAGCGCGCGACGGTCGCTGGTTCACCGTGACCCAGGCCATGGCCGGTCAGGCTCCCGCGCCGACCGACGCCCAACTGACCGCCTTCCTGAACGAAAACGCCGCACAGTTGCGTCGCCCTGAGTTCCGCATGATCTCGATCGTGCT
>CAYWDO010000015.1:26536-31440 GCA_964456995.1 uncultured Brevundimonas sp.
CGATCGTGCTGTTCAACCCGGCCCCCAACAGCCAGCCGACCCCGATCACCGAAGAGCGCATTCGCGAACGCTTCGAATTCCGCAAGGCCGCCCTGTCGAACGCCGAAAAGCGCTCGTTCGTGACCCTGACGGTGCCGAACAAGGCCGCCGCAGACAAGGTCGCCGCCGACCTGCGCGCCGGCAAGACCCCGGCCGAAGTCGCCGCCGCCAACAAGATTGAGGCCAGCAACTACGTCGACACGCCGCAAAGCGCTCTGGGCGACCCGGCTGTCGGCGCCGCAGTCTTCGCCCTGCCCGCCAACCAGGTCTCCAATCCGATCCAGGGCCGTCTCGGCTTCACGGTCGCCAAGGTCACCACCGTCACCGCCGGGGCCCCCGCGACGCTGGAAAGCGTCCGCAGCGCCCTGGTTGAGGAACTCCGCGCCGAAGACGTGAAGGGCGAGACTTACGCCAAGGTCGAGAAGTACGAAAAGGCCCGCCAGGAAGGCAAAAACCTCGCCGACGCCGCTCAATCGGTCGGCGCCCGCCTGGTTCAACTGCCGCCCTTCACCGCTGAAGGCCGCCTGCCCGACGGTCAGCCCCTGAACGCCCCGCGTCAGATCTTCGAGTCGGCCTACAATCTGTCCAAAGGCGGCGAGAGCGAGATCATCGACGCCGGCGACGGCCAGTATTTTGCGGTCCGCGTTGACGACATTCGCCCGGCCTCGCTGCCGACCCTGGCAGAAGTCCGCGCCCCTCTGGCCCAGCAGTGGACCCTGCGTGAAAACGCCCGTCGTCTGTCGGCCAAGGCCGAGGAACTGGCCGGCCGCGTCCGCGCCGGCGAGGACATCGCCAAGGTAGCCGCTTCGGCTGGCGCTCAAATGACCGCCCGCACCGGAGTCCAGCAGAGCCGCGACAGCCAGACCCAACTGGGCGAGGGCGTGCTGCGCGGCCTGTTCGGTCAAGGCAAGGGCCAGGTCTTCACCGGCGCCCAGTCGGAGACCAGCTTCGTCGTCGGCCACGTTGACGCCATCCACGGCGCCGTCCCGGCTCTGGCCGCGCCGCTGGTCGAGCAGGTCCGTCCGCGCCTGACCCAGGCGATGGCCAACGCCATGGTCGAGCAAAGCTTCGCCGCCGCCGCCGCGCGGGTGAAGGCCAAGAACGACCCGGCCGCAGCCATGGTTGCTCTGGGCATCGAGGCCCCGGCCGCCGCTCCGGCGGCTCCGGTCGCTCCCGCACCCGCACCCGCCAAGAAATGAGCCTTGGCGTCGGACAGGAAGCTGAACGCGCCGCGTTTGTCTCGGGCCTGAAATCAGGCCGCCCCCAGGTCGTCGTGCGTCGCTTGATCGACGACCTGGAGACACCCGTCTCGGCCTTCCTCAAGGTCGGTCACGGACGCCCCTACGCCAGCCTGCTGGAGTCGGTCGAAGGCGGCGCGGTCAACGGTCGCTATTCGATTGTCACCCTGGCCCCCGACGTGGTCTGGCGTTGCCGCGACGGCAAGGCCGAGATCGCGCGCGGCGAGGCCGTCCTGTCCGACCGCTTCACCCTCGAAGATCGGCCCGCGCTCCAATCCCTGCGCGCCCTGATCGCCGCGACGAAGTTCGACCTGCCCGACGACCTGCCGCCGATGGCCGCCGGCCTGTTCGGGGTCTTCGGCTACGACATGGTGCGGTTGCTGGAGCCGCTGGGCCCGGCCAACCCCGACCCGCTGAAACTGCCCGACGCCGTCATGGCGCGCCCATCGCTGGTCGCCATCTTTGATTCGGTGAAGCACGAAATCGTCCTGATCGCCGCCGCCTATCCCGACAGCGCAGCCGCCCCCGACACGGCCTTCTCGGCCGCCGTCGCGCGCCTGGACGACTTCGAAGACCGCCTGCGCAGCCCTCTGCCGATCCAGCGCGAGGCCGAGCCCCTGCCCGCGCCCGACTTCCATTCGCCGGTCGACGCCAAGGGCTTCGACGCCATGGTCGCCAAGGCCAAGGACTACATCACGGCGGGCGACATCTTCCAGGTCGTCCTCAGCCACCGCTTCTCGGCTCCGTGGAGCCGGGACCCCTTCGCCTTCTATCGCTCGTTGCGTCGGGGCAATCCATCGCCCTATCTATTCTTCCTCGACTACGTCGATTTCCAGCTGGCCGGGTCCAGCCCTGAAATCCTGGTCCGGCTGAAGGACGGCCGCGTCACCATCCGTCCCTTGGCTGGCACGCGCCCGCGCGGCGCCACGCCCGAGGCGGACAGGGCGCTCGAGGCCGAGCTTCTGGCCGACCCGAAGGAACGCGCCGAACACCTGATGCTGCTCGACCTGGGCCGCAACGACGTGGGCCGCGTCTCGGCCCCCGGCACCGTCGAAGTGACCGAGAGCTTCATGGTGGAACGCTACAGCCAGGTCATGCACATCGTCTCCAACGTGCACGGCGCCGCTGATCCCAAACTCGATGCGGTCGACACCCTGCTGGCCGCCCTGCCCGCCGGCACCCTGTCCGGCGCGCCCAAGGTCCGCGCCATGGGCATCATCGACGAACTGGAAGCCGAAAAGCGCGGCGTCGGCTACGGCGGCGGCGTGGGCTATATCTCGGCCAATGGCGAGGCGGACATCTGCATCGTCCTGCGCACCGCCATGTTCGCTCAGAACCAGATCTTCGTTCAGGCCGGCGCCGGCGTCGTGGCCGACAGCGATCCTGCGGCCGAATACGCCGAAACCCTGGCCAAGGCGCGCGCTCCGATGAAGGCGGCCGAGGACGCGTGGCGATTCAACGCGACCACGCGTGGCCAGGGCGCCGACGGCAAGATCTAAGGATTGGAAACCGTGGAACCCTGGTCGAACGACACGCCGGGGCCCACGACCATGGTCCCCGCCAGCATCACCGCCGCCGTCGCGGCGAAGGCCGCCGCCGCCAGCAAGCGCAGCGGCTTGGGTTGCTCTGTGGCCGGCTCATCGAGCAGGGCCTGGGCGTCGCGGATGGCTTCTAAGCGGGTCAAGACGGATTTCTTCCGATGGCGATGCTCCTGTATCGCGCGGACTGCTTAACGTCCGCTTTCCTCCCGCCTTCGCTTGGCGCGTCGTCCCTCCCACCTTAAGAACCTCGTCATGATCCTCGTCGTCGATAACTACGACAGCTTTACCTACAACCTGGTCCACTACCTCGCGGAGCTGGGCGCCCAGACTCATGTCGTCCGCAACGACGACCTGACGGTGGAAGAAGCCTGGGCCTTGAAGCCTGAAGCCGTGCTGCTGTCGCCCGGCCCCTGCGCGCCGGATCAGGCCGGCATCTGCCTGCCCCTGATCACGACCGCGCCTCAGAACATGCCGATCTTCGGCGTCTGCCTGGGCCACCAGGCCATCGGGCAAGCCTTTGGCGGCGACGTGATCCGCGCCAAGACCCTGATGCACGGCAAGACCTCGCCGATCGAGCATGAGGGCCGCAGCCTGTTCAAGGGCCTGCCCTCGCCCTTCACCGCCACCCGCTATCACTCCCTGGCCGTGCGTCGCGAGACCCTGCCGGATGAGCTGGAAGTCACCGCCTGGACCGCCGACGGCGAGATCATGGGCCTGGCCCACCGCACCCGGCCCATCCACGGCGTGCAGTTCCACCCGGAGTCCATCGCCACCGAACACGGCCATGACATGATCGCCAACTTCCTCGATCTGGCGGGCGTCAAGCGCCTGGCTATGGTCTGACGACATGGACGGTTTCAAGCCTCTGCTGGCCAAGCTGGTGGACGGGCGCGTCCTGACGCCGGATGAAGCCCACGCCTTCTTCTCCGCCTGCCTGCGCGGCGAGCCGACCCCGTCCCAGGTCGCCGCCGCCGTCACCGCCCTGCGCATCCGCGGCGAGACGGTGGACGAGATCGTCGCCTTCGCCACCGCCATGCGCGACGCCGCCCTGTCGCTGGATCATCCGTTCGACGAGGTGATCGACACCTGCGGCACCGGCGGCGACGGCCAGCACACCTATAACGTCTCGACCGCCGCCGCCTTCGTCCTGGCGGGCGCGGGGCTCAAGGTCGCCAAGCACGGCAACCGCGCCATCAGCTCCAAGTCCGGCTCGTCCGATGTCCTGGCCGCGCTCGGCGTCAACCTCGAAGCCACCATCCCGCAACAGGCCCGCGCCCTGGATCAGGCCGGCATCGCCTTCCTGTTCGCCCCCACCTATCACGGGGCCATGCGTCACGTCGGCCCGGTCCGCGCCGAGATCGGGTTCCGTACGGTTTTCAATCTTCTGGGGCCGCTTTGTAATCCGGCGCATGCAAACCGTCAGGTCATGGGCGTCTATGACCCGGCCCTGCTGGAGCCTCTGGCCGATGTCCTGGGGCGTCTCGGCGCGCGCCGCGCCTGGACCGTCCACGGTCAGGGCCTCGACGAGCTGACCACCACGGGTCCGACCGAGGTGGCCGAGTGGAAGGACGGCGCCGTCCGCCGCTTCATCGTCACGCCCGCCGACGCCGGATTGCCTCTGGCCACGCTGGACGAACTGCGCGGCGGCGACGCCGAGCATAATGCAGCCGCCCTAACCGCCCTGCTGGCGGGCGAGCCCGGCCCCTATCGCGACATTGTCGTGCTGAACGCCGCCGCCGCCCTGGTCGTGGCCGACCGGTCCGCAGACCTGCGTGAAGGCGCTCAAATGGCCGCAGCCGTCATCGACGACGGCCGCGCCGCCCGCGCGCTGGAAACTCTGGTGCGCGTCACCAACACCCCCATCGAACCTGAGGCCGCATGACCGACGTTCTGGCGAAAATCGCCGCCTACAAGCGTGAAGACGTGGCCGCCCGCAAGCTTGCGATCTCTCAGGACGCCATCGAGAGCCTCGCCGCCCAGGCCTCGGCCCCGCGCGGCTTCCGCGCCGCCCTGGAACGCGTCGCCGAGGAGACCGGCCGCCCCGCCCTGATCGCCGAGATCAAGAAGGCCAGCCCGTCCAAGGGCC
>CAYWDO010000016.1:0-1650 GCA_964456995.1 uncultured Brevundimonas sp.
TTAACGCAGGGTCTTCGCATGATCGAAGGTCGTGCAACGGGTTTGGTGCGCGAGGACGAGCGCTGGCGCGTCGAGACGACGGCCGGCCCGTTCGAGGCGGATCACGTCGTGCTGGCGACGGGGGCGGGGGCTGCGCCGGAGGGCCTGCCCGAAGACGTCGTTCGCCTGTTGGCCGTGATCAGTCCGATCCGAGGCCAGATCGGCGTGGTGGGCGAGCGGCTGTCCGACCATGTCGTGCGCGGCCCCGGCGCCTATGTGGCGCCGATGGGCGAGGGCTGCGTGATCGGGGCGACGATGGAGGCGGGCGAGCGGTCGCTGACGCCCGATCCCGAGCGGTCCGCGCAGTTGCTGGCGGCGGCCTGGGCCGTGCTGGGTCAGGCGCCGCGTCCGCTGGAGATCGAATGGCGTGCAGGCGTACGCGGGGCCACGCCGGATGGGTCGCCGATGGCAGGCGCGGCCGAGGACGGGCTGCATCTCGCACTGGGGCCGCGTCGCAACGGCTGGCTGCTGGGTCCGCTGGTCGCGAGCGTGGTCGCCGACGAAGTGGAGGGCCGGCCCTCGAAAGAACCGACCCTCTCGCCCCGTCGCTTCATCTAGCCCTATTCAGGCAGGGTGAAGCGAATGGCCATGCTGACGCGGGCGCCGTCGACGGCCTGACCGTCCACCATGCGCGGGCTGAGGCGGAAGTAGCGCGTGAGACCCAGAGCGGCGCGACCGAAGCCCTGGCTGCCCGGCGTCTCGGATGCGACCGAACAGCCGGTCAGGCTGCCGTCCACCTTGACCAGGCAGGACAGGTTGGCGACCCCGCTGACGCCGCGCGCCTCGGCGGCGGAGGGATAGGCGCGCATCATCTGTTCCGCCGTCGGACGGCTGACCCAATCGGGGTTGGTGATGACTGGCGGCGAACGCACGGGCTCAGCGCTGACCGCCGTTCCGGTCGACGGCTCGCTGGCCGGGGCGGTCAGGTTTATCACTGTCCCCGCTGTCGTTGAGGTGACTGGCGCGATCGGCGCCACCAGCGGCGGAACCTCGGACGGAATAACGGTCTCGGCGCGATGGATCGGCGGCGTCGGCGCGGGCGGATCCTTGGGCGCGACGGTCGGCTCAGGTGGTTTGGGGTAGGGGGTCAGATCGACCGTGGTGATCGGTCCATCCTCCAAGGCTGGAATGTCCGCCAGCTCGAATCGCTGATTGTAGAGCCACACCCCGGCTCCGATATGGACCAGGGCCGAGACCCCGATGGCCGCCCACATCCAGCGGGGCACAGGTTTCTTACGCTCGGAAAAGTCTATCGGGCTCACCAGTCCGGGGCCGCCCGCGGTTCTGATCATCATGGCCTTCAACGCCTTCTGTCGCAGACCCTCCCCAGCGCCCACGTAACGATGGTCGCGCCACGCTTGCGGCGATATTGCGGCGCTTGGTGATTAGGTTTTCGTTAACCTTAGTTAGCGACCGTCAACACATGAGCGTAGGAGCGATTCCATCATCGGGCGGGGTAGAAGCGGCCATTCGGCGTGCCTCCAGCACGACCGGCGTGGACTTCGATTTCCTGATGAAGACGGCGCGTCGCGAGAGCGCGATGAACCCCGCCGCGCGGGCCGGCACCTCGTCGGCCTCGGGCCTGTTCCAGTTCATCGAACAGACCTGGCT
>CAYWDO010000016.1:1750-3056 GCA_964456995.1 uncultured Brevundimonas sp.
CGACGCCGGACCTGAGCGACAAGGACCGGATGCTGGCCGCTCGACTGGATCGGCTGAAGCAGGATCAGAGCCTGTTGGCCCTTTTGCTGGGCCAGGACGGTCAGGGCGGCAAGAGCACCGGCTTTGGCGGGGCCTTCGCACCGCCCTCGGAGACGGCGGCGTAAAAGAACGTGGTTTCGCCTCATTCCTAACGAGCCGTTAACTATGCAACGCTAAGCGTGACGATTGATTCTCCGTCCGCCAGCTTGCGAGCTTCCGAATGACCGCCTACCGCGCCCGACTGACGGAAAGCGACATCAGGCGTCTGATCAAGTCCGACGCGGAAGATGACCGCGCGGCGGCGGCGCACAAGCTGTGCCGCAGCATCGACCGGATGCCGCTGGATGAGGCGGATCGGGCGGCGGCGCAGAAGATCCTGACGGTCATGGCCAATGACGCTGCAGAGCTGGTGCGTCGGGCTTTGGCGGTGACGCTGAAATCTTCGGACCTGATGCCGCGCGAGGTCGCGCGCCGCCTGGCCGCCGATGTGGATAGCGTGGCCCTGCCGATCATCAGTTGTTCGCCCGCCTTCACCGACGACGACCTGATCGAGATTATTCGGGCTGGTTCTGTGGTGCGTCAGACTGCCGTGGCCGGGCGTGACCGCGTGCCGCGCGACGTCGCCACGGTGCTGGCGGCCGAGGGCTGCCAGTCGGCGGTGCAGGCTCTGGCCGCCAATGACAACGCCGACATTTCCGAAGCGGCCCTGGGCATTGTCATCGACCGCTTTGGCCAGGCGTCCGAAATCGTCGCCGCCATCGCCTATCGTCAGGTCCTTCCGTTGTCGGTGACCGAGCGGCTTGTGGCCCTGGCCAGCGACGCGGTGCGTGAGCATCTGGTGACGCGTCACGCCGTGGCGCCCGAGACCGCGATCCAGTTCTCTCAGTTCACGCGCGAGCGAGTGACAGTCGATCTGGTCGATCAGGCGCGGGTCAGCAACGATCTGCCGGCCTTTGTCGCCGGGCTGAACGCGCGCAAGGCGTTGAACGCCTCGCTGCTGCTGCGGGCGCTGGCGCGGGGACAGATGGCCCTGTTCGAGCACGCCCTGGCCGAACTGACCGGCACGCCGCATCACCGGGCCTGGCTGATGGTGCACGACGCCGGGCCGCTGGGTCTGAAGTCTATCTACGATCGCGCCGGGCTGCCGCCGCGCCTGTTCCAGGCCTTCCGCGCCGGGGTCGATACCTGGCGCGCGCTTCAGGCCGAGGGCGGGGACACCGCCAGCGACGTGTTCCGTCAGCGGATGCTGGAGCGGTTCCTGAGCCAG
>CAYWDO010000016.1:3156-5150 GCA_964456995.1 uncultured Brevundimonas sp.
GGACACCGCCAGCGACGTGTTCCGTCAGCGGATGCTGGAGCGGTTCCTGAGCCAGCGCCCCAATACCTCACGCGACGACCTGGCCTATCTGATGGAACGGCTGGACCGCTCGTCGGAAGCGAACGTGGAAGCCGCAGCCGTCAGCGCCGCCTGATTTCCTCGATCCCGGCGTCCGCCGGGATGAGCGGGAAGTAGGACTGGGCAAGAAAAAAGGCGCCCCGGGCATCGGCGGCGCCTTTTCTTATGTCTGTGATCGAGGCGTCAGCCCAGATATTCGGCGACGCGCGCTTCCAGGGTTTCCGCGAGGATGCGGCCGGTCGGATGGTCGTCGGTCTGGATTTCATCGCGGACCACGGCGCGGATGGCGTCGATGTGGGCGTCCAGGATCGGCAGGGGCGCCTGCATCCGTTTGTCGGCGTCGTCCATCAGACGACACAGCGATCCGGCGATTCGCGTCACCAGCGGGTACTGGTAGGTGGCGCCCAGACCTTTCAGGTCATGAGCGCGGAAGTAAAGCGCCTCGGCGGTTTCGGGTGTGTAGCCCTTGGCGCGAATCTCGGCCTGGGCCTGATCCAGCTTGACGATTTCGTCCTGAAGCCACTGGCCGAACTGCGACGACATGGCTTTGAGGGCGGCTTCGGCCTTGGCGATGGCGTCAGCGTCGATGCCGCCGAATCCGCCAACCTTGGCGCGCAGAGGATTGGGCGGGCGAATGACCTGGGGAGGGTTGCTCACGTGACGGGCTCCTGAACTCGTGACGGCAGCCTATGCCGCCGAGCCTTAAAAAGCCGTGACGGTCAGCTGGCGAATTGTTCGGTCGTGACGCGTTCTTCAAAAGACCGTCCCGCGTCGAACAGCATGGTCAGGCTGATGTCGCGCCGCTCGCGCACCTCGACGCGAGTGACGCGGCGGACTTCAAAGTTGTCTGCGGTTGCGCTGACAGGCCGCTTTTCGGGCTCCAGGACTTCGAATCGGACGCGCGCCGTGTGCGAGAGCAGGGCCCCGCGCCAGCGCCGGGGGCGAAAGGCGCTGATCGGCGTCAGGGCCAGGCTGGCGGCGTCGAGAGGAATGATGGGACCGTGTGCCGACAGGTTGTAGGCGGTCGAGCCGGCGGGCGTGGCGACCATGCAGCCGTCGCAGCTGAGTTCTTCCAGCCTTACCTTGTCGTTGATGCTGATACGCAGCTTGGCGCTTTGACGCGTCTGACGCAGCAGGGAGACCTCGTTGATCGCCAGTCCGCTGTGAACCTCGCCGCTCTCGACCCAGGCGTCCATTTGCAAGGGGTGAATGACGGTGTGGTCGGCCTCGGCCAGGCGGGCCAGCAGGTCGTCTTCGTCGTAGTCGTTCATCAGGAAGCCGACCGAACCCTGGTTCATGCCGTAAACCGGGGTGCGAAGCTGCAGGTTGTTGTGCAGGGTTTCCAGCATGAAGCCGTCGCCGCCCAGAGCCACGATGATGTCGGCTTCGGCCACCGGCACGGAGCCGTAACGTTTGGTCAGCCGCTCGCGCGCCGCCTCCGCTTCGGGGCGGTCGCTGGCGACGAAGGTCAGGGCGAGGGGAGCGGAAGACGTGATCACGCGTCTACGCAAGCGGAGCGTGGGCCTTGAGTCAAACGGAAGCGCCATCGACGTCGGCCATCAGGAGGCGAAACTCATAGGCGGCCTGATCGGCGGAACGTTCGGCCAGACGCCAGGCGGAGCTGTCAGGGTCGCGCGGGAAGCCTTTGTTCAACTTGCGGATTTCGGTCAGGATGGCGGGAAAGGCGGCGCGATCCAGCCCGACGGCGATGCAGGCCAGGAATAGGGGGCGGGCCGTGTCGCCCTGAAGCGCGCGATGGATCTGGGCGACATCAAAACGACCCAGGGTCGCCAGGCCATGAGCGAAGACGCCCAGTTTTTCCTCGCGCAGGGCGCGGATCAGATAGGCGGGGCGCAACTGGCCGGCCGAATGCAGCTTGCCCACGACGCGAGCGTCAGGGTCTTCAGCGGCGGAGC
>CAYWDO010000016.1:5250-30723 GCA_964456995.1 uncultured Brevundimonas sp.
CCGGCCGAATGCAGCTTGCCCACGACGCGAGCGTCAGGGTCTTCAGCGGCGGAGCCCCATTCGAGGCCGGCGGTTTGATTCGTCGCTGTCTTGGCCGCGTTCTGGATGGCTTCGGCCAGACGGGCGGGGTCGAGGGTGAAACGGTCGCTGATCGCCTGACGCAGGGCCTCGCCGACCCATTGATACAGGCGCAGGGCCAGGTCCTCGTCCAGAGACGGGTGGCGGGTCAGGGGGGCGCGCAGAGCGGCCAATTGGCGCGAATGATTGACCAGATCAGCGAATGCGGCGGTTTCGATCCGGGCGCTGCGGTTTGTGGCCAGCGCCGTCATGACGGCAGGGTCGCCGCCCGCGACGATAGCGCGGGCCACCGCGGCGCCGATGTTGGGACGCAGGGCGACCTGAATCTGATGTTCGATCGAACAGTCGGTCAAAAGCTGAATCAGATCGTCGTCGAGCAGCAGGGGGCTGGCGGCGATCACGGGGCGGGCGATCTCAATCTCGTCGGCGGCCAGCATCCGCACCAGGGCGGCGGGCGCCCATTCCACCTTGGCCAGCCGCTGGGCCAGGACCTGACGGATTTCACGCTCGGCGCTGCGGGTCAGGGCGATGAAGATGTCGGCTAGAGCTTCGGGCGCGCCGCCGTGCGCACCGGCGGATTCATAGAGGCCCGCGACGCCCATCAGCAGGCGGTTCTGGTCGTCGGGCGAGCGCTTCTTGGCCAGGTCCAACAGCTGGTTCAGCCCGGATAGCGGGATGGCCTGCGACGGCTTGGTCGGGTCTGGCGGAACGACTGTGGACACCGGCGGCTCCGCGGATCGAAAGACGGCCGCCTTGGCCGCGCGGCATAGTCGTCCGATCGGCGTGAAAACAGGGTTAACGAAAACCTTCCAAGCTTGACGCGGGTCGCTTGACGCGGCGTTGGAGCGGGGCGAGGTTCGACAGAACAATGATAAGAGAGGTCGTCATGGCGGATGGATCGGCGGCGTCGCTGAAATCGCGGGTGTCAGAGGCTGAGTGGCAGGTGCGCGTCGAACTCGCCGCCCTCTATCGGCTGGTGGCTCTGCACGGGTGGGACGACATGATCTTCACCCATGTCTCGGCCCGCGTGCCGGGGCCGGAGCATCATTTCCTGATCAATCCTTACGGCTGGTATTTCGACGAAATTACAGCCTCGTCGCTGGTGAAGGTCGATCTGGACGGCAACATCGTTCAGGACACGACCAGCTTCATCAATCCGGCGGGCTTCACCATCCATTCGGCGGTCCACGCGGCGCGCGAGGACGCTCATTTCGTCATCCACCTGCATACGGTGGCGGGCGTCGGCGTTGCGGCGCAGCAGCACGGCCTGCTGCCGATCAGCCAGAACGCCTGCCTGTTGCAGCATCAGGTGGCCTATCACGGCTATGAAGGTCTGGCGCTGAATCACGACGAGCGCGAGCGGCTGGTCGCGGACCTGGGCGACAAGCCGCTGATGCTGTTGCGCAACCACGGCACGATGGCGGTCGGTCAGACGGCGGCCCAGGCCTGGGTCGGGATCTTCTTCCTGGAGCGGGCCTGCGCCCAGCAGGTGGCGGCCCTGTCGGGGGGACGTGAAAACGTCCTGGTCGCGCCGGATGAGGCCCAGGCCGAGACGAAGGATCAGGGGAGGGGCATCGGCTTCATCTCGTCGCTGGCCTGGCCCGGCGCTCTGCGTCAGCTGGAGCGAAAATCGCCGGGCTATGACGTGTGAGGGCGGTCGGGGGGCTGCTGATCGGTCTGGCGTTGACGGGAGGCGGGACGCCCGCTGTCGCCGGGGCCTGGAACCTGCCCAAGGGCCAGGGACAGGCGATCGTGAAATACGAGGACATGCGCGCAGACAAGGGCTTTGTTCCCGGTGGAACGGCTGATCTGCCGGCCGAGCGAGTGGATCGCTCGGCCTCGGTATTTGTCGAATACGGTCTGACGGATCAGGTGACCCTGCAGCTCAAGGGGGAATGGCAGGAGGGGCGCGACGCCTTTGTCGAGTACCAGGGGCGAGGTCCGGTCGAGATCGGCGCGCGCTGGCAAGCTTATCGTGACGATCACACGGCCGCCGCCGTCTATGTCGGCTACGCTCAGGGCGGTGCGGGGCGCAACGCCGGCTATGCCCCCCCAGGCGCGGGCGATAGCGACTGGGAGGTGCGGGCTATGGTCGCGCGTTCGCTGGACGGGGGCGGGCGTTCTTGGGCGCCGCAGCGCAGTTTCGTCGAGGCGCAGGTCGCGCGGCGCTGGCGTCAGGGGCTGCCGGACGAGGTGCGAGTGGACCTGACGGCGGGCGCGCATCTGGGCGACGACTGGATGCTTCTGGGTCAGGCCTTTGGCGGCGCAACGGACGGCGATGGGGCGCGCTGGTTGTCAATCGAGGCGACAGCGGTCAGGCGGTTCGGCGACTGGAGCGTGCAGGCGGGCTGGCGTCAGACGGTGGCGGGGCGCGAAACCGCTGCATCTGCGGGACCGATCGTGGGCTTTTGGCGACGATTCTGAACCGGCGGCGCGACGGAAGCCGGACGCGGCGACGTTACAGATACTTTATTTGCCTAACGGCCATGACCCGCTAAGCGGGACCGCTTGTTGTCGGGGAGACTGCGTCGCGTGTTCAAACGCCATTTTTTCATTATCGTGGCGGCCTGTCTTGTGGGGCTTATGGTCCTGGCGGCGGTCCTGAAGATCACCCTGGGTGACGACAAGGGCGGCGCAGGCGGTCCTGGCGGCCGCGGCGGTCCGGGCGGCGGCCGTGGTCAGGCCGTGGCTGAGGCGACCGCGACCCCGCGAGAGTTTGCGGATCAGATCCGGGTGCTGGGCGTGGCCCGGAGCAAGCGCTCGGTCAACATCACCTCGAACTCGACCGAGCTGATCACCCGCGTCATGTTCACGGACGGGCAGCGCGTTGCGGCGGGGACGCCGCTGGTCGAGCTTCAGGCCCGCGAAGAGGACGCCGACCTGATCCAGGCGCGAGCCCAACTGGCCCAGGCCCAGCGCGAATATGATCGCTACAAGATTCTGGCTGAACGCGGCGTGGCGCCGCGCGTGACCGCCGAAACCGCAGAAACCGCCTTGCAGACCGCCCGCGCCGCCGTGTCAGCGTCGGAAGCCCGTCGCGGCGACCGTGTGCTGCGCGCGCCCTTTGCCGGGGTTCTGGGTCTGACGTCCGTGACGCCGGGCACGCTGATCTCACCCGGATCGGTCATCACGACCTTGGACGATACCAGCGCCATTCGCGTCGATTTCCCGCTGCCGGAACGCTATCTGGGCGTGCTTCAGGTGGGGACGCCCCTGACGGCGACGGCCGACGCCTATGCCGACGAGACGGTCTCGGGACGCATCGCCCTGCTGGACACGCGCGTCAACGAACAGACCCGCGCTGTCATCGCCCGGGCAGAGTTCGCTAATCCCGGCAATCGCATCCGCCCCGGCATGATGATGCGGGTCGCGGTGCAGCAGGGGCGCCGGCAGAGCCTGTCGGTGCCGGAAGCCGCCGTCCAGTATGAAGGCCAGGGCGCCTTCGTCTATCGCATCGCTCGCGGCGAGAACGGCACGACGGCGCAGCGCGTCGAGGTGCAGACCGGGGCCGTCGAGGGCGGCTTCGTCGAAATCCTGTCTGGCCTGGACAACAACGACCGCGTCGTCGCCTCCGGTCTCAACCGCATCCAGCCCGGCGCGCCTGTCACCGTTGGCGGCGGCCCTGCCTCGCAGAAGGGCGGCGCAAGCGCGGCTCAGGCGGCCCGCAAATGATGCTTTCCGATGTTTCGGTCCGCCGCCCCGTCTTCGCGGCGGTAGGGGCTATCGTCCTGTGCGTCATCGGTCTGGCGGCCTTCTTCTTCCTGCCGGTGCGCGAACTGCCAGACGTCGATCCGCCGGTGGTCTCGGTAAGCACCTCCTATGCCGGGGCCTCGGCCGAGGTGATCGAGAGCCGGATCACTGAGCCGATCGAGCAACAGATCGCGGGCATCCAGGGCGTCGAACGCATCAACTCGACCAGCCGCGATGGCCGCTCGAACGTGAACATCGAGTTCTCGCTGGATCGCAATATCGACGACGCCGCCAACGACGTCCGCGACCGCGTCTCGCGGGTTCAGGGGCGTCTGCCGGATCAGGCGGATCCGCCCGAGGTGGCCAAGGCCGACTCCGACAGCCAGCCGATCATGATCATGTTCCTGCGCTCCACGACGATGAATCGTCTGGAGCTGACGGATTATGCCGACCGCTATCTGGTGGACCGCTTCGCTACGGTGCCGGGCGTGGCCCAGGTGCAGATCTATGGCGAGCAGCGCTACGCCATGCGCATCTGGCTGGACGCCGCCGCCATGGCTGCACGCGGGCTGACGGTCACCGACGTTGAGACGGCGCTGACCAACCAGAACGTCGAACTGCCGGCGGGTTCGCTGGAGTCGGCGCAGAAGGACTATACCGTGCGTGTGGCGCGCACCTATGCGCGGCCTGCCGACTTCGCTCAACTGCCGATCGGCACGCGGGGTTCGGCGTCGACGGCGACAGGCGCGCAAAGCTCGGGCACGCTGGCCGCCGCCACGACGGCCATGACCAATGGCGTGACGGGCCCTCTGCAGGGCAACGCCGCCTATGTCACCCGTCTGGGCGACATCGCCCGCATTGAGGAGGCGCCCGCCGAGGCGCGTCGCCTGTTCCGCGGCAATGGCATCGACCAGATCGGCCTGGCCGTCACTCGCCAGGCCCAGTCCAACGACCTTGCGATCTCGGAAGGCGCGCGCGCCTTGATGGAGCAGGTCAAGCCGACCCTGCCGCCTGGAACCACGCTGGAGGTCGGGTCCGACAACTCGGTCTTCACTTCGCACGCGATCGACGAGGTCTGGCTGACCATCGGCATCTCCATGGCGCTGGTGGCGCTGGTCAACTTCATCTTCCTGGGCAGCCTGCGGGCGGCGATCATCCCTTCGGTGGTGGCGCCCATCTGTCTGTTGGCGACCTTCATCGTTCTGGCCCCGCTGGGCTTTTCGCTGAACCTTCTGACCCTGCTGGCCCTGGTGCTGGCCATCGGTCTGGTGGTGGATGACGCCATCGTCGTGGTCGAGAACATCCAGCGTCGCCTGGATTTGGGCGAACCGCCGCTGATCGCTGCAGAGCGGGGCGCGCGTCAGGTCTTCTTCGCCGTCGTGGCGACGACCGTGGTGCTGCTGTCGGTGTTCGCGCCGCTGCTGTTCCTGCCAGGATACGTCGGGCGTCTGTTCGTCGAGCTGGCGGCGGCCATCGCCGCCGCCGTGGCCTTCTCGGCCTTCCTGGCGCTGAGCCTGTCGCCGATGCTGGCGTCCAAGATCCTGAAGCCGGCGCAGACCGGCGGCTGGGTCGCACGTCGCGTTGATCGGGGCATGGACGCGTTGAAGAACTCGTACGCCAACTCCCTGAACGCGCTCCTGGGGCGGCGGATCGCCGTCGGGGGCGTGGTAGGCCTGGTTGTTCTGGTCGCCGCCGGCGCGGGGGGCATCTTCCTGACCCTGCCCAACGAACTGGTGCCGCCCGAGGATCGGGGGCGCGTCGGTATCCGCGTTCAGGGACCAGAGGGCGCGGGCTATGACTACACACGCAAGATCATGCTGGGGCTTGAGCCGATCCTGGCCGAGTACCGTGACAGCGGGGAGGTGGACTCCTATCTGATCTCTGCGCCCGGGTTCGGCGGCGGCAGCTACAACTCGGGCAACGCCAGCCTGACGCTGAAAGACTGGTCTGAACGCAAGCGTTCTGCCGACGACATCGCCCAGGAGCTGAATGGCAAGCTGCGGGGGCAGACCGACGCCCAGGTCAACGCTTCCACGCCCGGCGCCTTCCAGCGCGGCGGGGGCAACTCCAACTCGGTTGAGATGATCGTCACGGGATCGGAGTATGGTCCGATCTACGACTGGCTGCAGCCGATCCTCGCGGCCGCTCAGGACAACCCTGGCTTCTCGCGTCCTCGCCTGAACTATGAACCGAATGCGCCGCGTCTGCTGGTTGATGTCGATCCTCAAAAGGCGGCGGCTCTGGGCGTGTCGTCACAACAGATCGGCCGTACGCTGGAGACCATGTTCGGGTCCCGTCGGGCCACCACCTACATCAAGGGTGGCCAGGAATACGACGTCATCCTGCAGACCGAGCGCGAGAATCGCCGCGAGGTCGCCGATCTGGAAGCCCTCTATGTTTCGACCGGTGCAGGCCAACTGGTGCCGTTGTCGGCGGTGGTCACGACGCAGACCTCCGGCGATACGCCTGACCGTCGTCGCCTGGATCGCCAGCGCGCCATCACCCTCCAGGCCGATCTGAACCCGGGCATGACGATCGACGACGCGGTGGCCTTCCTCAATGACGAGGTGGCCAAGCAGCCGCAGGGTCTGGCCACCATCCGCTGGGGCGGGGCCGCGCGCGATCAGCAGGAGGCGGGCAGCGCTGTGGGTTGGGCCTTCGCCCTGGCCCTGCTGCTGGTCTTCCTGGTGCTGGCGGCCCAGTTCGAGAGCTGGATCACGCCGGCGGTCATCATGCTGACCGTGCCCCTGGCGGCGGCGGGCGGGCTGTTCGGCCTGCTGATGGCGGGCTCAAGTCTGAACATCTACAGCCAGATCGGCCTGATCATCCTGATCGGGGTGGCGGCCAAGAACGGCATCCTGATCGTCGAGTTCGCCAACCAGCTGCGGGATCAGGGGCGGTCTGTCCGCGAGGCGATCATCGAGTCGTCCAGCCTTCGTCTGCGCCCGATCATCATGACCTCGATCGCCACCGCCTTCGGCGCCCTGCCGCTGATGCTGTGGCAAGGCGCGGGGGCGGGCAGTCGTCAGACCATCGGCGTGGTAATCTTCACGGGGGCGATGTTCGCCACCATGCTGACCCTGTTCGTGGTGCCGGTCATCTATGGCGTCCTGGCGCGGTTCACCAAGTCGCCTGAATACACCGCTCGCAAGATCGAGGAGTGGGAAGCTCAGGAGATCGCCGAGGGCAAGACCCCGGACATGAGCCCGGGGTAAGTCTGCGAGCCTTCCTTCTCCCCCTGCGGGAGAAGGTGGCTGCCGAAGGCAGACGGATGAGGGGTTTCGCTATCGGTTGAGAGACCCCTCATCCGACCTCGCTGCGCTCGGCCACCTTCTCCCGCAAGGGGAGAAGGGATGGCCTACTCGCCCTGCTGCGCGTAGCCCGTCTCCACCTTCAGGAAGGCGATGACGTCGCGGCGGTCCGTGGCGTCGCGCAGGCCGGCGAAGGTCATCTTGTTGCCGGGGAGGAAGGTCTTGGGGTTCTCCAGCCAGTGATCCAGCTTTTCGGCGTCCCAGGTGAAGCCTGCCGTGCGCAGGGCGTGCGAGTAGCTGTACTTGTCCAGAGCCCCGGCTTGCCGTCCGAAGACGCCGTAGAGGTTCGGACCCGCCATGTTCGGGCCGCCCGGCGTGATGGTGTGGCAGGAACGGCAGCGGGCGAAGGCGCGACGGCCGTTCTCCAGGTCGCCGGCGTTGTAGGGGGCGGGCAGGGCGGCCAGAACGGCGACCTTTTCAGCCTCTGTCAGCGCGGGCGGCGGCGGGGCCTTGGGCGTCGCATCGGCGGGCGCCGAGTTGTCGCCGCAAGCGGCGAGGGTCAGCGAGGCGGTCAGGACGGCGGAAAGTGCAAGGATGGTGCGCATGGCGGACTCCATAGGCCAGACGCTCTTGATAGCCGATGGGCGTTTAGTCGCAACGGCGCCGGTTATCGTTACTGGACGCGAACGGTTCGCAGCTGATAATCACTGTCAACTTAAGTGAGCGGCGCCGGGCGTCGTTGTAATGAGCGCCATGACCGACACCATCAAACTCAGCCAGGCCCGTCGCGGCGATCGCGGCGTCATCGTTCAGGTTGGCACGCACTGCCACCATCAGGACCATGAGGTCGAACTGGAGCGCCGCCTGCTCGAGCTGGGCTTTGTCGAAGGCGCTCAGGTCGAGCTGCTGCACGAAGGTCTGTTCGGTCGCGACCCCATCGCCATCAAGGTCGACGACATGCGCGTGGCCCTGCGGCGTCATGAAGCCGCCAGTCTGACCATTCGTCTTGAAGAGGGGGGCCTCTGATGGACATGGCCGTTCGCACCGCCCGTATCGCCCTGGTCGGCAATCCCAACAGCGGCAAGACCGCCCTGTTCAACGCCCTGACCGGCGCCCATCAGAAGGTCGCCAACTACGCAGGCGTCACCGTCGAGCGTAAGGAAGGCCGTATCCAAGCCGCCGACGGTCGCACCCTGTCGGTGCTGGATCTGCCGGGCACCTATTCCCTGCGCGCGCGCAGCCTGGACGAGGAAGTCACTCGCGACGCCGTCCTGGGGACCCTGCCGGGCGAGACCCCGCCCGATGTCGTGGTCTGCGTCGCCGACGCCACCAACCTGCGGCTGGTCCTGCGCCTGGCGCTGGAGCTGAAGCAGGTTGGGCGGCCGATGGTGCTGGCGCTGAATATGTACGACATCGCCCAGCGTCA
Organism: uncultured Brevundimonas sp.; assembly: GCA_964456995.1. Classification (GTDB taxonomy): domain Bacteria; phylum Pseudomonadota; class Alphaproteobacteria; order Caulobacterales; family Caulobacteraceae; genus Brevundimonas. The sequence goes on from CAYWDO010000016.1 coordinate 13,696, forward strand.
GGGCCTGCGTATCGACCTTGAAAAGCTGGCGGCCGAGATCGGCGCGCCGGTGGTCACGACCGTGGCGACGCGCAAGCGCGGCATCGCCGAACTGGTCGCCGCCGCGCAAGGACAGGCCGATCTGGCGGTCGGCGAGACCCACAGCGCATGGCACGCGCCGTCCGCCACTGAAATTCGCGCCGCTCACCGCGAGGCCGAGCGCATCATGAAGGCCTGTGTCCGCGCGCCCGAGCGGCCCGACACCCTGACCGGCAAGATCGACAGCGTCCTGCTGCACCCGGTCGCCGGTCTGTTGATCCTGCTGAGCGTGCTGTTCGTCATGTTTCAGGCGGTTTTCACCTGGGCCACACCCGCCATGGACGGCATCGAGGCCCTGTTCGCCCTGGTCGGCGGCTGGGTGGCGGCGGTCGTGCCCGACGGCCTGCTGCAAAGCCTGATCGTCGATGGTCTGATCGGCGGGGTGGGCAGCGTGCTGGTCTTCCTGCCGCAGATCATGATCATCTTCCTGTTCATCATCGTGCTGGAAGACTTCGGCTACATGGCCCGCGCGGCCTTCCTGATGGACAAGATCATGGGCGGGGCGGGTCTGCATGGCCGGGCCTTTATTCCCCTGCTGTCCAGCTTCGCCTGCGCTATTCCCGGCATCATGGCGACTCGGGTGATCGAGGCGAAACGTGACCGCCTGACCACCATCCTGATCGCCCCGTTGATGACCTGTTCGGCGCGGATCCCCGTTTACGTTCTGATCATCGCCGCCTTCATTCCCAATGAGACGGTCTGGGGCTTCGTCAGCCTGCAAGGTCTGGTCATGTTCGGCCTTTACGCTGCCGGCATCATCAGCGCGCTTCTGGTCTCGGTGGTCATCCGCAAGGTCTTCTGGCGCGGCGCGGTCGAGCCCTTCATGATGGAGCTGCCCGCCTACAAGATGCCCGACATCAAGAGCGTGCTGTTCAATCTGTGGCTGCGGGCCAAGATTTTCATACGACGTGCGGGCAAGATCATTCTGCCGCTGATGATCATTGTCTGGGCTCTGTCGACCTTCCCCTATCCGCCCGAAGGCGCCACGGGGCCAGCGATCGACTATTCCTTCGCCGGCATGATCGGCAAGACGCTGCAGCCCATCTTCGCCCCCATCGGCTTCAGCTGGCAGATGGTCGTGGCCCTGGTCCCAGGCATGGCGGCGCGGGAAGTCGCCGTCGCGGTTCTGGGCACGGTCTATGCTGTTGCTGGCGCGGAAGAGAACGTGGGCGCCCTGGCCACCGTCCTCTCTGCTGACTGGTCGCTGGCCACGGGTCTGGCCTTCCTGGCCTGGTATGTCTTCGCGCCCCAGTGCCTGCCGACCATCGGCGTCGTGCGTCGTGAGACGGGCTCGATGAAGTGGACCCTGATCATGGTCGGCTACATGTTCGGCCTTGCCTATCTGGGCGCCTTCATCGTCTATCACACGGCCGTCGCACTGGGCGGGGGCTAAGCCGCGTCGGGTCGAGAAGGCGGAGCCTTCTGACCGCGGCTAAGCAATAATGTCTCGCGTCGGGTCGAGAAGGCGGAGCCTTCTGACCGCGGCCTGTCAGAAAAGAAGCTGACGCCCCTCTTGAAGGCGTCAGCGTCCCGTCGTCAGTTTCACGACGATATGGGCAGTTGTGTCGACGATGGCCTCGGCCGTGTCGGCACGGCGCATCAGGGCGAAGCCGGCGGCGACGGATTCCACCAGATTGGCGGTCTCATATGACGTCAGGCGCGGGTTCAGCCCCTCGGGGTGATAGCCGCTCGCCTTGGCTTGAGCGATGCGACGCTCCAGCGCCAAGTGTAGACGGCGCAGACGTTTGATGCGGCTTTCGGCAAAGGCCGGCTCGCCCTTGTCGGCCAGCATATGTTCGACCCGCAGCACCGGCCCGTGGTCGTCCCACAGGGTCAGAACTTCCAGCACATAGGCCCGAATAGCCTCAAAGGCGCGGTCGCCGGTCCAGTCGGCGTGAATGTGCCTGGCCAGACGCTGGAAGTCCTCGCCGGCGTCATCGCACAGGTCCAGCAGGCCTTCCTCGACCGATTTGAAATAGGTGTAGAAGGTCGGCGCCGAAACGCCCGCTGCCAAGGCGACGTCGGCGGCGCGGATCTCGCCCAGATGCTTGTGGTTCAGCAGTCCGCGCAGGGCGTCGAGGATCGCCCGGCGCGTGCGCGCGCCGCGCGTTCCGATCTTGTGGCCCAGCTTGTTGGTCGTCTCGGTCATGTGCGGAGGCGGCCGAAGATTTGGCGCTGGTTGACGAATGCGAACTTGCAACATCCAGCTTGCGAATGGCCCGTTTGGGTTTTCGCATGACTGTTCATCGCGTCCAGAACACTTCGTTAAACCAGCAGGGGCGGGAGATTTTCGGCTCAACCCATGTCAGTTCACGACGTGTTGTGTCAATGATCCGTGCTTCGGCGTTGGCCGCAGATCGGGGTTTTCAGGCGCGCCGCTCCCCTCTGCCTGAAGACGGCATAGAGACAGGTCTACCCGCCGCCTGCCGTCTCGTCCGCTTCGCCGCTAGATGTCTCGGAAGGCAGGATGCAACGTTGCCGCAGCGCGCCGCCCTCGGCGGGTTCCGTGCGGGGCGTGATGGAGGTCACGGTCGTGTTGTCCGGTCCATAGGCCGCCAGGAACTGGCAGCCCGTCGTCAGATCCGTAAGGACGAACACGCCGGCCTGGTTGGTCGGGGCTCGCGCAAGGCGGGTCCCTGCGACGGACTGCAACGTTCCCAACGGATTCTCGACGGCTTGCTGAACTTGCGCGGCGCGAGCGTTTGCGAGGTCGACGGTTTCGCGCGCGCCTGCGACGGTTTCCTCGATTTCCTGAAGCGCCGACGTATCGATCGGTTCGCAGGCGGCCAGGAGGCCAGCGGCTAGAAGGGCGAGGATGGGGGTTTTCGTCATGCCTCTACCTGAAGCCATAAGCGCTCCGAAGTCAGCTTCGCAAAAGGTCACAGGGCGTTGAGGATGGGAACGTCCCGCACGCTGTGGGGCTTGGACGTGAAGCTGGCGGCGGCCTCTTTATGCGCGCCTTATGCCCGGCTCCGCTTTCCGCATGGCCCTCTTACGCCCTGAAAGCGTCTCTTCCGGCTCTAACTGAGCTGGAGGCTTTCGGCATGGCCGATGTGATCTTTCTGGCGATTGGCGGCGGGGCTTTCCTGGCCTTCGCCGCCCTCGCTGTTGCGTTGAAGAGGTTGTGACGATGGTGCTGAACGTCCTGTGGGGCGCCGGCGCCCTCGTCATCGCCGCCTATATGGTCGCGGCCTTGCTGCGCCCCGAGCGGTTCTGAGCGGAGCCGCCTCAAGATGAATATTCAAGGTTGGGCGGAAATCGCCCTGACCCTCGGCCTCGCCGTCATGCTCGGCTGGCCGATCGGGATCTATATGTCGCGCGTCTGGAACGGCGAACGCACCTGGCTGGACCCGGTGCTGAAGCCGGTCGAGGGCCTGTTTTATCGCGCCGCCGGGGTGGACCCGACGCGCAGCCAGGGCTGGCTGGGCTATGCCGGCGCCCTGCTGGCCTTCAACCTGGCGGGCTTTGTCCTGCTCTACGCCATTCTGCGTCTGCAAGGCGTCCTGCCGATGAACCCGCAGGGCTTTGACGGCGTCAGCCCGCACCTGGCCTTCAACACCGCTGTCAGCTTCGTCACCAACACCAACTGGCAGAGCTATGGCGGCGAAACGACGCTGTCGACCTTCACCCAGATGGTCGGCCTGACGGTGCAGAACTTCGTCTCGGCGGCCACCGGCGCGACCATCGCCGCCGCGCTCGCCCGCGCCTTCATCGCCAATCGTGGCGAGGGCGTCGGCAACTTCTGGGCCGACCTGACGCGCACCAGCCTCTATGTCCTGCTGCCCATCGCCTTCATCGTGGCCGTGGTTCTGGCCGGGCTGGGCGTGGTGCAGTCGCTGGCGGCCTCGGCCAATGCGACGACGCTGGAAGGCGGCTCGCAGACGATCAGCCTGTTCCCGACCGCCAGCCAACTGGCGATCAAGCAACTGGGCATCAACGGCGGCGGCGTGTTCAACGTCAACTCGGCCCACCCGCTGGAGAATCCGACGCCGCTGACCAATCTGATCACGGCGATCAGCATCAACGTCCTGGGCTGGGCGGCCTTCTTCGCCTTCGGTCGCAGCGTCCTGGCCAAGAAGGACGTGCGCGCCCTGGTGATCGCGGCGATCATCCTGCTGGGCGGCGCAGCATCGGCCCTCTACGTCATCGAAAGCCAACCGACGCCGGCCGCCATCGCCGCCAGCGTGGATGCGTCGGTCGGCAATATGGAGGGCAAGGAGGTCCGCTTCGGCGTGCCGTCCTCCGTGGCCTGGGCGGCGCAGACGACCGGCGCCTCGAACGGCTCGGTCAACTCCATGCACGCCAGCTACATGCCGCTGGGCGGGGCTGTGACCATGTTCCTGATGCAACTGGGCGAGATCCTGCCCGGCGGGATCGGGTCGGGCATCGCCGTCATGGTGCTGATGGCCATGCTGGCGGTCTTCGTGGCGGGCCTGATGGTCGGTCGCACGCCTGAATACCTGGGCAAGAAGATCGAGGCGCGCGAGATTCAGTTCGCCATGCTGTCGGTTCTGGTCGTGCCGTTGTCGGTGCTGGGTTTCTCGGCCGTGGCTGCGGTCCTGCCCGAAGCCCTGGCCGGTCTGCTCAACAAGGGGCCGCACGGCCTGTCCGAGGTCCTCTATGCCTATACCTCGGCCACCGGCAACAACGGTTCGGCCTTTGCGGGTCTGACCGCCAACGCCCCCTGGTGGAACACCACCCTGGGTCTGGCCATGCTGCTGGGCCGGTTCGTGCCCGCCATCGCGGTTCTGGCCGTCGCCGGCGCCCTGGTCGCCAAGCCCAAGCTGGCGCCTTCGACCGGGACCCTGCCGACCCATGGCCCGCTGTTCATCGGCCTGCTGATCGGGGTGATCCTGATCCTCGGCGGCCTGCAGTTCTTCCCCGCCCTCTCGCTGGGTCCGATCGGGGAGCATTTCGACATGCTCCAGGTCGTGGCCCGGTTCTGATCGGATAATCCCATGACTCAAGTCACGCTCGATCCGTCGAGCCCCCGGTCAACGCCCATCGCGGGCGGGCTGTCCGGGGCTATGCTCGGCCGGGCGCTCGGCGACGCTGTCGTCAAGCTGAACCCGACCAAACTGCTCAGGAACCCGGTGATCTTCGCCGCCTGGATCGTCGCCCTGCTGGCGACCGCTTCGGCGGTCGTGGCGGTGGCCAGCGGCCAGGCGGCGGGCTTCGCCATCCAGCTGGCGCTGTGGCTGTGGGCCACGGTCCTGTTCGCCAACGTCGCCGAAAGCATCGCCGAAGGGCGCGGCAAGGCGGCGGCGGACTCCCTGAGGGCCACCCGCGTCACCACCAAGGCCAAGCTGATCGTCGATCCGAAGACCGGCACGGTGGTCCCCACCCCGGCGGGGGAGCTGGAGATCGGCTCCATCGTCCTGGTCGAGGCCGGTGACGTCATCCCGTCGGACGGCGAGATCATCGAAGGCGTCGCCTCGGTCAACGAGGCCGCCATCACCGGCGAAAGCGCCCCGGTGATCCGGGAAAGCGGCGGCGACCGCTCGGCCGTCACCGGCGGCACCACGGTCGTCTCCGACTGGATCAAGGTGCGCATCACCTCGGCCCCCGGCGCCACCTTCCTCGACCGCATGATCGCCATGGTCGAGGGCGCGGACCGTCGCAAGACGCCGAACGAGCTGGCGCTTTCGGTGCTGCTGGCCGGACTGACCCTGGTCTTCCTGATCGCGGTGGCCAGCCTGCTGGGTCTCGGCGCCTATTCCGGGATCAAGCTGGACCCCATCGTCCTGGGCGCCCTTTTCATCACCCTGATCCCGACGACGATCGGGGGACTGCTGTCCGCGGTCGGCATCGCCGGCATGGACCGGTTGCTGAAGGTGAACGTGCTGGCGACCTCGGGCCGTGCGGTGGAGGCGGCAGGCGACGTCGACACCCTGCTGCTCGACAAGACCGGCACCATCACCTTCGGCAACCGCATGGCCACGGAAGTCATCACCGTGCCGGGCGTGCGTCCCGACGTGGCGATGCGGGCGGCGGTCATGGCTTCGCTGGCCGACGAGACGCCGGAAGGCCGCTCGATCGTCGAGCTGGGCCGCAACGCCGGCGTGATGGGCGACCTGCCTGTCGGCGCCAAGACCATCCCGTTCAGCGCCGTGACCCGCCAGTCGGGTCTGGAAGCGGACGGCCAGTCGTGGCGCAAGGGCGCGGTCGACGCCGTGCTGAAATCCCTGGGCATGGCCGAAAGCGCCGCACCCGCCGAGTTCCGCGCCGCCGTGGACCGCATCGCCCGCTCGGGCGGCACGCCTCTGGCCGTGACCGAGAACGACGCCCTGGTCGGGGTCATTCACCTGAAGGACGTGGTCAAGCCGGGCGTGAAGGCGCGCTTCGCCGATCTGCGCCGCATGGGTCTGCGCACCGTCATGATCACCGGCGACAACCCGGTGACGGCGGCGGCGATCGCGTCCGAGGCCGGGGTCGACGACTTCCTGGCCGAGGCGACGCCCGAGGACAAGATGCGCCTGATCAAGGCCGAACAGGCCAAGGGACGCATGGTCGCCATGTGCGGCGACGGGGCCAATGACGCTCCGGCTCTGGCCCAAGCTGACGTCGGCGTGGCCATGCAGACCGGCTCGCAAGCCGCCCGCGAGGCCGGCAACATGGTCGACCTCGACAGCGACCCCACCAAGGTCATCGAGATCGTCGAGGTCGGCAAGCAACTGCTGATCACGCGCGGCGCCCTGACCACCTTCTCCATCGCCAACGACGTGGCCAAGTATTTCGCCATCATCCCGGCGATGTTCGTGGTCGGCCTGCCGTCGCTGGCGGCGCTGAACGTGATGAAGCTGTCCAGCCCGGAAAGCGCCATCCTGTCGGCGGTCATCTTCAACGCCCTGGTCATCATCGCCCTGATCCCGCTGGCGCTGCGCGGGGTGAAGTACCGCGCCGTGGGGGCGGGGAAGCTGCTGGGCCGCAACCTGCTGATCTACGGCCTGGGCGGTCTGATCGCGCCCTTCGTCGGCATCAAGCTCATCGACATCGTCATCTCCGCTCTCGGCCTGGCCTGAAGCCCGCCCTGAGACGTCAAGGAAACTCTCATGCGTAAACGTAACTCTTCGAAGGTCTCGGGCGCCAACGACGCCCTGTTCGGCGGCGCCTGCCTGGTGGCCATCATCGCCCTGGGGCTGTGCAGCACCCCGGCAAAGGCCCAGGACGCCGCGTCGCAAAAGACCGGCCCTGAGGTCGGCTTCAACGCCGCCGTCGGCTCCGACTATGTCTTCCGGGGCGTCAGCCAGACCGAAGGCGATCTGGCGATTTCAGCCGGGGTCGATGTGACGCAAGGAGCCTTCTACGCCGGAGCCTGGGCCGGCAACGTCTCCTTCGCCGGGGACGCCGACACCGACGCCGAGATCGACCTCTACGCCGGCGTCCGGCCCGAGTTCGGCGGCTTCAACTGGGACTTCGGCGTGGTCAGCTATTTCTACGCCGGCCAGCCGGACGGCGCTGACTATGACTATGTCGAGCTGAAAGCCGCGACGTCGCGCGCGGTCGGCCCGGCCACCCTGGGGGCGGCGATCTACTACTCGCCCGACTTCTTCGGCGCGTCCGAGGACGAGGCGACCTATGCCGAGATCAACGGCGCGATCAGCCCGGCCGACAAGTGGACGATCTCGGCGGCGGTGGGGCGCCAGTGGGTGTCGTCTGACTTTGACTACACCACCTGGAACCTGGGCGCGGCCTATCAGCTGACCGACCATCTGGCGCTGGACGTCCGCTATTTCGACACCGACGAACACGACTTCGGCGCCGCCTATGACGGTCGCGTCGCAGCCAGCGTGAAGGCGACCTTCTGATGCTGAACCACATCCGTCCGGCGGTCGTGATGATCGCCCTGTTCACCGGGGTTCTGGGCGTCGCCTATCCGTTCGCGGTGACGGGCGTGGCCCAGACGGTCTTCTCGGAGCAGGCCGACGGCAGCCTGGTCCGGGACAAGGCCGGCAAGGTCGTGGGCTCGGCCCTGGTCGGCCAGACCTTTGCGGAGCCGGTCTATCTGCATCCGCGCCCTTCGGCGGCGGGCGACGGCTATGACGCCGCGGCCTCGTCCGGCTCCAACCTCGGCCCGCTGAACCCGGACCTGATCGCCCGGGTCAAGACGGACGCCGATGCGCTCAGGGCTGACATCGGAACGGCGGCGGTTATCCCCGCCGACGCCGTGACCACCTCGGCCTCGGGCCTCGACCCGCATATCTCTCCGGCCTACGCTGAGCTGCAAGTCGCCCGCATCGCCAGCGCGCGCGGGGTAGGGGAGGCGCAGGTGCGCAAGGTGATCGAACAGCATGTCGAAGGCCGAACCTTCGGCGTGCTGGGCCAGCCGCGCGTCAATGTGCTGCTGACCAATATGGCGCTGGACGCGCGCTTCCCTCGTCCCGCCGCGGAGGGCTGATGGCGCCGCCCATCCTCCCGACGACCAAGACCCCGGCCGCCCCGCGAAAGCGTGGGCGGCTGAAGGTTTTTCTGGGCATGTCGCCTGGCGTCGGCAAGACCTATGAGATGCTGCGCGCCGCGCGCCGCCGCAAAGCCGAGGGCGATGATGTCGTCGTCGGCGTGGTCGAGACCCACGGCCGCAAGGAGACCATGAGCCTGCTGCGCGGGCTGGAGGTCATGGCCCGCAGCCCCATCGCCTATCGCGACCGGACCCTGCTGGAGTTCGACCTCGACGGCGCCGTGGCGCGCCGCCCCGGCCTGCTGCTGGTCGACGAATACGCCCACTCCAACGCGCCCGGATCGCGCCATCCCAAGCGGTGGCAGGACGTGGAGGAGATCCTCGACGCCGGGATCGACGTCTGGACCACCCTGAACGTCCAGCACCTGGAAAGCCTGTCGGACGTGGTGCTGCGCATCACCGGCGTCAGGCAACGTGAAAGTGTGCCGGACAGCGCCCTGTCGCGCGCCGACGACATCGAACTGGTGGACATCACCCCGGAGGAACTGCGCAAGCGTCTGGCCGAGGGCAAGGTCTATGTGCCGGAGACGGCGCGGCTGGCCTCGGACAACTTCTTCAAGGTCGAGAACCTGACGGCCCTGCGCGAGCTGGCGCTGCGCCGCGCGGCCCAGACGGTGGATGATCAGCTGGTGGCCCGACTGCGCGAGCAGGGGGTGCCGGGGCCGTGGGCGGCGGGCGAGCGGATTCTGGTGCTGATCGCCGGCGACGCCATGGCCGCGCCCCTGGTCCGCGCCGGTCGACGGTTGTCGGACATGATGATGGACGCGCCCTGGACCGTGACCCACGTCGACCGACCCTCGGGCGCGCGGCACGGCGTGGGCTCGGCGGGCAAGCTGTCGGACGCGCTGAAGCTGGCCGAGCAACTGGGCGGGCGGACGGTGGTCCTGAGCGGCGACGACGTGGTGCGCGCCGTCATGGATCACGCCCATCAGAACAACGTCACCCAGATCGTCCTGGCCAAGGGGCGCGACAGTCGCCTGTCCGAATGGCTGGGGCGGTCGCTGGCGGCGGAACTGCTGCGCCAGGCCCGCGGCGTCGCGGTTCACGTCATCACCGACGGGGTCGATCTGGAGGAGAAGACGCTGCGGGAGCCGCGTCTGCGTCTGACCGGCGGCTGGCGCGGCTATGCGGTCGGCGCCGCCTGCGTCGTGGCGGCGACGGGCCTGGCCCTGCTGCTGGACCGGACCTTCGAGCGGGTCGATCTGGGCGTCATCTACCTGTCGGCGGTGCTGGCGGCGGGTGTGCTCTATGGCCTGCGCCCGGCGTTGGCGGCGGCGACGGTCGCCTTCCTGACCTACAACTTCCTGTTTCTTCAGCCGAAATATAGTTTCGCCATCGGCTCGCCGACCGATTTCCTGACCCTAATCGTCTTCTGGGCCGTGGCCCTGACAACAGGCTTCCTGGCCGGACGGGTGCGCGAGCAGGCGAAGACAGCGCAGCGCCGGGCCTCTGCCGTGTCGGCCCTGCTGGCCGCCAGTCAGAGGCTGACCGGCGTGGGCGACCGGACCACCGCCGCGCGCATTCTTGCCGAGCAGACGGCGGCGGCGGCGGGGGCGGGGGCCGTGGTGCTTCTGCCCGTCAACGACGAACTGACCCTGGTCGCTGGCGCGCCGACCAAGACCCCGCTGGACGCCGAGGCTATGGCCGCCGCGCGCTGGGCCTGGGAGAAAGGCGAACCGGCGGGTCACGGCACCGGCACCCTGCCGCAGGCGCGCTGGACCTTCCGCCCGCTGCAAGGCGTGCGGGACCGCGCGGGCGTCGCCGGGATCGAGGCGGCGGCCCTGTCGCCCGGCTCGGACGAGGAGAAGCTGGCGCTCGCCCTCCTGGACCAGGGCGCGGTGGCGGTCGAGCGCGCCGATCTGGCCGGTCAGGCGGTCGAGACCGAGACCCTGCGCCGCACCGACCGTTTCCGGGGCGCGCTGATGAACTCGGTCAGCCATGACCTGCGGACGCCCCTGTCCACGGTGCTGGGCGCCTCGACCACGCTGATTGATCTCGGCGACAAGCTGAAGCCCGAGGTCCGCGCCGACCTGCTGCTGTCGATCCGCGAGGAGGCCGAGCGCCTCAGCCGCTATGTCGGCGACCTGCTGGACATGACCCGGCTGGAGGGCGGGGGGCTGAATATCCGCGCCGACTGGGTCGACGTGCGCGACGTGCTGAACGCGGCGGGCAAGCGGGTGGCGCGGCGTCTGGGCGCCCGCAAGATGACCCGCGACTTCCCGGCTCAGCTCAGCCTGGTCATGGTCGATCAGGGGCTGCTGGAACAGGCCCTGGTCAACATTCTGGAAAACGCCATCGTCTACAGCCCCGACGGCTCGACGGTCGAACTGGCGGCCTATGAGGACCGGGGCGCGGTGGTCATCTCCATCGAGGACGAGGGCAAGGGCATCCCGACCGCCGAGCTGGAGCGGGTCTTCGACAAGTTCCGCCGCATGGAGGAGCCATCCGACCGCAACAAGGGCGCCGGGCTGGGTCTGGCCATCGCCAAGGGCTTCGTCGAGGCCATGAACGGCCGCATCGCCGCCGCCAGCCCGATCATGGACGGACCCGACGGCGCCAAGAAAGGAACCCGTATCCTGATCAGCCTGCCCAAGGCCGTCGTCACCCACCCGAGCCTGCTCTAAGGTCCGCCGCATGGCCGCCGTTCGTCCCCAGATTCTCGTCATCGACGACGAGCCCCAGATCCACCGCTTCCTGTCCCCGGCGCTGGACGCCGCCGGCTATGAGCCGCGCCGCGCCGACAGCGGGCAGGAGGGTCTGCGCGGCATCGCCCTGTGGAGCCCCGACGCCGTGGTGCTGGACCTCGGCCTGCCCGACATGGACGGCAAGGACGTGCTGGCCCGCGCCCGTGAGTTCTATTCAGGGCCGATCATCATCCTGTCGGCGCGCGACAAGGAGGCCGAGAAGATCGCGGCCCTGGATCTGGGCGCTGACGACTATGTCGAAAAGCCCTTCGGCGTCGGCGAACTGCTGGCCCGGGTCCGCGCCAACCTGCGTCAGGCCGCGCCGCGCGCCGAGGCGACGGGGCCTCTGACGGCGGGGGAGGTGGTCATCGACCTGGAACGCCGCCTGATCACGCGCGCGGGCGAGGCCGTGCGCGTCACGCCCAAGGAATACGACGTCCTGGCCCATCTGGCGCGCAACGCCGGGAAGGTGGTCGGCCACCGCGACCTGCTGACCGCCGTCTGGGGCAAGGCCCACGCCGACGACACCCAGTACCTGCGCGTGGTCATTGGCCAACTGCGTCAGAAGCTGGAGGCTGACCCGGCCCAGCCTCGGTTGATCCTGACGGAACCCGGCGTGGGCTATCGGTTATCGGATTGAGGCTCCACCGGGCATCGGAACCCTGCGCGCGCCTGGGACCGTCCTGGACGCCAAGGCTGCAAGGCTAAAATACCGATGTTTATAGGGGCTATTTGCTGACACGAAAATGCGCAGAAAACCTAGCGGTGGCTAGCATTTCTAATTTCTCTCACTCTTCTGTGTTGTCGCAAAACCATTGCGACCGCCGCTTAGAGGCCAGCCTTCTTTGATCGGAGCGGGTTGTGCCTGACAGGATTGCGTGGATCGCCGCCAGCATCACGCCTCATGAAGGCGACGTCCGGCGTTGGCTGCGTCATTCCTCGCTGTCGGTGGTCGATGAGGATGACGTCATTCAGGAGGCCTACGCCAGGTTCTCGGCCCTGGCTTGCGTCGACGCTATCCGGGAGCCGCGCGCCTATTTCTTCACCGTCGCGCGCAGCATCGTGCTCGAGCACATGCGACGGGCGCGTTTGACGCCCATGACGGTCGTGGCGGATATCGGCGAGACATTCATCGTAGATGAGGAGCCCGACCCGGAGCGGGTTGCGGCGGATCGGGATGAACTGCGGCATGTCGTCAGAATGATTCAGTCCCTGCCAGAGAAACCCCGCCAGGTGCTGTGGATGCGCCGGATAGAAGGCCTGTCGCAAAAGGAGATCGCTCGTCGGCTGGGCGTACCGGAAAGCACGATCGAGAAGCGCGCCGCCACGGCCTTGCGCCTGCTCCTGGCCGCGCTGAGGGAGGCTGCGGATCAGAACGGCGCCGAGGCTGAGCGTCTGGGGCGAGGCAGGCGCCGCGCATGGTGGTGAACAGCGATATGGAAATCGAGCGCCGCGCGGCGGACTGGGTCGTCGCCGACGACCGAGGTCTGACGGACAGCGAACGTGCGAGCCTCGAACAGTGGCGCGCGCTGGACCCCCGCCACGACGCAGCCTTCGTGCGAGCCAGCGCGGTATGGGCGACGGCGGTCGGCGTGCAGAGGCCGGGGGCGCCAGAGGATCGGTCCGACAGCTTTTCGCCTCGCCTGGCGCGTCGAGGTTTTCTGGCGGGAGGGGCGCTGGCCGCCAGCGTGGCTCTGACCGGCGTCGGCGTGGCGCTGATCAATCGCCGCACATATCGCACGACGCGCGAAGAGGTGCGGCGTCTGGCGTTGGAGGACGGTTCGCGCACGGTGATGAACGCCGACGCTGAAATCGCCGTGAGGTATTCCGAGCACAAGCGGAGCGTCGAACTGCGACAGGGCGAGGCCTGGTTCCAGGTCGAAAAGGATGTCGCGCGACCCTTCGTCGTGACGGCAGGATCGGCCACCGTCACGGCCGTCGGCACCGCCTTCTCCGTGCGAAAAGAGCGCGGCTTCACCGACGTCATGGTGTCGGAGGGCGTTGTGAAGGTGCGGGGGCCGGCGGGCGCAAGGACCGTCTTGCGCCAGGGTGAAGCCATGCGCCTGACCTCTGCCCAGGGACTGCTGGTCTCGCGGTTAAAGGATGAGCAGCTGCAGCGTCGTCTCGCCTGGCGCGACGGCCTGATCATGCTGGACGGCGAGCGCCTGGGCGAAGCCGCCGAAGAGTTTAATCGCTACAGCCAAAAGGTCATCCAGGTCGCTCCAGCCATTTCGGGCGAGCGTGTCGTCGGCGTATTCAATGCGCGCGACGCTGAAGGCTTTGCGCGCGCGAGCGCTCAAGTACTTAATGTGAATATTGACGTGTATCCGGACAAAATTGTCCTTGGCGACCCGTCGTCGGTCGTCAAATCTTCACAATAAACTTCGGCTCTAAAGTGGAGGGGAGCCCCGTCTGGCTCATCGTGGTCCGTCGAGTGTGGTTGATGCTCGGGGATGCGGAATGAGTTCGATGGTTGGTGTTAAGGCCGTGCTGGCCGCAAGCGTTTCAGTGATGGCGATCATGGCGTCGGACCCGGCGTCCGCCCAAAGCCGCCGGTTCAATGTCGAGGCGCAGGCCGCGCAAAGCGGCGTGCCCGAATTGGGGCGTCAGGCCGAACTGCAGATTCTCGCGGCTCGGGCGGATCTCGTCGGCCGGCGAGTGTCTGCCGTCACCGGCGCCTATGACGCCCGCGAGGGCGTCCGTCTGGCGCTGCGAGGGTCCGGCCTGGTCATCACTTCCGATACGGGCCGCACCCTGACGCTCGGCGTCAGCGCGGCGCAGGCTCGCGCGGGCAGGGGCCAGATCACGGGCGCGGTGATCGACCCGGCGACGGGCGAGTATATGCGCAACGCCAGCGTGCAGGTTGTGGACGCCGAAGGCGTCAAGCGCACCGTGACCTCGGGGGAGGGCGGCGCTTTTCGGCTGACGGACCTGGCCGCCGGCCCGGCGCAGATAACGGTCAGCTTTTCCGGCTACCCTGATCAGGTGTCCGAGGTCGTGGTGTCTGACGGGCAGGCGGCGCGCGTGGATGTCGCCATGGCGCGGATGAGCGACGCGGTGCGGGTTAGCGACGTCGTCGTGGTCGGCGTGCGAGAGGGCGATGCGCGGGCCATCATGTCCCAGCGTCAGTCGATGGACATCAAGAACAGCCTGTCCGCCGAATCCTACGGCGACATCTCGGAGGGAAATCCGGGTGAGTTCATCAAGTTCATGCCGGGCGTCGATACGGACAGCATAGGTGACGGAACGGTGCGGACGGTTTCGCTGAGGGGCATGCCGTCGGCCTATACGGGGGTGACGCTGAACGGGGTCAATCTGGCCTCGGCCGACGCCAATGACGGCGCAGGCGCGTCTCGTTCGTTCAGCTTCGAACAGATGTCGCTGAGCGGCCTGGACTCGATAGAAATATCCAAGACCGTCAGCGCCGATGTCGACGCCAACGCTCCCGCAGGCACCATCAATGTCCGCACCAAGCGCGCCTTCGACCGTCGTGGGCGTCGGATCATGGCCCAGGTCAGCACGACGACCCATTCGAACCAGTGGGACGACAGCCGCCGCACGGGGCCGGCGGAGGGGGGCTACGGCGATCAGCGCTTCCTGCCCAATGCGCAGGTCGAGTATTCCGACGTCTTCTTCGGTCGTCGCCTGGGGGTGGTGGCCTCGGCCAGCGTGTCCAACATGTACGCCGAGCAGGAGCAGATCACGCTCAGCCGCAACTATGTGAAGACGGCGGCGAACCCTGCGCCGCTGGCGATCAACAGCATCGAGACAGCCATGGGAACGCGCGAGATTTCGCGTGCGTCGGCGTCGCTTAACGTGGATTTCCGAGCGACCGACAACCTGACCCTGTCCATGGTCGCCATGCTGAACCGGGGAACGATCTGGGCGGGATCGACCGCGCCGCTGTTCACGACGGGCTCTCGCACGCGCGGTGTTCAGGGGGATTCCGTCTTTGATTTTACGACCCGGCAGCCGGCCGGCGCAACGACGATGACGGCGGAAAACACCGTCACCTTCAAGAAGGGGCAGGGGCGCAATCTGGTGCCCGGCTTCGAGTATCAACGCGGCGGGCTGAGGGTTGATGGCCATCTGGCCTATTCCAGCTCGACCAGCACCTATGATCCGCTCGGCGAGAAGGGCGCGGTCTACACCATGACCACGCTGCCGGTTTCCACCGGCAACTTCTCGGCGACGCGCGCACCGGGCGACTACTTCGGGCAGGCGTGGCGCATCCAGCAAGTGAGCGGACCGGACTGGAGCCAGGCCTCGTCGTTCAGCATCGCCGGCACGCCGACGATCCGCCTGCGCAACGCCAGCTCAGCCGAGGTGAAGATGACCGGCGGGGCCTTGAACCTGACCTATGCGACCGACATCGGCGCCGTGCCCGTCGTGTTCAAGACCGGCATAAAGAGCCAGACGGGCGAGTACGACTATGACAATCAGTCGGACAACTATCTGTACAAGTACGTCGGCGCGCTCTCGAACGGCCAGTTGTTGCAGGCCATACAGAGCACCAACCAGGGTTCCTACGCGGACAGCGGGATCTCGATCACGACGCTGAACGGCTACAGCGAATTCTATCTGCCCAGCATGTACAAGCTGGGTCAGATGTATCTGAACAATCCGGGCGATTGGGCTCAGGTGCTGTCTCCGACCAACTGGTACAACGCCAACGTCGCCAACCGTCGTCACTTTGAAGAGGCGACCGACGCGGCCTACGCCATGGCTACGGCGGAACTGACGCCCCGGCTCAAGCTGCGCGCCGGCCTGCGTTGGGAACGAACAGAGACCTCGGCGCGCGAGGCTGACGCGCGGTCGCCGGAGGAGGTCGCGGCCGCCGGCTATGCCGTCAGCGCAACCACTGGACGCGCTACGACGATCGAGGGGTTGAAGTATCAGTATCTGAGCCTGCCGATGGCGGATCGGCGCGGCGAGTATGATCACTTCTTCCCCAGCGCCTCAGCCAAGTTCGCCGTTACCGATAATACGGATCTGCAGGTCGGCTACAGCCGCACCATCCGCAGGCCGGAAGTCAGCCAACTGGCCGGCGTCTGGAGCGTCGACGATGTGAACCGGATCGTGCGCACGCCAAATCCAGGGCTGGAGCCGGAGTTGTCCGACAACTATTCGGTGCGCGTATCGCACTATTTTGAGCCCGTCGGCATGATCGCCGTCGGGTACTATCGCAACAAGATCAAGGGCCTGTTCCAGACGGTTGAGTTGACCGCCGAGGAGTTCGGCTACACCGGCGACGACTACGCCGACTATATCTTTGAAACCACCCGCACCGTCGACGGCGAAGCCATCAACATCCAGGGCTATGAGTTCGAATTCAGCCACGAGATGAGCTATCTGCCGGGCGTGCTGGACGGCCTGTCTGTCCGCGGCTCGTTCATGAAGAATGATCCCGACATCCCCATCGTGCGGGTGGCCGACAAACTGGCCACCCTGTCCCTGTCCTATCGCAAGGGGCCGGTGAAGCTGTTCATGAACAATGTCTGGACGGACCAGAAATACCGCTCGACCACGCCCTCCTGGTTCGACGCCTATTGGGACACCAACCTGTCCGGCAGCTATCGCCTGGAAGGCGGGTGGGAAGCCTTCTTCTCGGTGCGGAACCTGTTCGACAATGCGCGCAACGTGATCGTGCCGGGAGAATTGGCGCCGGCGGGTGATCTCCAGGATCACAGCGCCATCTACATCCACGGGGGCAGGAACCTGACCACCGGCATCCGGGTGCGTTTCTGATGACCGGCTTCGCGCTTGATCGCCGCAAACTGCTGGCCGCCGCCGGAGGCCTGGCTTTCG
>CAYWDO010000017.1:0-2864 GCA_964456995.1 uncultured Brevundimonas sp.
AAAAAAGGGACAATTGTACGAGGCGGCGCGTCCGCCCAGGCCTGCCGCCCCGACCGCCCGCAATCCCGATGCCAATAGAGACCAAGAAATACTCATTTCTGCGGTCAGTAATTTTCTAGTCGGGATCAAGCTTAGCCATTGTAAACGGCCTACAGCCTCGTGCGGATCGCGTCCTGAACCCCGCGCGCGTCATAGGCGTCCGGGCGATCGGGGCGTGGACCGCGTCCCATGACGATTTCCAGCGTGGTCGAAGTCGGCTGCGGCCCGCTGAGATCGAGACCCAGCCCCACGCCGACGCCAGACGCCCGGTAGCCGCCATAGCGACTGGAGCCTGCGCCGACGGACACGCTGGGACGCACGCCGCCCGCGCTGTCGGGGCGGCCGTCGATCCAGCGCTGCGTCACCTCGAACCAGTCATAGCCCTGATCGACGGTCAGTTGCGCCGCGCGGAACAGGGCGCGGTCCGCCACCGGCCCGATGGCGCCCACGCCGTTATAGGTGACGCGGAAACGGTTGGATTCGATCCGCTGCTCGCTGAATCCCTGCCCCCGTTCGGCCTGTTGCGGGCCATAGGGCGCTAGGCTGGCGCAGGCGCTCAAGGCCAGAGCGGATACGGCGATCAGGCTAAAGGTCAGGCGTTTCATGCGGCGTTCTCCCTGCTCGCATAGCGTCGAGCCGGGACGGATGTTCCGCCTTCAAGTTGAACCGGCGCTGAACCGCCTAGAGTCCCGCCGCCGCCTGCAAGGCGGCGAAGTCCTCAGGCGGCGCCGCTTCCAGCGTCACCCGCTCGCCGCCTTCAGGATGCGGGAACGACAACCTGGCCGCGTGCAACATCAACCGCGACGCCCCGCGACCGGCGAAGGTCAGAGCCCCGCCATAGCGCACATCCCCGACCAGAGGCAGTCCGACCGAGGCCATGTGGACGCGCAACTGGTGCATCCGCCCCGTCTCGGGCGACAGCTCAACCAGGGCCCCGTCCTCGCTGGCGGCCAGGGTGCGATAGCCGCTGACGGCGCCTTGCGCGCCCGGCGCATCGAACTCGACCACGCGCATATAGCTCTCCCGCCCGATCTCCTCGCGGCGCAGGGCAGCGGTGATGCGGCCCGACCTGGGTTCAGGGGCGGCTGACACCAGGGCCAGATAGGTCTTCTGGAACCGGCGCATCTGCATGGCCTTGCCCAGGAAACCCGCCGCCGGCTTGGTCTTGGCCGCCAGGATGACGCCCGAGGTGTCGCGGTCCAGCCGATGCACCAGTTCCGGCCGCTTGCCGTTCGAACGCGCAAAGGCCCACAGCAGGTCGTCCAGGGTGTGGGCCTGAATGCGTCCGCCCTGGCTCGACAGGCCGGATGGCTTGTTGAAGGCGATGATGTGCGCGTCCTCGTGGATGACCCACGAACGGACGGCGGCGATGTCTTCTTCGGTCAGGGAAGCGGGCTGGCGGGTTTTCACCCGCCGAGCCTTTAGCGGAGGACCGCCCTCTTCGCCATGGCCGAGGCGTACCAGATGAAGAAGACGCAAGCCGCCCCGATGATGACGTTCATCACCCAGGCATTCGGCCCGGCCACAGCCGACGCATCGGACAGGACATGGTTGTAGATCTGCCCGCCCAAGAAGCCGAGGAACGACAGGACGAAGACGGGCGTGGCCCACCGCCTGCGGGCCAGCAGCAACAGAGCACCCAGCAGGCCGCCCCACACCCCGATGGCCCAGGTCGCGTGGGTCCAGGCGGGCATGGCGTCGAAATAGGCGATCTGCGCGTCGGTCATGCCGAAGGCGCGCAGGTGAACTTCCCCCTTCAGATGGGTCATTGTGTAGTCCCAGCAGCCGAAGGCGTTCCATAGAACCGCCACGACGCCCACGACCCACAGATGCCAGGGCGTCGCCCTCCGTCTCGCAATATCGATCATCATTCCCTCCCCAGGTTGCCGATCAGCGAGAGGCTAGGCCCGAACGGCCATAGTTAACAATGAACGGCGATCAGGAACCCGCAACGCGCCACGGCGGGTTCATCCGGTTCTCGCCCGCCCAATAGAAGCAGAGACGATTGCCGTCGGGATCGCGCAGCCAGGCTTCGCGCCACAGCCAGGTCTGATCCACCGGATCATGATCGAACGCCACGCCCGCCGCCTTCAGCGCCGCCACCCGCTCGTCCAGATCGGCGCACTCGAAATAGATGCCGGCCCCGCCCGGCGTCACCTGATCGGCCAGGTGGATCGAAAAGGTCGCGGGCGCCCCCGATCCGTCGCCGGGGCAGACAAAGCGGGCATAGTGATCGCTGGACACGATCATGGTCAGCCCCAGCCGCTGATAGAAGGCTTTGGCGCGCGGAATGTCCGTCGTTTCGACTGTGACCTGATTGAGATTCATGGCGGTACGCATTTCACAACTGAGGGACGCAGGACTTAGGAACCCCACGGCCTCGCTTCAACGCGGACCCCGTCTCAGCCTTCCTTCTGCGCCCGCGCCCGCATCGCCGCCCAGCGTTCCAGCCGCGCCTTGACCTTCTCCTCATGCCCCTCGCCCTTGGGCTTGTAGAAGGTGCGACGCTCCATCTCGTCAGGGAAGAAGTTGGCGCCCGAGAAGCCCTCGGGCGTGTCGGGATCGTACTGGTAGCCCTTGCCGTAGCCGAGCGACTTCATCAACTTGGTCGGGGCGTTGCGGATATGGGCGGGCGGCATCAGGGAGCCGGTCTCATGCGCCGCCTTCTTCGCCGCCTTGAAGGCCTCATAGACCCCCACCGACTTGGGCGCCGTGGCCAGATGGACGACGGCCTGGGCCAGCGCCAGTTCGCCCTCAGGACTGCCCAGGAAGTCGTAGGTGTCCTTGGCCGCATTGGCGACCATGATGGACAGGGGGTCGGCCTG
>CAYWDO010000017.1:2964-30540 GCA_964456995.1 uncultured Brevundimonas sp.
TCGCCTCCCCGGTCTGGGCCAGGCAGATCGAACAGCACCTCCGACATGGTCAGCAGATAACGCCCGTCGCCGTCGGCCAGGGCCAGCATGGCGTGGCGCGCCTCGGGCGTCAGCGGCAGGGGCCGCTCCATCAGAGCCGCCGCCCGGTCCAGCAGTTGATCCAGCGCCGCATCGTCCAGACGCTTCAGCACATAGACCTGGCTCCGCGACAGCAGCGCCCCGTTCAACTCGAAAGACGGGTTCTCGGTCGTGGCGCCGACCAGGGTCACGACCCCCTCCTCGACGAAGGGCAGGAAGCCGTCCTGCTGGGCGCGGTTGAAGCGGTGGATCTCGTCCACGAACAACAGGGTCTGCTGCCCCGCAGCCCGGCGTATCCTCGCCGCTTCGAACGCCTTCTTCAGGTCGGCGACGCCTGAGAAAACAGCGCTAATCGATTGATATTCATAACCCGCCGCCTTGGCCAGAAGCCGGGCGATGGTGGTCTTGCCTGTACCGGGCGGTCCCCACAGGATCATGGAGCCCAGACGCCCGGCCTCGATCATGCGGCGGATCGGCCCGCCTTCGCCCAGCAGGTGGTCCTGACCCACGACCTGATCCAGCGTTTGCGGACGCAGACGGTCGGCCAGGGGCGCGTCAGGGGGATGGATGCCGGAGGCTTCGAACAGATCACTCATGGAACAGCAGAGATAGGCGTTCGTTCAGCCGATTACACGCACTACTATCGGCCCGAACGGAGGAACCATGTCCGACCCCCAGCCGAACCAGGGCCCGACCGGCGGCCTCACGCCCCATCTGACCATTCCCTCAAAGGGCGGCTTGGCGGCCATCGAATTCTACGGCCGGGCCTTCGGCGCCGAAGAGATCATGCGCATGCCCGCGGAGGACGGCGAGCGGCTGATGCACGCCCACCTCAGGATCAACGGCGCCAGCCTCATGCTGGCCGACGAATTCCCCGAATGGACTGGCGAGGCCGACATCCAGCCCAGGGGCGTGACCCTGCATCTTCAGGTCGATGATCCCGATGAATGGTGGACCCGCGCCCTGATCGCCGGCGCCGTGCCGGTCATGCCGCTGGAGGACCAGTTCTGGGGCGACCGCTACGGCCAGGTCCGCGATCCCTTCGGCCATACCTGGTCCATCGGCGGGCCGACGAAGGGCGCCTAGGACGCTTCGCGATCCAGCCTCGCCCGAAGCCGGGCCCGCGCCCTTTCCGCATAGGCGCGGCAGGCCGATGGATCGAGGAAGGGATTGGGCGTCGCGCCGGCCTGCAGGGCCGCAATCTTGACGTCCCCGCCCGAGTTGTCGGGATGGGCCGAGATCAGCAGGTCGCAGGGCAGCGCCTCCACCCGATCGATCGAGGCGCGCAACGCCGCCGTCACATCTGAATGCGCCCTGTAGGTGAAGGATCCGCTCGCGACCGCATTGAGACTGGAGGCGAACACCACGTCCACGCAGGCGTCGCCTTCGCAGGTCTTCCACGTCCAGCTAACGCTGCCGGGCGTGTGGCCGGGCGTGAAGACCGCCGTCACGGCCGTGTCACCCAGGCGAACGGATTCGCCGTCCTCGATGCCGCGTGCGTTGGCGACCGGCGGATGTTCGGGAACGCTGGAAGCCTGCGGATCATGCCCATCGGCCCGGCCCGTGCGCAGCGCCGCCGCGCCGATGGGGCTGGTGATCACCTGCGCCCCGCTGTCGCGCGCCAGGGCGGCGAGACCGCCCGAATGATCATAATGCGCCTCGGTATTCAGGATGTAGCGGATGTCCTCCACCCGAAAGCCCAGCTGACGAATGTTCGCCTCCGTCGCCGCCACGGTCTGAGGCAGGGCGCCGTCGATCAGGATCAGACCGTCGCCGGTGTCGATCAGCACCAGACTCAGACCGCCCGTCCCGACAAAATAGGTCTTGCCGTACAGCTTCAACGGCGTCTGCGGCTTCACCCAGTCGGCGTTGCCTGGGATCGGCTGCGTCAGGGGGTCGTCGTGAACGGCGCTGCCGCTGGCGGACATCAGGGCGAGCGCGGCGGCGAAGGACAGGAACATCATTCCGCCATTCGACACGCCGCATCCCGACACGCAAGCCACGCCTGACGAAACGGCAAAGCTATCCCCAACGCCGTTCCCGCGTCGATCAGGGCAGCCGCCCGGTCAGCTTGCGACCGCCGCGCACGATGGTCAGTTCCGTCCCCCGCTGCGCCCGCCCCAGCGCCGCGACCGAGGTCGCGGGGCGACCGTCCACCTGAACGATCAGGTCGTTGGGCCGCAGGCCGATACGGGCGGGGATGCTGTTGCGCTGCAGACCTGTCACCACGACGCCGCTGGTGAAGGGATCGCCGCCGAGACGGTCCGCCAACGCCGGGTTCAACGCCACGCCTTGCAAACCGGCCAAGGCGCCCTGCCCCACGGTCGCACCCTGGCCCGGTTCAGCCTCGCCCGGCAGGGTCGAGACGCGCGCGTTCACCGTCTGCGTCCTGCCGTCGCGCAGGATCGTGACCGCTACCGTGTCGTTCGGCGACTTGGTGCCGACGCGGAAGTTCAGCCCCCCCTGGTCGTTGATTTCGGCTCCATCAACGGCAGTAATCACGTCGCCTTCCTGTAAGCCGGCGCGCGCGCCCGGTCCCTGCGGATAAACCTCAGTGATGATCAGGCCCTGCGGCCGCGACAGGCCCAGGCTGCGGGCGATGTCGGCGCTGACCGTGTCGCCCTTCACGCCCAGCCACGGCCGGACGACAGCCTTGGCCCCGCCGATAGCCGAGTCCACCACCCGCTTCACCATGGTCGCCGGCACGGCGAAGCCCACCCCGGTCGAAGACCCGGTGCGCGAGAAGATGGCGGTATTGATGCCGATCAGGTCGCCGTCCATGTCCACCAGCGCCCCGCCCGAATTGCCGGGGTTAATGGCGGCGTCGGTCTGGATGAAGGAACCGGAATCGCTGATCCCCGTCTCGGTCCGGTTCAGCGCCGAAATGATGCCCGTCGTCACCGTCTGACCCACGCCGAACGGATTGCCGATAGCCAGGACCAGATCGCCGATCTGCTGCTCTTCCTGATCGTCGATCCGCAGCACCGGCAGGGCGCCCTCGACGCCTTCCAGCTGCAATACGGCGATGTCGGAGCGCGAGTCGGCCAGCAGCACCCTGGCGGCGTACTCGCGCCGGTCGTTCAGGGTGACGCGGATCTGCTGCATGTTCTCGATGACGTGATTGTTCGTCACCACCACCCCGTCCGCGCGCACGATGACGCCCGACCCGATGGAGCCGGTCTGTCGCTGGCCTGGCAGGCCCCAGAAGGGGTCACGCACCTGCTGCACGCCGCGCGCCGAGATATTGACCACGGCGGGCGCCGCCTCGCGCACCACAGGGGCGAAGCTGGACTTCATCGCCCCGGCGTCGCGCGGCGCCTGACGCGGCTGTTCAGCGAACACGCCCTCCTGCGCCTTGGAGGGTTGCGGCTGGCCGCAGGCGGACAGCATCAGGGCGGCGGCGATCGCCAGTCGGGAAGTCTTCATGTCGTCCGGGTCTCGTTCGGAAGGCTGAGTTTCAGCCTATTGCGCAATGGTTTTGGGACAGGATCAAGGCCAACGGCCAAGCCTGACGCCACCCGCGATCAAACGAGCGTGACCTCCGCCCGTTCCCTCCTCAGCGCGTCGTCGCCGGCAGGGTGTCTTCCGCCCGCCCATCGCCGCGTGGCGCGTCGATACCTAGCAGGCGCGCCAGGAAGGGTTGGACGTCCACGCTGTCCAGATCGCTCAAACGCCGCCCCTGCACCACGCCCGGCCCGTGGGCGATGAAGATGGCCGCCATGTCTGCTGAGAAGTTGTCATAGCCATGCGCCCCGCCCGGCTTGGTCACCGGCCGCGCCTTCGTCGTGAACGTCCAGCCCGGCTCGGAGGCGCAGACGATGGCCGAGACGCGCGGGTTGGAGCCCAGCACGAACCGCGCCGGGATCTCGCTCTTTCTCCAGCAGTCCAGATGCGGACGCGAACCCAGCAGCGCCGCCTCGACCTCGGCCTCGCGACCCGCGACCGGGTTCAGGAAGGTCACAGCCCCGGAATAGACGATCTGGATCGCCTCCGGGTCGATCAGGTCGTCGATCCAGGTCACCCGCTCGGGCGAGGTTGCGGCCATGCCGTGGTCGGACACGACCACCAGGACCGTGCGCTCATACAGCCCCCGCGCCTTCAGCCCCTCGACCAGCCGGCCGACGGAGGCGTCCACCGAGCGGATCGCCTCGGCCGTCTCGGCCCCGTCGGGACCATGGCGATGGCCCTGGGTGTCGACGATGTCGAAATAGAGGGTGGTCAGTTGCGGCCTCTGATCGGACGGCAGGTCCATCCAGGCCAGCACCCGGTCCACGCGGGCGTCGCCGGGCATGCCCTGATCGAACTCGGTCCAGTAGGACGGGCGCACGCCGCGAATCTCGGCCTCGGACCCCGGCCAGAACATCGTGGCCGTCTTTAGCCCGACCTTCTCCGCCGTGACCCAGATCGGCTCGCCCTGATCCCACCAGCGGCGATCCGTCACGGCCTGCTTGTTGCCCAGTGAGAACCGGCCCAGCTCGGCGTCGACCATGTTGTTGCCGACGATGCCGTGGTGGTCGGGGTGCAGGCCCGTGACCAGGGTGTAGTGGTTGGGGAAGGTCACGCTGGGGAAGGACGGCCGCATCGGCCCCGTCGCCCCTTCGCCCGCCAGCCGCGACAGGTTCGGCGTGATGCCCCGGTCCAGATAGTCGGCGCGGAACCCGTCGATGGAGATCAGCAGGACCAGCGGCGGCTCAACCGGAGCTTGCGGCTCCGGGGCGACAACGGGCGTGGTGGCGCAGGCGCCCAGCAGCAGGGCCAGGCACAGGCCTGCAACGCGAGAAAACATGGAGAACTCCGAAGCGACTTCGGGAAGATTGCCTAAGCTTAATCTGCGACAGGCAGAAGACGGCTTGTCGGCTTATCCCCATCAGGCCAAGCTCTGCCGCATGACCGCTGTTATCGAAACGACCGGCCTGACCAAGACCTATGGCGCCGTGCGCGCCCTGGACGGGCTCAGTCTCTCCATCCCGCGCGGCGGGGTCTACGGCGTGCTGGGCCCCAACGGCGCCGGCAAGTCCACCCTGTTCCGCATCCTGCTGGGCCTGATCCGGCCCACGGCGGGCGAGGGCCGGGGTCTGGGCCAGCACGCGGGCGACCCCGCCGTCATGCGCCGCATCGGCTCCATGATCGAAACGCCGCGCTTCCCGCCCTACATGACCGCGCGCCAGGTGCTGCAATGGCTGGCGCTGGCGCACGGCGCACAGGACGCCGCCATCGACGCCTGGCTGGACCGCGTCGGCCTGACCGAGGCCGCCAACCGCCGCGTGCGCGGCTTCTCGGTCGGCATGCTGCAGCGCCTCGGCGTCGCCGCCGCCCTGATGACAAAACCGGACCTCGTCATCCTCGATGAACCGACCAGCGGCATGGACCCGCCCGGCATCCAGGAAATGCGCGCCCTGATCCGCAGCCTGGCCGACGACGACGGCGTGACCATCATCCTGGCCAGTCACCAGTTGCTCGAGGTCCAGCGCGTCTGCGACCGCGTGGCCATCTTCAATCGCGGCAAGCTGGCCGCCGAGGGCAAGGTCAGCGAACTGACCGCTTCCGGCGAACGCCTGCGTCTGTCGGCCACCCCTCTGGCCAGGATCATGACAGTGCTAGGCGACAAGGCCACGCTGGACGGCGACGCCGTCCTGGCCGCCATCCCCCGCGCCGAGGGTCCCGCCCTGCTGCGCGCCCTGATCGAACAGGG
Source organism: uncultured Brevundimonas sp. (assembly GCA_964456995.1). Classification (GTDB taxonomy): domain Bacteria; phylum Pseudomonadota; class Alphaproteobacteria; order Caulobacterales; family Caulobacteraceae; genus Brevundimonas. The sequence continues at coordinate 8,735 of CAYWDO010000017.1, forward strand.
CGTGGACATCGACGAGGCCCGCTGGGTCGGCGCCGATCTGGAAAGCGTTTTCATGGCCGAGACCGGCCCCGCGCGCACCGATGCTCAGGTCCGGGAGGCCCTCCATGCTGGCTGACGCCATCCGCTCCGAAACCTATCGCCTGCTTCAGAACCGCACCGCGGTCTTCTGGAGCGTCTTCTTCGTGCCGGTCATGGCCTTGGCGATCTCGATCGTCGGTCAGCTCGTGATCCAGTCCAAGGCAGTCAAGATCAACGGCGCCAACCTGCCCCTCCAACTGGGCGGCCCGCTGGACCTGGGTCAGGCCCTTGTCAGCAGCGCCGGCGATCTCGCCAACCCCGCCATCCTCGCCTTCCTGCTGATCGGCGCCGCCACCCTCTATGCCGGCGACTACCGCTGGGAGACCTGGCGTCTGATCAGCGCCCGTAACAGCCGGCCCAATATGCTGCTGGGCAAGATCGGGGTGGTGAAGCTGCTGACGCTGGCCGCCATGGTGGTCTTCCTGCTGGCCGCCTCGATGGCCGACGTCGCCAAGGCCGCCATCTTTGACCGCCCAATGACCTTCACCTTCGGCGCCGAACAGGCAGCCGACTTCGCCCTGCTGTTCCTGCTATCCTTCGTGCGCGTGGTGCAGTTCCTGATGATCAGCCTGTTGGCCGCCACCGTGACGCGGTCCCTGCTGGCCGCTCTCTTCGTCCCTCTGGTGATCGGCGTGGGCCAGGCCTTCCTCAGCGGCCCCATTGCTGGAGCTCTGGGACTGGAACCCGGCGACTGGTTGACGCAACTTCTGGCCCCCGGCCTGGCCTTCGACACCCTGAAAGCCCTCATCCGGGGCGGGATGGAGGCCGCCGCCCTCCCCGACGGCGTCATGGTCAAGGCCGTCACCAGCCTGGCCCTGTGGAGCATCGTCCCCCTGGCTGCGGCCGTCGCCTGGTTCGGCCGTCAGGACCTGTCGAAGGAGTAGCGGCTACAGCCGCTTCTCCATCCACACGTCAGCACGCGCATAAGGCGTCGGCTGCGGCGGCAGGTCGACAAAGCCGAACCGATGATAAAGGGCGATCGCGGGAACCAGGGTCGAGCTGGTCTCCAGATAGAGGCGATGCGCGTCGACCTCCCGCGCCGTCGCTTCACAGGCTTCCAGCAGCCGCCACGCAAGCCCGCCGCCCCGCGCCTCAGGCCGCACGGTCATCTTGGTGACCTCATAGCCGCCGTCCGCCATGGCGATCAGGCCGCAGCAGCCGACGGGCGCCCCGTCCCGCTCTGCAAAGAAGATATGGCCGCCCTGGCTCAGGATCCGTCCTTGGGGATCATCCAGGGTCAGATGATCCTTGGCCTCCAGCGCAAACCCGCCGACGGTCAGCCATTCGGTATTCAAGCTCTTCCAGGCCGTTCGATGGGCCGGGGTGAAGGCGACGATGCGATCTTGGGGACGGGTCATGGCGGCTGTATCGCGCCCCGCCCGCTCTCCCGCAAGCCAGCCTGCGCCGCGCAAACGAAAAGGGCGGCTGGATCGCTCCAGCCGCCCTTTCAGGTCTTGGTCGATGAGGCGATTAAGCCTCGTCGTCGCCTTCGGTCGCATAGACCGGACCGGAGTCCAGGCCCTTGGCGGCGGCGTCGCGGTCGACGAACTCGATCACGGCCATCGCGGCGTTGTCGCCATGACGGAAGCCGGCCTTCATGATGCGGATGTAACCACCCGAACGTTCGGCGTAGCGCGGGCCGATCGTCTCGAACAGCTTGCCGACCTGCGGCACGTCGCGCACGGCGCTGATGGCCTGACGACGAGCGTGCAGGTCGCCCTTCTTGGCGAGGGTCACCAGCTTCTCAACGAAGGGACGCAGTTCCTTCGCCTTGGGCAGGGTGGTCGTGATCTGCTCGTGCTTGATCAGCGAGGCGGCCATGTTTGCGAACATGGCTTGGCGGTGGCTGACCGTACGGCCGAGCTTGCGGTAAGCGGCGCCGTGGCGCATCGGGGTCTCTCCTACTCAACCCTGGTTTCCGGCCCTGCTTAGGGGTGGGGACCTGGGGCCTTGTTCATTCTAACCGCCCCAACCGCGTCCCTAAGGGCGCTGGGCGGAGGGTTGATGATCAGATCTGGTCGTCGAACTTTTTGGCCAGGTCTTCGATGTTTTCGGGCGGCCAGTTCGGCACATCCATGCCGAGCGACAGACCCATCGTCGCGAGAACTTCCTTGATCTCGTTCAGCGACTTGCGGCCGAAGTTCGGGGTGCGAAGCATTTCGCCCTCGGTCTTCTGGATCAGGTCGCCGATGTAGACGATGTTGTCGTTCTTCAGGCAGTTGGCCGAGCGGACCGACAGCTCCAGTTCGTCGACCTTCTTGAGCAGGGCGGGGTTGAAGGGCAGGTCGGGCTTGCCGTCCGTTGCCTCAACAGCCTTGGTCGGCTCGTCGAAGGTGATGAAGATCTGCAGCTGGTCTTGCAGGATGCGGGCAGCGTAAGCCACCGCGTCAACCGGCGAGACGGCGCCGTTGGTTTCAACTTCCAGCACCAGCTTGTCGTAATCCATCGACTGACCCTGACGGGTCGGTTCGACGCGATAGGCGACGCGCTTGACGGGCGAATACAGAGCATCGACCGAGATCAGGCCGATCGGCGCATCTTCCGGACGGTTCAGTTCGGCGGCGACGTAGCCCTTGCCGTTCTGGACGGTCAGTTCCATGCGAACCGACGCGCCGTCGTCGAGCGTGCAGATCACGTGATCGGGGTTCAGAACCTCGATGTCAGCCGGTGCTTCGATCTGGCCAGCCGTCACAACGCCGGGGCCCGTGGCGCGCAAGGTCATGCGCTTGGGGCCTTCGGCGTGCATGCGCAGCGCCAGTTGCTTGATATTCAGGACGATGTCGACCACGTCTTCCCGAACGCCTTCCAGCGAAGAGAACTCGTGAACGACGCCGTCGATCTGGATGGCCGTGACAGCCGCGCCTTGCAGCGACGACAGCAGAACGCGACGAAGCGCGTTGCCGAGCGTCACACCGAAACCGCGTTCGAGAGGCTCAGCGACCAGGCGCGCCTTGCGCAGCGGGTCGGAGCCGCCTTCGACTTGCGGCTTCTCGGGACGGATCAGCTCTTGCCAGTTTCTTTCGATCATAGAGTCCCTCGAACGGATTTCGTCGGTTCCTCGCCCTCACGTTCAGGGCAGTCGGAACCGGCGGGGAAAGGGTAGGTCGGTCGCTTAGACGCGGCGGCGCTTGGGCGGACGGCAACCATTGTGCGGCATCGGGGTGACGTCGCGGATGGTCGTGATCGTCAGGCCGACCGACTGCAGAGCGCGAAGCGCCGACTCACGGCCGGAACCCGGACCCGAGACGTTGACTTCCAGCGTCTTCACGCCGTGCTCTTGAGCCTTCTTGCCAGCATCTTCACCCGCCATCTGGGCGGCGTAAGGGGTCGACTTACGCGAACCCTTGAAGCCCATGTGACCGGCCGAAGACCAGGAAATCGCGTTCCCCTGGGCGTCCGTGATCGTGATCATGGTGTTGTTGAAAGAGGCGTTCACGTGGGCGACGCCCGACGTGATGTTCTTGCGCTCGCGCTTCTTTACGCGACCAGTGTCCTTGGCCATCGATCAGCCCTCTCTTACTTCTTCTTGCCGGCGATCGGCTTGGACGGACCCTTGCGAGTGCGGGCGTTGGTGTGCGTGCGCTGACCGCGGACCGGCAGGCCCTTGCGGTGACGCAGGCCGCGGTAGCAGGCCAGGTCCATCAGACGCTTGATGTTCATCGACGTCTCACGGCGCAGGTCGCCTTCGACGGTGTGGTCCTTGTCGATCGTTTCACGGATCTGCAGGACTTCTGCGTCGGTCAGCTGGTTCACGCGACGGGCCGGCTCAATGCCGACCTTCGCGGTGATTTCCTTGGCGGCGTGTGCGCCGATGCCATGGATGTACTGAAGCGCGATTTCGACGCGCTTGTTGGTCGGAATGTTGACGCCAGCGATACGGGCCACGAGAATCTCCAGATACGCTTAAACAGACGCGGAAACCGCTCCGGTCAACAGACCAGGAGCGTGTGCGCCCTTCGCGGAAGCGGCCCTTATACAGGGGATTCTCTTTGCGTCAACGGGCGTCCCCATCGTCGCCGCCGACGGGCGGCGTAACAAGGGGAAAGGCGCGGCGATCATCCGATCGAAGGCGTCCATGAAAGCGAGCATGGAACCGACGTCGAGACATGAACCGTCATGCTTCCAAACCGTCGGGCTTCCCCAGTCATCACCGCGCGAAGCCAGCCCTCAAGGCCAAAGGACGACAACGGGGACCTCCTGTCCATCCACCGGCGCCCCGTCGCGCGTCGGCGGCTGAAACCGGAAATGGATCGACGCCGCCAGCGCGGCCTGGCCGAATCCCATGCCCGAAGGGGTTTCATCGATCACCCGACAGTCCTCGAGCCGGGTATCGAGCCGGATTCGGCAGGACAGGGTCGCCTGTCCTCCGCGCCTTTGACGAAAAGCGGCCGGCGGATGGAGACGGCGCAACTCGCCCATCGTCGGCCCGCGCAGCAGCCGGAACCGCCCATCGCCCGCCCCGCGCCCGACGCCCGAACCGGTTCCCCCGCCCTGCCCGGCGCCCTGCCCGCCCTGCCCCGGTCCAAGCGCAGGGGACGGCGACGACCCGACGCCGATCACCAAGGGCTGTTCCGGGGCCGGGCGGGGCGGGGCTTTGATCTCAGGCGGTGATGGCTCTGGTCTGGGCCGAGCGGGGCGCACGATCGACGGCGCCGAGGGCGCCCCGCCCCCTGCCACCGGCGTCGGCACGCGCGGTGGAGGTGGAGCCGGCGGTGGCGGAATTGGTGACGGCCGGACGAGGACAACCTCAACCGGCCGCGACAACGGCGTAAACTGTGTCGGAACCTGAACCCGCCCCAGCAGGGCGAATAGGCCCAGATGCAGAAGGCCTATGCTGATCGTCACGCCCGCGAAAGTCAGCCTGGCGTTTCGAGACGACGATCTGCTGCTCATGTGCGTCCTGTTGAAGCGAATACCCAGACGCCTAACGCCCGAACCCCGCTTCCGATCAGGACGGGTTTTAACCCAGGGCTCTGTCGATGGCCGCGGCCACTGTCGCGATGTCGCCCATGCCGTCGATCTCGGTCAGCTTGCCCTGGGCTTCATAGTAGGGAAGCAGGGGTGCGGTCTGGCCGTTATAGACCCCAAGGCGATCCTTGAAGGTCTCGGGATTGTCGTCCGGGCGGCCCTGGTCGGCGAACCGCTTGGCGATCCGGTCGGTCAGGGCCTTGTCGTCGACCTTGAGGCGAACGACGCGATCGATCTGGGCCCCGCGCTTGGCCAGCATGGCGTCCAGGGCTTCTGCCTGGGCCACGTTACGGGGGAAGCCGTCGAAGATGGCCCCGCCGGCGGCCTCGGCCTCAGGCAGACGATCCTCGATCAGAGCGATGACGATGTCGTCGGTGACGAGATCGCCGCGCGCCAGAACGTCTTTCACCTTGAGCCCCAGGTCGGAGCCCGAAGCGATCGCCGCGCGAAGCATGTCGCCGGTCGAGAGCTGGATCATGCCCCGCTCTTCGACCAGACGCTTGGCCTGCGTGCCTTTACCGGCCGCGGGCGGCCCGAACAGGATCAGATTCATCGTACGGGCTCCCCTACCCGAACACTAGCGGCGGGCGGGGGCGGGACCGCCCCGGCCGCCACGACCACGCAGCTTGGCCTTCTTGATCAGACCTTCGTACTGGTGCGCCAGCAGTTGGGACTGGATCTGGGCGACCGTGTCCATCGTCACCGACACGACGATCAGGATCGAGGTGCCGCCGAAGTAGAGGCTGTTGCCCATGCTGCTGACCAGGAACTCGGGCAGCAGGCAGACGGCGGTGATGTAGGCGGCGCCGATCACCGTCAGGCGCGTCAGAACATAGTCAAGATACTCGGCCGTGCGCTTGCCCGGACGGATTCCCGGCAGGAAGCCGCCGTACTTGCGCAGGTTCTCGGCCGTGTCCTCGGGGTTGAAGGTGATCGAGGTGTAGAAGAAGCAGAAGAAGACGATCAGGACCGCATACAGGATCATGAACAGCGGCTGGCCGTGCGTCAGCTGCGCCGTCACCAGCGGCAGCCAGCTCATCCACTCGGGCAGGTTGGCCTGGGCGGTGAAGGTAGCCACCGTCGTCGGCAGCATCAGCAGCGACGAGGCGAAGATGGCCGGGATGACGCCGGCGGTGTTGACCTTCAGCGGCAGGAAGGAGCGTTCGCCGCCCGTCATCCGGTTGCCTTCCTGGCGCTTCGGATACTGGATCAGAAGACGGCGCTGGGCGCGTTCCATGAAGACGATGAAGACGATGGTCGCCACAGCCAGAACGGCGATGAACAACAGGGCGAAGACCGACATCTGACCCTGTTGGGCCAAGCCCAGCAGACGCGCCACGGTGGACGGCAGAACCGCCACAATACCGGCGAAGATGATCAGCGAGATGCCGTTGCCGACGCCGCGCGCCGTCACCTGCTCGCCCAGCCACATCAGGAACATGGTGCCGCCGGTCAGGGTCGTGACCGTCGAAATGATGAAGAAGACGCCGGGCTGGTCGATCAGACCGGCCTGGGCGTTCAGGCCTGCGGCGATGCCGAAGGACTGGGCCAGGGCCAGGAACACCGTCAGGTAACGGGTGTACTGGTTCAGCTGCTTGCGGCCGCTTTCGCCGCCTTCCTTCTTCAGCTTCTCCCAGGGCGGGTAAACCGCGCCCATCAGCTGCACGATGATCGAGGCCGAGATGTACGGCATCACGTTCAACGCGAAGACGGCCATCCGCTCGACCGCGCCGCCCGAGAACATGTTGAACATGTCCAGGATGCCGCGCTGGCCGTCAGGGTTCTGGAAGAAGGCCAGGAAGGCCTCGGAATTGATGCCCGGAATCGGAACATAGGTGCCGATCCGATAGACCAGCAGCGCGCCCAGCGTGAACAGCAGGCGTTTGTGCAGCTCGGTCGCTTTCGCGAACGAGCCCATGTTCATATTGGCGGCGAGTTGTTCAGCGGCCGAAGCCATTACGCGGTCCCCACGACTATGCCCGTCGTCAGATAGGCGGAAAGCGGCCGTCTTGCGAGGGCCGCTTTCATGAATTTCGTCATCCCGGTGCGGACAATCCCGGCGGACGCTGCATCAGCAGCGCCCGCACGGGATGACGATATCGATTTAGGCCTTGGCTGCAGCGCGCTTGGCGCGCGCCGAGACCTTGTTGGCGTCGCCCAACGGCGTCTTCGCCGGCGGAACCTTGCCCTTGGCGGCTTCGCGCTTGGCGACGCGCGCAGCGGCCTTGGCTTCAGCGGCGATGCGCTGTTGCTCGACCGAACCGCCAGCAGCTTCGATGGCCTTGATCGCGCCGGCCGAGGCCGACCAGACGACCAGGTTCAGCTTGGCCTTGATCTCGCCGGTGCCGAGCACGCGGACGCCGTCCTTGACGCGACGGATCACGCCGGCGGCCACCAGGGCGGCGCCGTTGATCTCAGCCTTGGCGTCCAGCTTGCCGGCGTCGATGGCGTCTTGCAGGCGCCACAGGTTCACTTCGGCCAGCTTCAGCGCGTTGGCGTTGTTGAAGCCACGCTTGGGCATACGCATGTACAGCGGCATTTGACCGCCTTCGAAGCCGCCGATGGCGACGCCCGAACGCGACTTCTGACCCTTGACGCCGCGGCCTGCGGTCTTGCCCTTGCCCGAACCCGGGCCGCGGCCGACGCGCATACGCTTCTTGTGGGCGCCTTCGTTGTCGCGAATTTCGTTCAGTTTCATATGCCTGATCCTTTCGGGTGCTAGCGCCAGGTCGATCAGAGTGATCGCGCCTGACTCGGCGGTGGATAAATTGAAGGGCCGCTTCTAGGCGGCCCGACGCAGCATCGCAAGATGCTTCTTCAAAAGAGAAACGCCCTCCCCCGCGAACGAGGAAGGGCGCATCTGCTTATTTTTCGACCACTTCGACCATGTGGGCGACCTTGGCGATCATCCCACGGACCGAGGGGGTGTCTTCCAGCGTCGACTCGCGGCCGATGCGGTTCAGACCCAGGCCCGACAGAGTGGCGCGCTGATCAGCCTTGCGGCGGATCGGGCTGCCCGTCTGGCGAACCGTGACGGTGGCTTTTTCGTTCTTGGCCATGTCTATCAGCCCTCGACAGCTTCAGGCGCCGAAGCGCCGTCGTTGCGGCGGCCCATCAGGTCGGCGACCTTCTTGCCGCGCTTTGCAGCAACCTGACGCGGCGACGATTGAACCTTCAGAGCTTCGAAGGTCGCGCGGATCATGTTGTAGGGGTTCGACGAGCCGGTCGACTTGCCGACGACGTCCTGGACGCCGAGGGTTTCGAGGACAGCACGCATCGGACCGCCAGCGATGACGCCGGTCCCGGGAGGGGCGGCGCGCATCATGATCTTGCCTGCGCCCCAACGGCCGTTGCCGTCGTGGTGCAGCGTGCGGTTCTCACGAAGAGGCACGCGGATCATGGTCTTCTTGGCTTCTTCAGTCGCCTTGCGGATGGCTTCCGGCACTTCACGCGCCTTGCCATGACCGAAGCCGACCCGGCCCTTGCCGTCGCCCACAACCATCAGGGCTGCGAACGAGAAACGACGTCCGCCCTTAACGGTGGCGGCGACGCGGTTGATGTGGACCAGCTTCTCGACGATGTCCGCATCCGGACCATCGACAGCGGGAGCGTTGCGGTTGTCACGACGGTTGCGGTCGTTGCCGCCGCCGCCGCGTTGGGGTTCACGAGCCATGCTTCCCGATCCCTTAGAAGTTCAGGCCGGCTTCACGCGCGGCCTCCGCCAGCGCCTTGACGCGGCCGTGATAGATGTAGCCGCCGCGGTCGAAGACGACGTCAGTGACGCCCTTCTCGATAGCGCGTTCGGCGATCAGCTTGCCGATCGCAGCTGCAGCGGCGACGTTGGAGCCCTTGGAACCCTTGCCGCCTTCCAGCGACGAGGCGGCGGCCACCGTGACGCCCTGGGCGTCGTCGATGATCTGAACCGAGATGTTCTTGTCCGAACGGAAGACCGACAGACGCAGGCGGCCGTTGGAGACAGCCTTGAGGCGACGACGGTTGCGTTCGGCGCGGCGCTTGGCTTGTTGTTGCAGAGAAAGAGCCATGACTTACTTCTTCTTGCCTTCCTTGCGCCGGACCTTTTCGCCCGAATAACGCACGCCCTTGCCCTTGTAGGGCTCCGGCGGACGCAGCTTGCGGATCACGGCGGCGATCTGACCGACGGCCTGCTTGTCAGAGCCCAAGATCTTGATCTCGGTCTGCTTCGGCACGACGAAGGTGACACCGGCCGGCGGCGCGATGTCGACTTCATGCGAGAAGCCGAGTTGCAGCGACAACGATTGGCCCTTCAGGGCGGCGCGGTAACCCACGCCGACCAGTTCCAGGGACTTCTCGAAGCCGTCGGTGACGCCAACGACCATGTTGTCGACCAGGGTGCGCGACAGACCCCACATCGCGCGACCGCGCTGGGTGTCGGTGCGGAGGGCCAGAGACAGACCCTCTTCGCCCTGGGAGACTTCGATTTCTTCGGCCACGGTCCAGGAGCGTTCGCCCTTGGGACCCTTGACCGAGACGGTCTGGCCGTCGAGCGTGACAGTCACGCCCTTCGGCACAGCGATGGTTTTCTTGCCAATACGGGACATATCAGTAGACCCTGCAGAGGACTTCGCCGCCGACGTTAGCGTCGCGGGCGTTGGCGTCGGACATGACGCCTTTCGAAGTCGAGAGGATCGAGATGCCGAGGCCGTTCTTGATCGGCTTCAGATCGCCGATGGCCGAATAGACGCGACGGCCGGGCTTCGACACGCGGGCGATCTCAGCGATCACCGGCTGGCCGTCGAAGTACTTCAGCTCGATCTCGAACTGCGGGAACTCGCCGGGGTTTTGAACCAGCGAATAGCCGCGGATGTAGCCTTCGTCCTGCAGCACGTCGAGGACGCGCTGGCGCAGACGGGAAGCCGGGGTCAGCACCTTGGAACGCTTGCGGGTCGCCGCGTTCTTGATGCGAGCGATCATGTCGCTCAGGGGATCGTTGATCATCATGTCTGTTCGCTCCCCTTACCAGCTCGACTTGGTCAAGCCGGGGATTTGCCCCAGATTGCCGAGTTCACGCATGGCGATCCGGCTCATCTTCAGCTTGCGGTAGAAGGCCCGCGGACGGCCGGTCACTTCGCAGCGGTTGCGAATACGCGACGGTGCGGAGTTGCGCGGCAGCTCGGCCAGCTTCAGGCGCGCGTCAAAGCGCTCCTCCAGCGGCAGGCTTTCGTCGTTGGCGGTCGCCTTGAGGGCGGCCCGCTTCGCGGCATACTTCGCAACCAGGGCCTTGACGGCTTCGTTACGGTTTACGGCGCTTTTCTTAGCCATTGTTCTCTTCCCTTCCCGCTCAGTTCTTCACGAACGGGAACTTGAACTCGGTGAGGAGAGCCTTGGCTTCCGCATCGGTCTTGGCCGTGGTGCAGACGACAACGTCCATGCCCCACATCTGGTCGATCTGGTCGTAGTTGATCTCCGGGAACACGATGTGCTCCTTCAGACCCGTGGCGTAGTTGCCGCGACCGTCGAACGAAGTACCCTTCAGGCCGCGGAAATCCTTCACGCGCGGCAGCGCGATCGTGATGAACCGGTCCAGGAACTCGTACATCTGGGCGCCGCGCAGCGTAACCTTGCCGCCGATGACCATGCCTTCACGCAGCTTGAAGCCGGCGATGGAGTTACGAGCCTTGGTGGCGACGGCCTTCTGGCCGGCGATAGCCGTCAGATCCTTGAGGGCCGCATTGGCCTTCTTGGAGTCAGCGACAGCTTCACCGATACCCATGTTCAGGACGATCTTGTCCAGCTTGGGGATCTGCATCTCGTTGGTGTAGCCGAACTGCTCTTTCAGGACGGCGCGGATGCGCTCCTGATATTCGACCTTGAGACGCGGGGTGTACTTGGTGTCAGCCATTAGATGACGTCTCCCGTGGTCTTGGCGAAGCGAACCTTGGCGTCGCCCTCGACCTTGAAGCCGACGCGGGTCGCCTTGCCGTTGGCGTCGGCGACAGCGACGTTCGACAGGTGAAGCGAGGCTTCCTTGTGCTTGATGCCGCCTTGCGGGTCAGCCTGGGTCGGGCGCGTGTGGCGCTGAACCATGTTGACGCCTTGCACGACGACGCGGTTTTCGGTCGGGAGAACGCGGAGCACCTGGCCGGTGCGGCCCTTGTCCTTGCCGGCCAGGACGACGACGTTGTCGCCCTTCTTGATCTTGGCGGCCATATTACAGGACCTCCGGAGCCAGCGAGATGATCTTCATGTGGTTCTTGGCGCGCAGTTCGCGAGGAACCGGGCCAAAGATCCGCGTGCCGACCGGCTCGTTTTGCTTGTTGACGATGACGGCGGCCGACTTGTCAAAACGAATGACCGAGCCGTCCTTGCGCTGGATGTCCTTGGCGGTCCGCACGACGATAGCGCGAACAACATCGCCCTTCTTCACGCGACCGCGAGGAATAGCTTCCTTCACCGAGGCGACGATAGTGTCACCCACCGAGGCGTAGCGGCGCTTGGAGCCGCCCAACACCTTGATGCACATGACCCGGCGGGCGCCCGAATTATCGGCGACCTCCAGGTTAGTTTGCATCTGGATCATAGGATCCGATCCTTCTCTATTACGAAGCCGAGGCGGGGGAGACTACTTCCCAACGCTTCAGCTTGGACTTGGGGGCGCACTCGACGATGCGTGCGACGTCGCCGACTTTGAGGGCGTTGCCCTCATCGTGAGCGTGGTACTTCTTGGACAGACGGACGATCTTCTTCAGGACCGGGTGCAGCAGAGTGCGCTCGACCTTCACGACGACCGTCTTGTCGCCCTTGTCGGACACGACCACGCCTTCAAGAATACGTTTGGGCATATGGTGTTTCCTTAAACCGCAGCGCGCTTCTCACGCAGAAGCGTGGAGATGCGAGCGATATCTTTGCGGACTTCACCAACGCGGTGAGTCTTTTCCATCTGACCGGTGGCGGCCTGGAAGCGCAGGTTGAACTGTTCCTTCTTGAGCTTCAGCAGCTCGTCGGCCAGTTGGTCGGGGGTTTGGCCCCGGAGATCGGCGATCTTGGTCATGCCGCTTCCTCAAGGTGAGCGATGCCGGCGTCAAGGCGAGTGACCACCTTGGTGCGGACCGGCAGCTTGGCCGCGCCGAGGCGCAGAGCTTCGCGAGCCACATCGTCCGGCACGCCGTCGATTTCGAACAGGATGCGGCCCGGGTGGCAACGCGCGGCCCAATGGTCCACGGCGCCCTTGCCCTTACCCATCCGGACTTCAGCCGGCTTGCCCGTGACGGGCAGATCCGGGAAGACCCGGATCCAGACGCGGCCCTGACGCTTCATCTGACGCGTGATCGCGCGGCGAGCCGCTTCGATCTGGCGCGCGGTGATGCGCTCAGGTTCCACCGTCTTCAGGCCGTAGGAGCCGAAGTTCAGCGAGAAACCACCCTTGGCCGAGCCATGGATGCGGCCCTTGAAGGCCTTGCGGTACTTGGTCTTTTTAGGTTGCAACATGACCTATCAGCCCTCACGACCACGGCGCGGACCGCGGTCACCGCGGGGGCCGCCACGGCCTTCGTTGGACGACGGACCCGAGGCTTCCAGGGCCCAGCGCTTGTCCTGAGCCATGGGATCGTGCTCCAGCACTTCACCCTTGAAGACCCAGACCTTCACGCCAATGATGCCGTAGGTCGTCTTGGCTTCATAGAAGCCATAGTCGATGTCGGCACGCAGGGTGTGAAGCGGCACGCGACCTTCGCGATACCATTCCATACGCGCGATTTCAGCACCGCCGAGGCGACCCGAGACGTTGATCCGAACGCCCTTGGCGCCCAGACGCATCGCCGACTGCATCGAACGCTTCATGGCGCGACGGAAAGCGATCCGGCGTTCCAGCTGCTGTGCGATGTTTTCAGCGATCAGCTGCGCATCGACTTCCGGCTTGCGGACTTCGACGATGTTCAGGTGAACTTCGCCTTCAGTGCGCGCCGCGATGTCCTTGCGGAGCTTCTCGATGTCAGCGCCCTTCTTGCCGATCACGACGCCCGGACGGGCGGCGTAGATCGTCACGCGGCACTTCTTGTGCGGACGCTCGATGATGATGCGCGAGACGCCGGCTGCGAGCAGACGCTCCTTCAGCCACGTGCGCAGCTTCAGGTCCTGGTGCAGCAGGCGGGCGTAGTCGGCGCCGCCGGCGAACCAGCGGCTGTCCCACGTACGGGTGATGCCGAGCCGCAGCCCGACCGGATTGATTTTCTGACCCATCAGGCGGCCTCGCCGGCTTCACGGACCACGATCGTGATCTCGCTGAACGGTTTCAGGATGCGCGACGAGCGACCACGAGCGCGGCTCGCGAAGCGCTTCATCACCAGGTTCTTGCCCACGAACGCTTCAGCGACAACCAGGTTGTCGATGTCGAGGTTGTGGTTGTTTTCGGCGTTGGACACGGCCGAATACAGGACCTTGCGAACGTCGGTGGCGATGCGCTTGCGGCTGAACTCAAGCTCGTTCAGCGCCTTCTGAACCGGCAGACCGCGGATCGAAGCGGCCACCAGGTTCAGCTTTTGAGGGCTGATGCGAACGTTGACCAGCTTGGCGCGAGCCTCGGTGGCGCCGACGCGGCGGGGGTTGTTGGACTTGGCCATCAGTTACTTCCTTTTGGCCTTCTTGTCCGCCGCGTGACCCGGGAACGACCGGGTCGGGGCGAACTCGCCAAACTTCATGCCGACCATGTCTTCGTTGACCATCACCGGCACGTGCTTTTGGCCGTTGTGGACGCCGAAGGTCAGACCGACAAACTGCGGCAGGATGGTGGAACGACGCGACCAGGTCTTGATCACATCCTTGCGGCCCGACGTTTGAACGGCGTCGGCCTTCTTGAGCAGATACCCGTCGACAAACGGGCCTTTCCAGGAGGAGCGGGCCATTCTTAGCGAGCCTTCTTAACGTGGCGGGTACGGATGATGTATTTATCCGTAGCCTTGTTCTTGCGGGTGCGGGTGCCCTTGGTGTCCTTGCCCCACGGCGTAACCGGGGTACGACCACCAGAGGTCTTGCCTTCACCACCACCATGCGGGTGGTCGACCGGGTTCATGGCGACGCCGCGAACGTGCGGACGCCAGCCCATGTGACGAACGCGACCGGCCTTGCCGAGGTTCTGGTTCATGTGGTCGGGGTTCGAAACCGCGCCCACCGTGGCCATGCAGCCGTCCAGAACCATGCGCAGCTCGCCCGAGCCGAGACGGATCTGGGCGTAGCCCTGATCGCGGCCGACCAGCTGGGCGTAGGCGCCGGCCGAACGGGCCAGCTGAGCGCCCTTGCCCGGCTTCATTTCGATGTTGTGGATGATCGTACCCACCGGCATCGAACGGAGCGGCATGGCGTTGCCCGGCTTCACGTCGGTCTTTTCGCCCGCGATCACCGTGTCGCCGGCCTTAAGGCGTTGCGGCGCGATGATGTAGGTCTTCTCGCCGTCGGCGTAGGTCACCAGGGCGATGAAGGCCGTGCGGTTCGGGTCATATTCCAGACGCTCGACCGTGCCGATCGCATCGAACTTACGACGCTTGAAGTCGATCTTGCGGTACAGGGTCTTCGCGCCGCCGCCGCGGAAGCGGACAGCGATACGACCACCTGCGCCACGACCGCCGGACTTCGTCAGGCCTTCGGTCAGCGACTTCTCGGGACGGCCCTTGTGGAGCTCGGACCGGTCGACCAGCACCAGGGCGCGACGGCCCGGCGATGTCGGATTGTAATGCTTCAGAGCCATCTGATTAGAGCCCCGTCGTCACGTCGATCGACTGACCATCGGCCAGCGTCACGATTGCTTTTTTGATGTCCACGCGACGGCCCAGGATGCCCCGGAAGCGCTTGGTCTTGCCCTTTTGAACCAGGGTGTTGACCTTGAGGACGTTGACTTTGAACAGGCTTTCGACCGCAGCAGCGATCTCGTCCTTGGTCGCCGTACCGGCGACGCGGAAGACAACCTTGTTCTGCTCCGACAGGATCGTGGCTTTTTCCGTGATGATCGGAGCCAGGATGGTGTCGTAGTGTTTGGCGGTGGGTTGAGCGGCGGCCATTATGCGGCTTCCTTCTCAGCGAAGCGCGCCTCGATCGCCTCAACGGCGGCCTTGGTCAGCACCAGTTTGTCAGCCCGAAGGATGTCATAGACGTTCAGGCCGGCGTTCGGCAGCACGTCGATGTTCGGGATGTTGCGAGCGGCCAGGCCGAAGTTGGTTTCAACTTCCGGTCCAGCGATGATCAGAGCCTTGGTCCAGCCGAGCTTGCCGAAGGTCTCGCGCAGCGAGGCCGTCTTGGCTTCCTTGACCGACACGCTGTCGACGACGATCAGATCGCCGGCCTTCAGCTTCGAGCTCAGCGCATGACGCAGAGCCAGGGCGCGGACCTTCTTGGGCAGCGAGTAGCCGTGGTCGCGAACGACCGGGCCAAAGGCGCGCGAACCGCCAACGAACTGCGGTGCACGGCGCGAACCGTGACGAGCGCCGCCGGTGCCCTTTTGCTTGTACATCTTCTTACCCGTACGAGAGTTCTCGTTGCGGGTTTGAACCTTGTGCGTACCAGCGCGGCGCTTGGCCAGTTGCCAGTTGACGTAACGAGCCAGCAGGTCGCCGCGGATGTCGGAGATGCCGAAGACGGCGTCCGACAGCTCCACGTCGCCGGCAGCCTTGCCGTCGAGCTTGATGACAGAGAGTTTCATTACGCTTCACCGCCTTCGGTCGCTTCAACGGCCGGCGTTTCAGCCGGGGTCGAGGCGGGTTGAGCAGCCTTGGTCGACTTGACGGCGCCCGGGAAGGGAGCGTCAGCCGGGCGAGCCTTCTTGATGGCGTCGCGAACCTTGACGTAGCTGCCGTCGTGACCCGGGACAGCGCCCTTGATCAGGATCAGGCCACGCTCGGCGTCCACGCGGACGACGGTCAGGTTCTGCTGGGTGACGACTTCCTGACCATAGTGGCCAGCCATCTTCTTGCCCTTGAAGGTCTTGCCCGGATCTTGGCGTTGGCCGGTCGAACCGTGCGAACGGTGAGACACCGACACGCCGTGCGAGGCGCGAAGACCGCCGAAGTTCCAGCGCTTCATGGCGCCGGCGAAGCCCTTACCGATGGTCTCGCCCTGGATGTCGACCTTTTGACCCACCAGGAAGTGTTCAGCCGACAGTTCGGCGCCCACGTCCAGCAGACCTTCCGCGTCAACGCGGAATTCGGTCACATAATGTTTAGGTTCAACCTCGGCTTTGGCGAAAACTTCGCGTTGTGCCTTGTTGGTGTTTTTTGCCTTCTTGGTGCCGGCACCCAGTTGCAGGGCGACGTAGCCGTCCCGCTCTTGAGTGCGCTGACCCACGACCTGACAGCCATCAAGCTGCAGAACCGTGACCGGGATGTGCGCGCCGTCTTCAGCGAAGACGCGCGTCATACCCAGTTTCTTGGCGATCACGCCCGTACGCATGTCGGATCCCGCCTCTTTCTTTCTTAAATCTTGATCTCGACGTCCACGCCAGCGGACAGGTCGAGCTTCATGAGCGCGTCCACGGTCTGCGGGGTGGGGTCGATGATGTCGAGCACGCGTTTGTGCGTGCGGATTTCAAACTGCTCACGCGACTTCTTATCGACGTGCGGCGAGCGGTTCACGGTGAACTTTTCGATCAGGGTCGGCAGCGGGATCGGACCACGAACGGTCGCCCCGGTGCGCTTGGCGGTATTCACGATTTCGCGCGTCGAAAAGTCGAGAACGCGATGATCGAAGGCCTTGAGCCTGATGCGGATGCTTTGATCCATATCGGTTGTTATTCCCAAGCGGTCGGAACCGCGTCCCTGTGAACCATTTCAAAGACCGAAGCCTCGGGCAGAGCCCCAAGGAACGCAAATCCGCAAAAACGATTGGCCCACGCAGTTACCCGCGAAGGCCATTGAAGTCCCAAGAATGCTGCAAAGAACAGTAACTTAGGTCGTTCCTGCGGACCGCGTCTGCACCCGAAAGTGCACAGCCGGTCCAACAAGAAGCGTGCTTATGCTCTTCGATTCCTTTTTCGTCAAGCGCGGAAACCGAGACGTGGCGGGGGTTTGCGACTCATCGCCCTCCCCGCTTCCGGCCTCACTATATAGACGCATCGGACAGCCGGATCGAACCCTGGGCTTAACGCTTGAGGCCAAAGCTTGGCCACATGACCGTCGCGTTAAGGGTCGGCCGCATTGCCGCACCGCGTGGTGACGCAAACATGCCGCAATGCGTCACACTTTGGCAACATCGGTCCCAAACCGCTGAAACATGACAAGTTCATTACAGCAAAGCGACGAAGCGAGGCCTATCTGGCCGTGTCCGCTGCGGTGCGAACCCGGCGGCACGACAAAAAGGATAATCATAATGAAAACCGTCTTCCTCGCCTCCGTCGCCGCCGCGACCCTGATCGCCGCTCCGGCCTTCGCTCAAGACGCTGTCGGCTCGGCCGGCATCGGCTACGTCCACACCGACACCGAAGGCTTCAAGACCGACGGCGCGCAACTGGACGGCGTCGGCGCCTTCCAGGTCGCCCCGGAATGGACCGTCACCGTCAACGGCGCCGTCAACTACGCTGACAGCGACTTCGGCGACGACACCACGGCTGCGGCTGCTGCTCACCTGAGCAAGACCATGGGTTCGGACCTGCGGCTCGGCGGCTTCGTCGGCGTCACGGACCTCGGCGGCGACGAGACCTTCTCGGTCGGCGCTGAAGTGCAGAAGTACCTCGCCTCGGCGACCCTGACCGGCCTGGTGTCCTACACCGACCTGGACGGCGCTGACGCCTGGACCTTCGGCGGCGACGCTGCCTATTACGTCAACCCCTCGATGCGCCTGAACGCTGGCGTTTCGTACTCGAACGTCGACGCCGACCTCGGCGAAGCCGATGTCTGGGCCTACGGCGCCGGCGCCGAGTACCAGTTCGCCAACAGCCCGTTCAGCGTCAGCGGCACCTACCAGCGCGTCTCGACCGACTTCGCCAACGTCGACGTCGACGCTGACATCTTCATGGTCGGCGCTCGCTACAACTTCGGCGGCACGCTGCAGTCGCTGGACCGCGCCGGCGCCAACCTGGGTCGCACCCTGGCTGGCCTGCCGCTGGTCCGCGGCTTCTAAGCCACGAACCACCTTCGACCTTCCAGTCGAAACAAGGCCCCGGCGGAGCAATCCGCCGGGGCTTTTCTTTGCCTTCAACTCTACCGGGTCCAGGCGCGAAAAAGGCCCGGGGGGTTCCACGCTCCCGGGCCTTCTCTCGCGGCGGAGTGATGTCGGATCAGCGTCCGATGCGCACCTCGCCCGAACCCACGATAGAGCGCGACACCGCCCCAGTCACCTCGGCCACCCGTACATCGCCCGATCCGGCGATAGAGGCCTCCAGGCTGTCGGCCACGCCGTCAAAGCGGACGTTGCCGGACCCGGCGACGGCGACTTCCAGCGTCGAAGCGCGACCGCCACGGATCGTGACGTCGCCCGAGCCGCCGATGGCCACCTCGGCCGGTCCGTTCACCCCGGCCACGACGATGCTGCCCGACCCGCCGATACTGGCTTCCAGATCGCCCGTGGCGCCCGCAAACACCGAGCCAGAACCGCCGACCGAGGCCTCCAGCAAGCGCGATGTTCCGGCGCGCACCGTGCCAGAGCCGCCGACGGCGACCTCCAGGCGGCCGTCGACATTGGCCACCGTCCAGTTGCCGCAACCGCCGGCGCCCAGGTCAACGGAGCGCGCGCCGCGCCCGATTGAGCCATAGACGCCGCTGCCCGAGCTGACGTCCACGTCGCGCGGCGTGCGCAGGACCACCAAAGGCGCGTCCTCCAGACGAATACGGCCCTTGCCACGCACCTCGACCGTGGCGCCCTCGCCCGGCTGACGCGCATCAGCCCGGCCGTCATTGCATTCGCGAATGCTGTCGTTGGTGAGTTGCATCACGCTGCGGCGACGGCCCAGGCCGCCGTCGATGCGGACCTTGCTTCCCCGACGCTCGACCGTCAGTTGCGGCAGGTCGGCCGAACCCCGGGTGATCTCCACGGCGATGTCGGCGCGGTCTTCCGGGATCACGATGACGCGGGCCACGGCATTGCGGATCTCGGCGTCCTGGGCGGCGGCGGGTTGGGCGGCGAATGCAGCCAGAACGGCGGCGGAGGCTGCGGCGTAAACAGCGATCTTCATGGCGGTGTCCCTCTCCTGAATGTGTGGTGAAGGTGGTCTCGCGCGGCCCTCAAGTCATTTTAAATCGAGGTCATGAAGTCGTTGTAAGAAATGGCCTTCGCCGTCAGCGGCTCAGGGCGCCCGCCCCGTCGGCCACGCCCACCTCCGGTTCGAAGTCGCGCTCGAAGTGGGCGATCCGGTTCTTCAGCGCCCCCATGCGGCGCAGCGCCAGAGACGCCGCCCAGCGCGCCGCCAGCTCCCCCTGCCCCATCTGGTCGGTAAAGCGTGGCGAGCCGCCCCGGCTGCGCATGACGGCGTTGGTATAGAGGGCCCCGTTGCGGAACCGCGACGGCCAGGTCTGGAAGTCCATCGACAGCGAGACGCAGAACCGGTCCAGGTTCTCGACCCGGTGCGGCGCGTACAACGGCCAGGTCAGCGCCTGCCCCGGCTCCAGGTCCATGATCCGCGCGTCCTCCTCGAAGGCGCGCGTATAGGGCAACTCCTCCGTCGTCTGGCGCGCCACCACCTGCTCCATGTTGCGTTCCGGCAGATGCGCCTCATCGCCTGGATAGACGAAGATGCGTTTGCGCCCGCGCAGGTGGAAAAGCACCACCCCCGCCGCGTCGAAATGATAGGGCACCCGGGCCTTGGGCGAGGACAGGATCAGCTGTCCGGCGTTCTTGATCGCCTTCATCCCGGGATAGGTCTTCTCGATCCGGCGGTACTCGACCATGGCCGCCGCCCACAGCTCCGGCCAGCCCGTCTCAACACCGCGCAGGTTGACCCACAGCCGCCCCTGCTGGATCGCCTCCAGCAGTTGCCCGCCGTCCAGCCGCCCCCGCGCGCCAGTTCGCAGCGAGACCTGTCCCTCGTCGTCGTAGTCGTACAGATTGATGTCGAACAGTTCGGCCGGATAGCGGTCCAGAACCTCGGCCAGGGCCGCGTCTTCGGCGAACCCCTGGGCGATCAGGCTATGCGGATGAAAGGCCGCCTCGCCGATCGGGCCGGGATAGCGGGTGCCGCGCTCGGGCATGATGGTCCTCGTCTTCATGATGCGGTCGCCGTACGGCCCGTCGCCTTGGATAACGCCACGCGGGCGGCCAGGGCGACGCCCTTGAACCGATCCACGCCATTGGTTTCACACGCCTCGATGACGTTCCAGCGCCGACGCAGGCTGTTGCGCAGCATCTCAGCCCGTTCCGCCCCTGCCAGACCCAGCACGGCCTCGGTCACCTGTCCCAGGGCGCTCGGCAGACCGGGGCGCAGGATCGCCGCTTCCGTCACCGGCTGGATGGTGTCGCAGAAGTAGCGCTTGTAGGCCTCGCCGCCGAACCCGTAGTCGAAATCGCGATAGCCCTGCTCAGATCCTATGCGGATGGTTTCCATGCTCAGCACGATCCCCGGCGAGCATCGCGCCAGAGCGGGAACATAGGCTGGGAACCAGAAGTGGAACCGCTGTCCCGCGTGCAGCGAATATTCCATGGCGGCGATCCGTCCGCCTGCGCGCAGCACCGCGATCGAGGCGCCGAAGTCCTCATCCTCCGCCCCCATCAAGGCGTGCAGCAGGTCGCGCGTCCAGCCGCAGGCGAAGATGTCATGCCGCGTGGTTCGCCGGTACTGTTCGCGCTTCAGGGCGATCAACTCGTCCAGCAGGGCGCCGTCGCGCACGCCGATCTGCACCTCGACCGAACCGAACTCGGCCGCCATGCTCCGTCGCGCCCGCTCCTTGTCCTTGAAGTATTTGCCAAAGGCCTGACGCCGCGCGGCATACCAGGCCTCATAACCGCCGTCCTCGGGGATAGTGGTGCGGAAGCTTTCGCCCTTCAGACCGCCGGACGCCGGCCCAACCCAGCCGTTGACGCTGAAGCGGGTCCCGCCCAGCAGAGAAGCGACCTCGGCCAAAGTAGGCGTCGCGCCTTTCGGCCCTATGACCCCGTGATAGTCGTTCATGGGCGCGCCGATCGGCTGAACCGCGCCGCCCCGCCTCTGATGTGGAAAATAGCCGACGACCGCGCCGTGCCGATGAAAGACCGCCAAGGCCGAGTCAGGACTGACCCGTCCGGCGATCTCGGCGAACTCCACCCGGAAATAGGGACTGGCGAGGTCCGGGTCCGCCGCCGCCCAAGCATTCCACTGCAGGCGCTCGTCAACCGTCAGGCTGTCAAGTTTGCGGATCTCAACTGTCAACGCGCCAGACATGCTTCCCCTTTGCGCGCAACGGCCAGCGATCGCCATTCCGCCGTCCGCTTCTAGGACGGCCCCGTTTCAACACGGTTTAGAGTCTTGGTGAACAGGATGTGGGGAGCGTGCGTCCGATCCAGGCGTTATCTCAGCCTCAACAAGGAATAGCCCATGACTGACGCCCGCCCCGACAATCGCGAAACCGAAAACGAGAACCAGAAGCCCGACCGGCCCGGCGAGCCCCCGCGCCCGGCTACCGAACCTGACGGCGCCAAGGACACCAGCAATTCCGGCGAGACTGAAACCGATCCCGCCACGGGCGAGCCCAACCCCTGAACACAGGACGCCCCCGGCTTGCCCTCGGGAGGTCGGAACGTGTCTTGGCCCTGCCCCGGTCGGGCTCCTTGAGGCCAGACGGCAAAACGGCCCCCGGATTGCTCCGGGGGCCGCTGTGTTACGCTTTACGCTTGGC
>CAYWDO010000018.1:0-25708 GCA_964456995.1 uncultured Brevundimonas sp.
GGCCAGAGCCTGCTGGGCGCATGACGGCGGCGATCGAGCGGTTTGACGCGCCGCTATCGGGCGCCGCCGTGGTCGGTGGAGCCTTGCGCGGGATGTTGCGGGCCAAGGGGGGCGAGGCGGTCCTGCCGCAGCGCGCCTTGCAGCGCGAGGCGGTGTTGGAGGGCGAGGCGGTCGGCGCCTATGCCGATCTCTGCGGCTTCGCGCCCGAGCAGGGCGTGCCGATCACCGCGCCGCACATCCTGGCCTTTCCGCTGCAGATGCGTCTGATGCTGGGGGCGGACTTCCCCTATCCGGCCATGGGGCTGGTGCATCTGCACAACCGTATCCGCCAGCAGGCGCGGCTGAGCATCGGCGACCGGCTGAGGCTGACGGTGCGGGCGGGACGGTTTCTGAGCCACGACGAGGGGCAGGCCTTTACGCTGGAAACCACGGCGACGCGTGACGGCGCGACGGTGTGGGAGGGGACCAGCCTCTATCTGCGCCTCGGGCGGCGCGGGCGGGGCGATCCGGCTCCGGTGCTGAGCGGCGACGAGGCCGATCAGCTGATCGAGACCTGGACGGTTCCGGCCGATCTGGGCCGTCGCTATGCCCGCGTTTCGGGCGACGCCAATCCCATCCATACCTCGGCCCTGGGGGCGCGGTTGTTCGGTTTCCGCCGGGCCATTGCGCATGGGATGTGGACCAAGGCGCGGGCCGTCGCCGCCCTGTCGCCACAGGCTCCGCTGGACGCCGCCGAGGTCGAGGTCGCTTTCCGCGCCCCGCTCTTCCTGCCGGGACAGGTCGGTCTCTATGTGGGCCCTTCTGGCGACATCCGTGATTTCGAGGTCCGCGACGCCACCGGCGCGCGCGCCCATCTGCGGGGTCGGCTGACCCTTTCGCCTGAGGATTCTGTTGCATGCTGACCGCTTCCGCCCCGCGCCGGGTCGCCATTCTCGGCGGCGCCCGCATTCCCTTCGCGCGGTCCAACACCGCCTATGCCGAGGCCTCCAATCAGGAGATGCTGACGGCGGCGTTGCAGGGGCTGGCCGACCGCTACGACCTGCACGGCCTGCGGCTGGGCGAGGTGGCGGCGGGGGCGGTGCTGAAGCTGTCGCGCGACATCGCCCTGACCCGCGAGAGCCTGCTGGACACCACCATCGGCCACGACACCCCGACCTATGACGTGACCCAGGCCTGCGGCACCGGGCTGGAGGCGGCCATTCTGGTGGCCAACAAGATCGCCCTGGGCCAGATCGAGGTCGGGATCGCAGGCGGGGTGGACACCACCTCGGACGCGCCGATCGGGCTCAATGACAAGTTCCGCAAGGCCCTGCTGGCCGCCAACCGCGAGAAGACCACAGGCGGACGGATCAAGGCCCTGCTGGGGGCCGGTCTGAGCGCCCCGTTCAAGCCCGAGCCGCCGCGCAACGCCGAGCCGCGCACCGGCCTGTCGATGGGCGAGAGCTGCGAGCAGATGGCCAAGCGCTGGGCCATCCCGCGCGAGGATCAGGACGCCCTGGCCGTGGCCAGCCACCGCAACGCCGCCGCCGCCTGGGAGGCGGGACTGTTCGATAGCCTAGTCACGCCCTTCCGGGGATTGAAGCGCGACAACAACCTGAGGCCCGACATCGATCCGGCGAAACTGGCGACGATGAAGCCGGTGTTCGACCGAGCCCATGGGACCCTGACGGCGGCCAATTCCACCCCCCTGACCGACGGGGCCTCGACCGTACTGCTGGCCAGCGAGGACTGGGCCAAGGCGCGCGGCCTGCCGGTTCTGGCCTACCTACGGACCGGCGAGACGGCGGCGGTGGATTTCGTCAAGGGCGACGAGGGGCTGCTGATGGCGCCCGCCTACGCCGTGCCGCGGATGCTGGCCAGGCTGGGGCTCAGCTTGCAGGAATTCGACCTCTATGAAATCCACGAGGCCTTCGCCGCCCAGGTGCTGTGCACGCTGAAGGCGTGGCAGGACGAGGACTATGCCCGCGCCCGTCTGGGGTTGGAGCGGGCGCCGGGGGCCATCGACATGAGCCGGCTGAACGTCAACGGCGGCTCGCTGGCGGCGGGGCATCCCTTCGCGGCGACGGGCGGGCGCATCCTGGCCAATCTGGCGACGATGATCGACCGACGCGGCGGCGGGCGCGGCCTGATCTCGATCTGCGCCGCGGGCGGTCAGGGCGTGGTGGCGGTGGTGGAGAAATGACCGATCTGGCTGTCGAGAGCGCCGCGGCCGCCGAGGCGGACCGGCTGTGGGCCGAGCGGTCCTGGACCGCTCATTACCGCGCGGGCGTGCCGACCTGCATCGAGGACGAGCTGGCGCGCTGGACCTCGGTGCAGCAGATGTTCGAGGCGGACTCGCGTCGCTTCGCCGAGCGGCCCGGCTACGTCAGCCTGGGCACGGCCCTGACCTATGGCCATGTGCTGAGCGCGGCCAAGGCCTTCGGCGCCTGGCTGCAATCGGTCGGGGTCCAGCCCGGCGACCGGGTGGCGCTGATGATGCCCAACTGTTTGCAGTATCCGACGGCCCTGTTCGGGGTCCTGTTCGCCGGCGCCGTGGTGGTCAACGTCAACCCGCTCTACACGCCCCGCGAACTACAGCACCAGCTGAAGGACAGCGGCGCGGTCGCCATCGTGGTGATGGACATGTTCGCCAGGACGCTGGAGCAGGCGCGCGAGGGGACGCAGGTTCGCCACGTCGTCGTCACGGCGATGGGCGACATGATGCCGGGCCTGAAGGGCGTCGCCGTCAGCGCCATGATGCGCCATGTGCAGAAGCTGGTTCCGCCCTGGCGTCTGCCCGACGCGCATCGCTGGAAGACGTTGATGCGGCGGGCGCGACGGCTGACCCTGAAACCGGTCGAGACTAGGCCCGAAGACATCGCCTTCCTGCAATATACGGGGGGCACGTCGGGGGTGGCCAAGGGGGCCATGCTGACCCACCGCAACATCCTGGCCAATACGCTGCAAGGCCGCGCCTGGGTGCTGGATCAGATCGATCAGGGCGAGGTGATCGGCAACGTCACCATGCTGCCGCTCTATCATATCTTCTCCCTGACGGCGAACCTGATGATGTTCACCGGGGCGGGGGGACGGAACATCCTGATCGCCAATCCGCGCGATTCAAAACGCGTGGAATGGATCCTGAGGAAGGAGCGCTTCGTCGGCATGACGGGGCTGAACACCCTGTTTTCCAGCCTGTTGAAGACCGAGGCGTTTCGGAACCGTGACTTCTCGGACCTGAAGCTGACCATCGCCGGGGGCATGGCGACCCAGAAGGTCGTGGCCGAGGAGTGGGAGGCGGTGACGGGCGCGCCCCTGGTCGACGGCTACGGTTTGACCGAGACCTCGCCGGTGGTCTGCATCGGTCTGGTGGATCTGGCGCACCCGGAACGCATGGGCTTTGACGGGACGGTGGGCCTGCCCGTGCCCTCGACCGAGGTGCGGATGCGGCGCGAGAACGGAACCTGGGCCGGGATCGACGAACCGGGCGAGCTGTGTGTGCGCGGGCCCCAGGTCATGCTGGGCTATTGGCAAAGGCCGGACGAGACGGCCAAGGCCATATCGGCGGACGGTTGGCTGGCCACCGGCGACGTCGGCGTGATGCAGGCCAATGGCCGGGTGCGGCTGGTGGACCGGATCAAGGACATGATCCTGGTCTCGGGCTTCAACGTCTATCCGGGCGAGATCGAGGACGTGGTGGCGTCGCACCCTCTCGTCGAGGAGGTGGCGGCGGTCGGCGTGCCCGATCCGGTGCAGGGCGAGCGGATCAAGATCGTCGTCGTGCCGCGCTCGCCGGAGCTGACGGCGGAGATGTTGATCGTGCACTGCCGGGGGCAACTGACCGCCTACAAGGTGCCGCGAGTGGTGGAGTTTCGCAGCGAGCCTTTGCCAAAAACAGCAGTTGGCAAGGTTCTGCGTCGCGAACTTCGGTAGGCGCCATCGACATCAAGCGCGCAAAATATGTATCGCCTAAGATATATTATGCGAAGGCCGACTATGTTCGTGCCCGTTGCAAATGTCAGCGCGCCAAGTTCGCTGGCTTCGCCAATAGATCCGGCGATCGGTGCTTGGTTGTCTGGATTTCGGGTCCTAGTTTGTCGGCCTCGCTAGGTAGATGAGCTCATTGGCTGTCACGCGACGCGTTCTAGCTGCCTCGACGCGGCTCGATTTCCTCGGCGCGCTGGCAGCTTTCATTCACTTTGGTCAACTTATTTCGCCAGCGTGAGCGCCCGATATATCGGCGCACGCAGGTTGTCATAGCGGGCCACAAGTCGTACTGCGACGCATTCTTACATTTTGAGTTGTGCGATGACGCATTCTTCCCCGTTCGGCCTTTTGACGACCGTTTCATGCATCGCATTGGCAGTGGCTTCACCAGCTTGGGCGCAACAAGGCTCGGGTGAGCCGACCACGCTGGCAGATATCGTTGTTACAGGCTCTCAGGTTTCGCTGCCTCCCGCCTATGCCGGCGGCCAGGTAGCTACAGGCGGCCGCATTGGCCTGTTT
This sequence comes from uncultured Brevundimonas sp., assembly GCA_964456995.1. Lineage (GTDB taxonomy): Bacteria > Pseudomonadota > Alphaproteobacteria > Caulobacterales > Caulobacteraceae > Brevundimonas. The sequence goes on from CAYWDO010000018.1 coordinate 4,486, forward strand.
GGGGCTCTGGACACGATGGATGCACCCTTCTCTTCAACCAACTTCACCGAGGAACTGGCTCGCAACCAACAGGCGCGCAGCGTCGCTGACGTCCTGCAGAATGATCCGGCGGTGCGGGTCTCGAAGGGGTTCGGCAATTTCCAGGAGCTTTATGTGATCCGGGGCTTCCCGGTCTTTTCGGACGACATGACCTACAACGGCCTCTATGGCGTCCTGCCACGCCAGTTCGTGGCGGCTGAACTTCTGGAGCGGGTCGAAGTCTTTCGCGGTGCGACCGCCTTCCTGAACGGCGCAGCCCCCGGCGGCAGCGGCGTGGGCGGCGCCGTCAATCTCGTGCCCAAGCGCGCCCGCCATGAGCCTCTGACACGGCTGACCGCTGGTTGGGACGGCGGCGATGAAACCTACGCCGCCATCGACGCCTCACGCCGCTTTGGCGAAGACGACGCCTGGGGTTTACGGCTGAATCTCGCCAGCCGCGCCGGCGAAAGCTCGGTCGAGGACGAAGGCCGCGAAATGAAGGTTCTGGGTCTCGGGCTGGATCGGCGTGGCGACCGCGCCCGATTCTCGGCGGACCTAGGCTGGCAAGACAATCGCATAGATGCGCCGCGCCCGCAGGTGACGCCCGCGGGGGCTATCCCTGCGCCGCCGTCGGCCGACAAGAATTTCGCCCAAGCCTGGACCTATACCGACGAAACTCAGTTGTTCGGCGCTGTGCGCGGCGAGTTCGATGTGACAGACGCCGTCACCGTTTGGGCCGCCGTGGGCGGCCGCGACGGCAAGGAGCGTAACAGCCTGGCCAACCCTACGGCCCAGCCCGACGGAAGCCTCAGCAGCAACCGATTCGACAACGGACGGCGCGATCAGGTCTTTTCAGCCGACATCGGCGTTCGCGCTGATTTTGATACCGGACCGGTCAGACATCGTCTGGTCGCCTCCGCCGCCCAGGTCCAGACGAGGGAGAGCAACTCTTACGCCTTTTCCAACTTTGGGGGCTTCGCCGGCGATCTGTACAATCCTGTCGCCGTACCCGCGCCGTCCGCCGACGCCCTGACCGCAGGCTCCCTCACCGACCCTACCGTCGTCGGTCGGGTCAAGATGACCAGCTTCGCCGTGGCCGACATGCTGTCCTTCCTCAAGGGTCGCCTTCTGGTTACCCTGGGCACTCGCTATCAGGAAATCGACACGCGATCGTACGATTACAACACCACCGCTCGCATCGGCGGCTATGCCAGCGACGCGGTCACCCCGGCCGTCGCCTTGCTCTATAAACCCAACGACACCGTCTCGCTGTACGCCAACTATTCAGAGGCGCTTCTGCCCGGCAAGACGGCCCCGACGGGGACGATCAATAGCGAGGTTGCCGGCCGAGGCGTCGTCCCGGTACGCGTCACCAACGGCGGCGAAGTTCTGGCCCCGTTCAGGGGCGAGCAGGCGGAAGCTGGCATCAAATATGACGCCGGCCGTTTCGGCGGTACGCTCAGCGTCTTCCGCACGACCCTGCCCAGTGAGTTGTTCACCGTCACATCCGCTGGCGATCCAGCCGCGAACGTTCTTCCCACGGGAGTCTATTCCGCCGGTGGCGAACAGGAAAACCGGGGCGTCGAACTGACCGTGTTCGGCGAGCCGGTCACGGGCCTTCGCGTTCTCGGCGGCGCGACCTGGCTGGACGCCGAGATCAAGCGTGCGCTGAATGCGTCGCTGGACGGCAAGTCGCCCATCGGCGTGCCGGAGTTCCAGGCCAACCTGAACGTCGAGTGGGATGTCCCCGCCCTCGCCGGCCTGACGCTGGAAGGCCGCGCCGTCCACACCGGCGCCCAGCCCGCCAGCGCCGACAATGCGATCGAGCTGGACTCCTGGACGCGGTTCGACGCCGGGGTGCGCTATGCCTTCGAAGCGGGCGGTCAGCCCCTGACCCTGCGGGCGCGGGTCGAGAACCTGGCCGATGAGGATCAATGGGTTGCAGTCGGCGGCTATCCGGGCTCGAACTATCTGACGCTCGGCGCGCCCCGCACCCTGCGACTGTCGATCTCCACGGAGTTCTGAACCGCATGCGGACGCGGACCATCCGCGCCTGGTCCTGGGTGCACAAGTGGTCGAGCCTGATCTCGACCGTCTTCCTGCTGATGCTCTGCATTACTGGCCTGCCGCTGGTCTTCACGCACGAGATCGAGGAGGTCCTGCTGCATCAGCAGTGGGAGCCCGCGCGTCAGGATGGCGCGCAGCTGAGCTTGGATCAGGTTCTGGAGGTCGCCCTGTCGCGGCATCCGGGCGAGGTCGCGGCCTTCATGAGCTTCGACGAGGATCGTCCGGTCGTGAACGTCACCAGCGTCGCGCCGGACGGCCCGGCCGGCGTCTATAATTTCCAACCTATCGACCAGACCAACGGCGAGGCCGCGCCGCCCGTCTCGGGCCATCCGGTGATGGAGTTCCTGCTCCAACTGCACACGGACCTGTTCCTGGGTCTGCCCGGCATGCTGTTCCTGGGCGCCATGGGCGTGATGCTGGTGGTCGCCCTGGTCTCGGGCGTGGTGCTTTACGCACCCTTCATGCGGCGGCTACCGTTCGGCACGGTCCGGGCGTCCAAGGCGGCGCGCACGCGCTGGCTGGACTATCACAACCTGCTGGGCGCAGTAACGCTGGCCTGGGCGCTGGTCGTCGGCGTGACGGGCGTGGTCAACACCCTGGCGACGCCGATCATCGCCTTCTGGAAAGACACGGCGCTCAAGGAACTGACCGCCGCCTATGACGCGCCGGTCGAGGCTGGAGAACGCGCCTCGCTGGATGCAGCGGTCAAGCGCGCCCAGGCCGCCCTGCCCGGCATGAAGCTGCAGTTCGTGGCCTTCCCCGGTTCTGACTATTCCACGGATCACCACTATGCCGTCTTCTTCCACGGCGACACGCCGCTGACGACGCACATGACGACGCCCGCGCTGATCGACGCCCGCACCGGCGACCTGGCGGCGGTGGCCTCCATGCCCTGGTACGTGAAGACCCTGTCGCTGTCCCAACCGCTGCATTTTGGCGACTATGGTGGATTGGGTCTGAAGATCCTGTGGGCGCTGCTGGACATCGCCATGATCGTCATCCTGATCTCAGGCCTTTACCTTTGGCTCGCCAAGCGGAAAAGGAAGTCATGAACCGCAAGGATTTGGGCTTCTGGGCCATCTTCGGTGTGCCGATCATTCTTTTCCTATTGAGCCTGATCGGCCTGATTGGCGCTCTCTTACAGGATGGCCTGTGGGACTGGCTCGGCGCAGCACTTCTGGGCGTGCCCTTCCTCGCCTTGGCGGGATCTCTGATCCGTCATCGAAGATAGACGGTCTCCGCCTTGCGCGACGGACACCACCCAGCGCTACGGTTGCTTATGGAAACCGCAGCGCTGTGTCGTAGCGGATAGCCTGCTGAATCCGTGTCTATGGCGCGTCCCCGGTGAGAACTATCCCGTCGCCGTAGTCTCCGTTCAATCGGCCCGACCGGGCCCAGTCCAGCACCGCCTGAAAATAGCCGGGCGCATAGCCTAGGGACGTCCTGACGCCGTTCGGCGCCGTTTCAAACCGGACAATGCCGTGGTCGGTGTCGGGATATTCCAGCAGGGTGACAGGGCGGCCCTGCGCCGCCAGATCGATCAGTCGTTGGCGCGTAGCGTCAGGCGGGGCGCCGATGTCGTCTTCCGCCTGAATCCAGAGCATGGGCGTGTCCAGACGGCTTAAAACCGGCAAAGGATCATAGTCCCAGGATGTCCCCAGATCCAGGACGGGGGCCATGGCGATGATCTGATCATTCGGCGTATTCAGCAGGAAGCCGGTGAACTCGCCCTTGATGTCCGCGAACCAGGGCTCGGCGCGATATTTGGCCCGTACAGCCTCCAGATCTGCAAAGCCCGCCTTGCCGTGCGAGGCGATAAAGACGCTGGTCACGTCGGTGATCTGTCGCGCGTGTTCCAGCACGTCGGCGCCCCACCCCTTGGCCTTGAGGTCCAGGACCACCTGATCGCTGTCTTCCGACAGCGCGCCATAGGCCAGGCCGAAGGCCACGGTGACGAAATCGACGGGCGTCTGACTTGCGGCGAGGGGCGCGATCCAGCCGCCCTGGCTTGCGCCGTGCAGGCCGACCCGACCCGCCCGAGCACCCGCCAGGCGCCGCGCCTCCAGCACCGCAGCAGCGGCGTCTTCCGCAAGCACGTAGAAGTCTTGCGTGTAGCGCCCTTCCGATCCGCCTGAGCCTCGCTTGGCGTAGACGAAGACACCGACGCCCGACGCCGGGGCGACCCGCTGGAAGGCGTTGAAGTCCAGCGCGTTTGCGCCTTCCGATCCGTGCACCTCGACCATGATGGGGACCGGCCCGTCCCCCGGCGGCAGGATCAGCCGTCCGTTCAGACGGGTTCCGCCCTGCCCCATGAATGTCGTCTCCTTGGCATCCAGGGTCATACGCCGGCCGTTCTTGCCTTCGAAGACAATGCGCGCCTCATCGCAGCTTCCCAGTTGGGGTTGCGGGCCTTCAACTCGCGAGGTTGATCCCAGGGTGCTGATCCAGCGACCGTCGCCGTCCTGCACCATCTTCGCCGTCGCCCCGTCCAATCGACGCCATCGAAGCCCCTTGCTCACCAAGGGCGCGACATCCACCCAACTGCCGTCTTCAAGTCGATAAATCCCGACGTGACAGACCACCATCGGGTCCGGTCGCGCATCGACATCGGCGCCGGGCAACTGGGCTATTGCGGGAAAGGCGGCCGAGGAGATGATGAGGGCCAGGACGCTGGCGAGCCAGGATTGCGACATGGGTTTCCGATCTGAAAGTTGAGGTCTCGCCGAACGCCATTGCCCCTGGGCTGAAGGCTCGCTAGGCCCGACTTCGCGAACGGCGCCGCAGGTGCGTGAACGGGGCGGCATGGGCCACAAGGATAAAAACACCATCGAGACGGGGACCGCACGGCGCTGGGCGATTGACGCCGTCATGCTCGCTGCGATGGGCGTTCTGTTGGGTTTTCTCGGCCCCTTCGACTCCGACAGCGCCCCGATCGGAACCCGCTATTCCTACTGGACGATCTGCATGCTGGGCGGCGGACTGATCGCGATCGCCCTGGACGAACGGCTCGCTCACCGCCTCCCCGTCCTGTGGAAACGGGTGGCCACTATCTCAATGCTCGCGACGCCCTTGGTGGCCTTGTTTGTCCTGAGCACTCAATGTTTCCTCTTCGGCGAGGTCTTGCGCTGGCCGGTTTACCTTCAACTGCTGTGGCAGGTATTGCCCATCATGCTCGCCGCCATGACCGTCAGAGCCTTGGCCTGGCGGCGACTGCCAGTGCGGGTCGAGGCGCGCACCATTATCGCTTTACCTCTGCCCGAGGCCGAGGCCGTGTTTCGTCGACGGCTTTCGGCCAAACGGCGCGGCGCACGATTGATCGCCATCGAAGCGCACGACCACTATCTGAAGGTACATACCGACGCTGGCTCGGAACTGATCACTCTACGTTTTTCAGATGCGATGCATGATCTGGCGCGAGCACACGGATTTAGGGTGCACCGTTCCTGGTGGGTGGCTGGCGATGCGATCGAGGCGGTGCACTGGCGGCGTGGCGGGGGCGAGATACGACTTCTTGACGGCCTCAAGGCACCCGTCAGCCGAACTTACAGTTCCCGGTTGAGAGAGGCTGGATGGTTTTAAAGGCTCAACCGCGAAGGCAGGCTATCGTTTCCTGGAAGGTGAAACGCAGGCGATAAATCCAGCGCCGGCGGCCTACCAATCGGTTCTACGCGTCGCTCCTCCTTGGTTATTTCAAGCTCGTGGTCGACCTCAGGACAATCTGACACGCAGAACGCGCCTTCCCTTCTGGCAAGCGCGCCAGTATGGCAGCGCTGTGTCCCAATCTTCATCCGAGCATTGGTCGTTGAGCCGATCGCTGGCGTTTCTTGCCGCGACGTTCGCCATCATGTTCGGAACCCTGTTGCCATCGGCCGTTGCGGCTTCGGCGGCGACGGGTTCGCCGATGATCCTATGCTCGGGCGACCAGATTCTGGTCGTCTATGATGCGACCGGAACGCCTCGGCCCGAAACGCCGACACCGATGGACAGCGTAAAGTGCGCCTCGTGCGTTCTGGCGAACTTCACGGCTCTGCCTCCCCCACCGCCCCCTGTGCATCCCGGGCCTGCGCCCCGCATTGTAGCGGTCCAGCCGATTGTCATCGGTTCGCGTCTGCCGCCGCCCGTCCAACGCACTGGCCTGCGTCCGCCGCCAACAGCACCACCCGCCGCCTGAACATCTGTGACGCTCCGCCAGCCGACGATCCGTCGGTTTGCGTTCTCCTCTGTTCAGGACTCTCATTTCATGTCTCTCAAGACCACAGTCGCGCCTTGCGCGCTGCTGATCGCCACGCTCGCGTCGCCGACCTTGGCTCAATCCGCCGCTGAAGCGCCAACTACGCTCGACAGCATCATCGTCACCGTCAAACGCAACCCCGAAGACCCACCGGTCGTCGCCGAAGCCCGCGCCCGTTTGGCTCGCACGCCCGGCGCCGTCTCGGTCATCGCGGCCGAAACCTATGAGAACCGCAACGTCCAGGGCCTCTACGACATCCTGCGCGACGCGCCGGGCGTCCTGGCCCAGAAGAGGTTCGGCGAGGAGGCCCGCCTGTCGATCCGCGGTTCGGGCCTCTCGCAGGGCTATCACCAGCGCGGCGTGCTATTCGCCCAGGATGGGGTGCCTTTCGCCGACGCCGACGGCTTTTCCGACTTCCAGAAGATCGACCCTTTGAGCGCCCGCTACGTCGAAGTCTATCGCGGCGGAAATGCCCTGCGGTTCGGCGGCGCCCAACTGGGCGGGGCCATCAACTTCGTCACCCCGACCGGCCGCACAGCCCAGTTCGACAATCTGATGCGGGTCGAGGGCGGCTCGTTCGACACCTGGCGCGGCCAGGTCGCCATCGCTCGCGAGGCGGGCTCGTGGGACGTTTATGCCTCTGTCTCCTCGATGCAGAGCCAAGGCTTCCGCGATCACAGCGACCAGGAACAGGTCCGCGCCAGCCTCAACACCGGCTATCAGTTTGGCGAGGATCGCGAGGTCCGGCTGATTGTGAACGCCTCGACCGTCGATCAGGCCGTGCCGGGCTCGCTAAGCCTGTCCGATGCCCTGCACAATCCGACCAAGGCCAATCCCGCCACCGTAGCCAACAACTGGCGGCGCGACGTCAATGTGGTGCGCGCCACTCTTCAGACCCGCTGGCGGTTCACCGACGCCCTGACCTTCGAGGGCGGCGTCTATATCACTGACGATACCCTGTTCCACCCGATCCCGATCGTCCTGGATAACGCCAACACCACCTGGGGCGGCTTTGGGCGCTTCGACTGGACCGGCCAGGTCGCGGGCAAGCGCGCCGATGTCTTCTTCGGCGCCTATTATCGTCAGGGCGAGCTGGATAACCGGGTCTCTCTGAACTTCGGAGACGTGCCCAGCCCCTTCCTGATCGGGTCCGCGCAGCAGGAGGCCACGGGCCTGGACCTGTTCGCTGAAGGCCGACTATTCGTCACCGATCATCTGGCCTTGGTCGCCGGAGGCTCCTATGGCCGCGCCACACGCGATTTCAGCGACAACCTGAACCCGGCCAACAACGATGACATCACTTACGACTGGTTCTCGCCGCGCCTTGGTCTGCTTTGGGAGAGCGATGATGGCGTTCAGATCTACGCCAACATCACCCGGTCGGAAGAACCCCCGATCTATGACTCGCTGCGCAACTCGTCCTTCACCGGCCTGGGCTTCGTGCCGCTGGAGACGCAGAAGGCCTGGACCGGCGAGGTCGGGGCGCGCGGCCGTCGCGGTCCTTTGATCTGGGACGTGACCCTGTATCGCTCGCAGGTCGAGGATGAACTCCTCAACTATGTCGTCACGCCGGGCATTCCGTCAGCTACCTTCAATGCCGGCGACACCGTCCACCAGGGGCTGGAAGCCGCATTGGACTGGGCTATCACAGATGAGGCGCCCGGCGGCGGCAAGCTGTCGCTGCGCCAGACCTACACCTGGTCAGACTTCAGCTTCGACGGTGACAGCGTCTATGGCGACAACCGCCTGCCGGTCATTCCCGAACACCAGTACCGAGCCGAACTGAAGTACGCCCACCCTACGGGCTGGTTCGTGGCCCCGTCGATCGAATGGCGGCCCAAGGATGTCTTCGTCGACTACGCCAACACCCTGAAGGCGCCGGGCTATGCCATCCTGTCGCTAGGAGCGGGCTGGGACGTGACCGACCACGTCACCGTCTATACCGACGCGCGCAACCTTACCGACAAGCGCTATGCCCCCGAGTTCGGCGCGGTCACCGATGCGCGTCGATCGGATGTCTCCACGGCCGTCTTCTATCCGGGTGAAGGCCGTTCGCTCTTTGTCGGCGTCCGCCTCACCTACTGATGCAGGATGGGCGCGGGCTCTCGGGTCCGCGCCCACGGAGTTTTCCATGACCGACATCCCCCTCGCCAAGCCCCCGCGCCGCGCTAACGTCCGTCCAATTTCCGGCGCCTATCGCGCCGTCTGGCGCTGGCATTTCTACGCCGGAATCCTGGTCCTGCCCTTCCTCTGCCTGATGGCCCTGACGGGAGGGCTCTATCTGTTCAAGGACGGCATAGACGCCGCCGTCTATCGACCTATTTCTCACGTCGATGCGCGCGGCTTGATCGTCTCGCCTGATCGTTGGGTGGCGGCTGCACAGGCCGGGACCGGCGGCACGGTCTCAAGCGTACGCCTGCCTGCGCGCGCAGACGAGGCTGTTCGTCTGACCGTCAATCTACCAGACGGCGGCAAGCGCACGGCCTTCGTCGACCCGCATGACGGCCAACTGATCGGCGTGACGCCTTTCGGCGGCGTCATGGAGACGGTTAAACAACTGCACAGCCTGTCGCTCGTAGGCCAATGGGCCAACTATCTGGTGGAAATCGTTGCTGGATGGACCATCATCCTGGTCGCTACGGGCGTCTTTTTATGGTGGCCGCGAAAGCGTGAAGGCGGCGTGCTCACGATCAAGGTGACTGAGGTCAGCCGTCGGCCTTTCTGGCGTGATCTTCATGCCGTGACCGGTCTCTATGCTGGTGCGATCATCGCCTTTCTCGTCTTGACCGGCATGCCGTGGTCGGCCTTCTGGGGCGCGCAGTTCGGCGACATCGTGCGCGAAAGCGGCATCGGGCGCCCCCAGGCGCCGCCCGCAGCCAGCCCCTGGGCTCACGCCCACCACAAGGACGCGCCGGTCGGCGTCGGCTGGACCATGGAAGGGGCCGTCATGCCGTCCCACCATACGCCTGTAGAAAAGGGACGCCTATCAACCGTCGTCGAGACCGCTGACGCACAGGGTTTGTTGCGGCCCTACGCCGTCTCCATTCCCTCAGATCCCGCGCTCGCCTTTACCGTCGCGCGAGAAAATCGCCGCGTCGAGGACGCCCGGTCACTCTACATCGACGGCGTAACCGGCCGGGTGAAGGCCGACATCCGCTACAAACAGTTTGGCGCAGGGGCCAAGGCGTTTGAATGGGGCGTCTTTGTTCACCAAGGCACGCAGTATGGGCGCCTCAACCAGTTCCTGATGCTGGGCGGCTGCATCGCCATATGGCTGCTTTCGATCAGTGGAATGGTCATGTGGTGGAAACGCCGTCCACCCAGCCTTGCAAAGAGCCGCATGGGCGCCCCAGACGCCCCGCCAGGCCCCCGGGTGCGCGCCGCCGTGCTCTGCATCGTTCTGCCTCTAGCCATTCTTTACCCCCTCACCGGGCTGAGCCTGATCGCCGCTCTGCTGATCGAGCGAACGGTTCTCATCCTGCGCCGCAAACCCAATTCCATTGCCTAAAGGATATCGTAGATGAAACGCCTCCTGATCCCGACCGCACTGCTAATGCTGGCTGGCTGCAACCAGACCTCCGCCCCGGAAGCCTTGGCTGTAGTCTCCGTATCCGATGCGACCTGCCGGCCCACGCTGAACGGTCGTGATGTCACCGGCTGCTTTGTGACCCTGACCGCCAGCCGAAACGACCGCCTGCTCTCCGTCGCCGCCCCCCTCGCAGGGATGGCCCAGATTCACGAGATGAAGATCGAGGATGACATAATGAAGATGGCAGAGCTCAGGGATGGGCTTGCCCTGCCAGCCGGCGATGCTGTCTCGCTGAAACCCGGTGGCAACCACATCATGCTCATGGGCCTGAAGCAGCCGTTAGTCGCCGGTGAACAGGTGTCGATCACGCTCAACTTTGAGCAGGCCCAGCCCATGGGCGTGCGGGCTCTTGTCGTCCAGCCACCTGTGGCGGGTGCTGAGCACGTCGCACACTGATGCCCAACAACATGACATCAAGGAACTTCAGGCAGAAGGATAGTCTGGCGCCGTCGCAACGGCGCCCTGCCGGTCGCTCAAGCCTGAGCTTGCGTAGCGCTTTGGGCCTGTCGCCGAACCTTGAACAGGTCGTTCGTCAAGATTCACTTGACCTATAAAAACGGCGAGCTCAAAAAGAACAAATGAGGAACATTTGTTCGAGCTCTGATCGGCTGACGACGCTAAAAGCCCGGCTAGAAGCTTTAAGTGGGTCTGGTGGTCGTTCGGCTATTTTCGCTCCCAGCCAGAATGGCGAGATCTTTGAGTCTTTGGGATTTGGCGTCTTACACGACCTGTACGCTGCAGCTTCTGCAGACGCCGTGGCCGTCAACGCCTTCGGGTTAGGGATGGCGCTGCGCGCGGCGGCCGGGCGGCCAATCGTCTGGGGCCTGCACGAGATGATGAGTCAGGAGGCCGGACGACCGCACGGGCCGGGCCTGCACGAGATGGGAGTGTCGCCGCACGATCTTCTGCTAGTGCGGGCGCGCGATATTCAAGCCCTGCTGGCGATCGGCGAAGAGTCCCTGCGCAGCCCCGCTGTCGGTGCGGTGCTTTTGAGCGCTTGGGGCGAGGCCAAGACCTTCAATCTAACCGCCAGCAGGCGGCTGGCGCTTGCGGCTGAGACCGGCGGAGCGACTGTGTTTCTGGCGCGAGCGGGGGCGGCCCCCTGCCCCAGTGCGGCCCAGACCCGCTGGGCGATCAGTTCCTGCGCCTCGGTTCCACTGGAAGCCGGGGCGCCGGGACGGCCGTCTTTTTCCGCGACCCTGCTGCGGCGTCGCGGCGGCGGGGAAACCGGAACCTGGATAACGGAGTGGGATCGTGAACAGCGAAGATTCCGCGCTCCGGCGCCGCTATCTAGCGGTCTGGTTCCCTTGGCTGCCCAGCGACCGATTACGACGTCAGGAACAAGAGAAAGACAGGCCGCCTGAGGATATCCTGCCAAGGGATGGGCTACCCGTCGTGGTGATCGAGAAGGTTAAGGGAGCCCTGCGGCTGGCGGCCGTTGATCCCGGTGCGGCGCGGGCAGGACTGACGCCGGGCCTGACCCTGGCTGATGCGCAGGCGCGCACGCCGAGCCTTCGAACCATCGCCCATAGGCCCGATGCCGACGCCGCCCTGCTGGCGCGGGTGCTGGAAGATTTCGACCGCTTCACCCCCATGATCGCCCTGGACCCGCCGCACGGCCTGATGCTGGACGTGACCGGCTGCGCTCACCTGTTTGGCGGCGAGGCGGGACTGATGCAAGCGGTCCAGACCCGCGCCGGACGCGCGGGGCTCCAAAGCCGTTGCGCCCTGGCCGCAACACCCCAGGTCGCGCGCGCCCTGACGCGCTTTGGTCCCGGCGGCATGTTCGAACCGGGTCATGACCGCGACGCCGCGCGCCGCCTGCCGGTCGCCGCGCTGGAACTGCCGGACAAGGACGAGCAGGCCCTGCGCCGAGCCGGGCTGAAGCGTCTGGCCGATCTGGACGATCGCCCGCGCGCGCCACTGGCTGCGCGCTTTGGTGCTGACTTTCCTGGTCGGCTGGCGCGCGTTTTGGGCGACGAGGACGTGCGCATCACCCCGCATCGCCCGCCCGCTCCCGTCGTCGTCGACCGTGTCTTCTTCGAGCCGATCTCCGCGCCCCAGGACATCGAGCGCGTACTGTCGGATCTGTTGATCGAGACCATGGACCGGCTGGACCTGAGCGGTCTGGGCGGACGGGCATTTGAGGCCGGCTTCTATCGCGTGGACGGCGAAGCGCGCCGCATTGTCGTCCGCACCGGCCGCCCGATACGCGACGCGCCCGCGACCTTGCGCCTGTTCCGCGAGCGGATGGCGACCCTGTCCAACCCGCTGGACCCCGGCTTCGGCTTCGACCAGATGCGGATGTCCGTCCCCTGGACCCAGACCCTGACGCCGACCCAGCGGGGACTGGAACGCGAAGCACCGGGCGAGGAGGCCTTCAGCCGCCTGATCGACCGGTTGACGGCCCGTCTGGGACCCGACGCAGTGCTGCGGTTCGAGCCTTTCTCCTCGCATATTCCCGAACGCGGCGCGCGACTGGTTCCGGCCTCGGCCCGCGCCGGCGACGAGGTCTGGCCAGACCTCGATCCCGACGATCCTCCCCTACGCCCCCTGCAAATGTTCGACCCGCCCCAGCCGGTCGAGACCTTGGCTGAGGTCCCCGACGGCTATCCCCTGAAGTTCCGTTGGCGCCGCGTCCTGCACGAAGTGTCGCGCGCCGAGGGGCCTGAGCGGATCAGCGGCGAATGGTGGCGCGCGCCGGATCAGCGCACCCGCGACTATTACCGCATCGAGGATCGGGACGGTCGTCGCTTCTGGCTGTTCCGCCAAGGCCTCTATGGCGAGACGCCCGAGCCACGCTGGTTCATCCATGGTCTGTTCGCATGAGCGCGTTCGACCCTTGCGGCGACTACGCCGAGCTGGCGGCGGCCAGCAACTTCTCCTTCCTGCGCGGCGCCTCGCATCCGAAGGATTTGGTGCTGACCGCCCTGTTGCGGGGCCACGCCGGTCTGGGACTGGCTGACCGCAACACAGTGGCGGGCGTGGTCAGAGCCTGGAGCGCGTTGAAGGAGTTGCAGGCTGAAGGCCTGGCCCCGCCGGACAAGGTACGTAACGGGGGCAGCCCTGGCGAGATCGCCTTCATCGAGCACCCGCTGAACGATCCGGCGCTTTCCGAAGAGGTAAAGCAACGGGCGGCGAACTTTCGGCTGCTGACCGGCGCGCGGCTGGTCTTCAACGACGGGACGCCGGACGTCATAGCCTACCCCGGGACACGGGCGGGCTGGGGCCGGCTGACCCGGTTGCTGACCCTGGGCAATCGTCGGGCGAGAAAAGGCGAGTGCGAGATTGGCTTGGGCGACCTGCTGGCCGATCCTGAAGGTCTGCTGCTGATCGTCCTTCCGCCTGATCGGCTGGCCGGTCTAGAGACCGTGCTGGCGCGCGTGGCCGAGGCTGCGCCCGGCGCCGTTTGGCTGGGCGCGGTAATGCGACGGCAGGGCGACGACCGACGACGGCTGGCCCGGTTGAAGGCAACGGCGGTGGAGACCCACATCCCCCTGATCGCGCTTAACGACGTCCTCTACGCTGGGTCAGAAGACCGCGACCTGCAGGACGTCCTGACCTGCATCCGTGAGGGCGTAACGATCGAGAGCGCCGGCCGCCGGCTGGAATCCAATGCCGAACGCTGGCTGAAGCCCGTCCCTGAAATGACGCGCCTGTTCCGTGACGCACCCGAGGCGATATTTGAAACGACCGCCCTACTGTCGCGCGCGACCTTCGATCTGTCTGAACTTCGCTATCAATACCCAGAAGAGCCGATCCCGCCGGACTGGACCCCGCAAGCCTGGTTGGAGCATCTAACCGGCCGCCATGCCGCCATGTGCTACCCTGAAGGCATACCGGACAAGGTGCAGGCCCTGCTGGACAAGGAACTGGCCTTCATCGCCCGCAAGGAAATCGCCCCCTACTTCCTGACCATCTTCGACATCGTCCGCGTGGCGCGGGACAAGCGCATCCTGTGCCAGGGACGGGGCTCAGCGGCGAACTCGGCGGTCTGCTACGTTCTGGGCATCACTTCAGTGGACCCGATGGAGTCCGATCTTCTGTTCGAACGCTTCTTGTCTGAGGACCGCGACGAACCGCCCGACATCGACGTCGATTTCGAGCACGAACGGCGCGAGGAGATCATCCAGCACATCTATGAGCGCTATGGTCGCCATCGCGCGGGCATCGCCGCCACTGTCATCCATTTCCGCCCGCGCAGCGCCATCCGCGAGGTCGGCAAGGCGCTGGGTCTGACCGAGGACGTCACCGCCCGCCTAGCCGCCAGCCACTGGGGCAGTTGGGGGACCGAGATCGGCGACCGCCACGTCGCACAGGCAGGATTGGACGTGACCAATCCCGTGATCGCCCGTGCCGTCGCCATGGCCTCACGCCTGCTGAACTTCCCGCGCCACCTCAGCCAACACGTCGGCGGCTTCATCCTGACCCAGGACCGGCTGGACGAAATGGTCCCCATCGGCAATGCGGCCATGCCGGACCGCACCTTCATCGAATGGGACAAGGATGACATCGACGCCCTGCGCCTGATGAAGGTCGATGTGTTGGCGCTCGGGATGCTGACCTGTATCCGCAAGGCCTTCGACCTGATCCGCACCCATTCGGATGAGGACTGGGAACTGCACACCCTGCCGCGCGAGGACCCGGCCGTTTACGACATGCTGTGCCGGGGCCAGTCCATCGGGGTGTTTCAGGTCGAGAGTCGCGCTCAGATCAATATGCTGCCCCGGTTGCGACCCCGCTGCCTCTACGACCTCGTCATCCAGGTCGCCATTGTTCGCCCCGGCCCGATCCAGGGCGATATGGTGCATCCCTATCTACGTCGGAGGAACGGAGAGGAGGAGGCCGAATATCCGCCTCCCGGCCGCCTTTATGGCCCGCCCGATGAACTGGAGCAGGTTCTACGCAAGACCCTCGGCGTGCCGCTGTTTCAGGAACAGGCGATGAAACTGGCCATCGTCGCCGCCAAATTCAGCGATGGGGAGGCCAATGGCCTGCGCAAGGCCATGGGCACGTTTCGCGGCGACGGCAGCCTGCACACCTATGAGACCCGGATGGTCGGACGGATGGTCGCGCGCGGTTACGAACCTGTCTTCGCCCAACGCTGCTTTGACCAGATCAAGGGCTTTGGTTCCTACGGATTTCCCGAAAGCCACGCCGCCAGCTTTGCCCGGCTGGTCTATGTCTCTTCGTGGATCAAGCACCGCCATCCGGCGGCCTTCGCCTGCGCCCTGCTGAATAGTCAGCCCATGGGCTTCTATGCCCCGGCCCAGATCGTGCGTGAGGCGCAGGAGGTCGGCGGGGTCGAGGTGCGGCCCATCGATGTCTCGCACAGTGATTGGGACAACAGCCTGGAACCGACGCCGGGCGGACCGGCCTTGAGGCTGGGTCTGCGCCAGATCGACGGGTTTAGAGAAGACTGGGCCAAGGCCCTGTCGGCAGCGCGAGCCGAACAACCGTTCGCCGACATCGAGACCCTGGCCCGGCGCGCTGAACTGCCTGCCGCCGCCATGCGAAAACTGGCCGACGCCGACGCCTTCCGCTCCCTGGGTCAGGACCGCCGCGAGGCCTTATGGGCGGTGCGGCGCCTGCCCGACGACGATTCCCTGCCCCTGTTCGCCGCCGCCGAGGCGCGCGAGCGCGGTGCGCGTGAGCTAGGCGCTGAACCCGATGCGCAACTGCCTTTGATGCCACTGGGCGAGCACGTCGCCGCCGACTATCAGACCGTGCGTCTGTCGCTGAAAGCCCACCCTATGGGCATTCTTCGCTCCGTCTTCGCCGCCGACCGGGTGCTGACCTGCGCCGAAACCGAATCCAGACGCGGCGGCACCGTCGTGCGGGTCGCAGGCGTGGTCCTGGTGCGTCAGCGACCGGGCAAGGGCAACGTCGTCTTCATCACCCTGGAGGACGAGACCGGCATAACCAACATCGTCCTGTGGGCCCGGATGCTGGAACAGTTCCGCCGCGAGGTCATGGCTGCCCGGCTGATGCAGGTCGAAGGCGTGGTCGAGAAGAGTCCCGAGGGCGTGGTCCACGTGGTCGCTCGCCGCGTCATCGACCGCACCGCCGACCTCGCCCGTCTGTCAGAGGATCATGTGGCCGACATCCAACTGGCCCGCGCCGACATCGTCGCCCACCCACAACCGCCGCGTCAGCCTCCACACCGCCATCCGCGCGACGTGCGCATTCTGCCCGGCTCGCGCGATTTCCACTAGGCCGACTAGAGGTCGTCAGCCTGCTGTTCAGCAGCCTGGATCTCAGACTTCATCCATCGCACGAAGGCGCGCGCAGGTTCTGACACACCGCTGCGTCGCGTCAGCACATGATAGGCCAACTCGGTAGAGAGTGCGCCGTCAGCGAAGGGCGCAACCAGCCGGCCGGACGCCAGATCGTCAGCCACAAAGGCGTAGGGCGCCAGCGCGACACCCTGACCGTGGGCGGCAGCTTCGATCGCCAGCGCGGTCTGGTCGAACCGGGGACCGGCCGAGGCGTCGATCTGATTGAGTTTGCGAGCGGCCAGCCATGTCGGCCAATCCGGTCGCGGTTCTTCCATTTCGCCGGGCCGCAGATGGATCAGAACATGATGCGCCAGATCCGCCGGACGCTTCAGCGGATGCGCGCCGCTCAGCAAGGCGGGGCTGCACACCGGGGTCACGTCGGCGGTCAGCAAACGCTCTGATCGCAAACCCGTGTAATCGCCGCGCCCATAGCGCACCGCCACGTCCACTCGCCCGCCGCCCACATCGGCCAGTCGCATGTCCGCCGACATCCAGACCTCGACCTCGGGATGGGCGGCGGAAAAGCGAGCGATGCGCGGCGCCAGCCACTTGGCGGCAAACGACGGCGGCACACTGATCGCCAGGGCGTGGCGACGATTGGGCCGATAGAGCAAATCCCCTGCCCGCTTCAGATAGTCGAAGCCGTCGTGCAGCAGCGGATAGAGCTCGGCGCCCAGTTCGGTCAGGGCGATCTGTCGCCCCTCGCGGTGGAACAGAGGCGCGCCTGCGTGCTGCTCCAGAATGCGGATCTGCTGACTGATGGCGCCGGGCGTGACCGACAGTTCTTCGGCGGCGCGGGTGATGTTCAGGCGGCGGGCGGCGGCCTCGAACGCCTTGAGCGCGTTCAGCGGCGGGATACGGCTTTCGGCGGGCGCGTCCTTCTTGCGGCTCATCGGTTCAGCCACTCCGGTGTAGGCAGGCCGCGCGCGGTCAGGAAGGTCGGGTCATAGATCTTGCTGGCGTAGCGCTGCCCGGCGTCGCACAGGACGGTGACGATGGTCTTGCCCGGCCCGAGGTCACGCGCCATGCGGATGGCCCCGGCGATATTGACGCCGCTCGACGGTCCGAGCGACAGGCCCTCGTATTTCACCAGATCGAACAGGATGGGCAGAAATTCTGCGTCCTCGATCCGATAGGGATGATCGACTGCCAGCCCCTCCAGATTGCCGGTGATGCGATTGACGCCGATGCCCTCGGTGATCGACGAGCCTTCGCCCTTCAGCACGCCTTCGGTGAACCAGCTATAGAGGGCCGCGCCCGGCACGTCGGCCAGACCGATGCGGACATCGGGCTTCTGTTCGCGCAAGTAAGCGGCGCAACCGGCCAGGGTGCCGCCCGAGCCGACGGCGCAGATAAAGCCGTCGATATTCCCGTCCGTCTGCTTCCAGATTTCCGGCGCGGTGCCTTCGTAATGGGCTTCACGATTGGCCAGATTGTCGAACTGGTCGGCGTAGAAGGCGCCGTTCGGCTCGCTCTCGTTCAGTTCCTCGGCCAGACGGCGGGAATAGGCGACGAAGTGGTTGGGGCTGGCGAAGGGGGCCGGATCGACCTCAATCAGACGGGCGCCGTGCAGACGGACCGCCCGCTTCTTCTCTTCCGTCTGGCTGCGCGGCATGACGATGACGACCGGGTGGCCCAGGGCCGCCCCGACCAGGGCCAGACCGATGCCGGTGTTGCCTGCCGTGCCCTCGACGATGACGCCGCCGGGCTTCAGCGCGCCAGAGGCCCGCGCCTTGCGGATGATGCTGAGCGCCGCGCGGTCCTTGATCGAGCCGCCGACGTTCATGAACTCGGCCTTGCCGAGGATTTCGCAGCCCGTCAGCTCTGAGGCGCGCTTGAGTCGCACCAGAGGCGTATTGCCGATCAGGCCGAGAACATCAGGCGCGACGATCATGGAACTTCCGAACCGTGGACAAGAGGGTGATACTCTTAGCCACAGTTCAGAAATTCTAACAACCGGATCAGATGTGGATCACGCGTCCGTAAGCGTCCAGAGCCGCTTCGTGCATAGCTTCGGACATCGTGGGGTGCGGATAGACGATGCCGTGGATGTCTTCCTCGGTCGCTTCCATGGTGATGGCGGTGACGTAGCCCTGGATCATCTCGGTCACTTCGTGGCCGATCATGTGGGCGCCGATCAGGGCGCCGGTCTGGGCGTCGAAGATGACCTTGACGAAGCCGTCAACCTCGCCCGCCGCCACGGCCTTGCCGTTCACGCGGAACGGGAAGCGGCCGATCTTGACCTCGCGCTTGTCGGCTCGGGCCCCCTGCTCAGTGATGCCGACCGAGGCGACCTGCGGCTGGGCGTAGGTGCAGCCGGCGATGGGCGAATGGACGTTGGGGGTCTTGTAGGCCGCGATGTGCTCGGCGGCGTGGATGCCTTCGTGCGACGCCTTGTGCGCCAGCCATGGCGCGCCGGCGCAGTCGCCGATGGCGTAAAGGCCCTTGACGTTGGTCTGGCAGTGGCTGTCCGTCTTGATGTGGCCGCGGTCCAGTTCGACGCCCAGCGCCTCCAGGCCGATGCCGTCGGTGTTGGCGGTGATGCCGACGGCCGAGATGCAGACCTCGGCCTCCAGCGTCTCGGCCTTGCCGTTCACTTCAACATCGACCTTCACGCCCTTGGAATCCTTGGACACCTTCGTGACCTTGGCGCGGATCTTGAACTTGATGCCGCGCTTCTCGAACGACTTCTGCGCAGCCTTGGACACCTCTTCGTCCTCGACCGGCATGATGCGGTCGACGGCTTCGACGACCGTCACCTCGGCGCCAAGGGCGCGATAGAAGCTGGCGAACTCGATGCCGATGGCGCCCGAGCCGATGACGACGAAGGTCTTGGGCAGTTTCTTCGGGGCCAGGGCGTCGCGGTAGGCCCAGATCTTGTCGCCGTCGGCTTCCAGACCGATCTGCGGCAGGGCGCGCGCGCGGGCGCCGACGGCCAGCATGACGGTCTTGGCTTCGATGGCCCGCGTGCCGCCGGCTTTCAGGGCGACGACGACCTTGGGCGCCGCAGCGCCCTTCTCGAGGGTAGCCGAACCTTCGATCACCTCGATCTTGTTCTTCTTCATCAGGTAGGCGACGCCCTTGTTCATCGTCGCCGCGACCCCGCGCGAGCGCTGGATGATGGCGTCGAAGTCGAAGGCGGCGCCGGAGGCGGACAGGCCGTATTCCTTGAGGTGGCTCAGGCTCTCGAACTTCTCGCCCGACTTCAGCAGGGCCTTGGTCGGGATACAGCCCCAGTTCAGGCAGATTCCGCCCAGGCTCTCGCGCTCGACGATGGCGACCTTCAGGCCCAGTTGGCTGGCGCGGATCGCCGCGACGTAACCGCCGGGGCCCGAACCGATGACGACGAGATCGAATTCAGCAGCCATGGTCAGATCAACTTCTCGATGTCGGCCTTGATGGCCGCGGGTTCAGTCTGGGGCGAATAGCGCGCGACGACGCGGCCTTCGCGGTCGGTCAGGAACTTGGTGAAGTTCCACTTGATGGCCTGGGAGCCGAGGAAGCCGCGCTTCTGCTTGGTCAGCCAGGCGTAGAGCGGGTGCCGGTTCGGCCCATTGACCTCCACCTTGTCGAACATGGGGAAGCTAACGTCGAAGCTGGTGGCGCAGAAGGCGGCGATTTCCGCCGCCCTGCCCGGCTCCTGCTGGCCGAACTGGTTGCAGGGAAAGCCCAGCACCTCGAACGGCGCGTCGGCAAAGTCCCGATGCAGCTTCTCCAGCCCGTCATACTGACCCGTGAAGCCGCACTTGGACGCCGTGTTGACGATCAGCAGCGCCTGTCCGCGATAGCGGTCCAGCGCCACGTCCGCACCGTCGATGGCGCGGGCGGAGAAGTCATAGACCGAGGTCATGACTTCCGCTCCCCTAGGCCAGCATCGCCACGGGGTCTTCGATCAGCGGTTTGAACGCCTGCAGGAAGCGAGCGCCCGTTGCGCCGTCGACCACGCGGTGATCGCAGGTCAGGGTCACGGTCATGACGGTGGCCACGGCCAGTTGCCCGTCCTTGACGACCGGACGTTGCTCACCGGCGCCCACGCTCATGATGCAGCCCTGCGGCTCATTGATGATCGAGGTGAACTGCTTGATGCCGAACATGCCCAGGTTGGACACCGAGAAGGTGCCGCCCTGGAACTCTTCCGGCTTCAGCTTGCGTTCGCGGGCGCGCTTGGCCAGGTCCTTGGACTCGGTTGCGATCTGCGCCAGCCCCTTGGTCTCGGCCTTCTTGATGATCGGCGTGATCAGGCCGCCGTCGATCGCCACCGCCATGGAGACGTCGGCGTTGTGGTGCATGGCGATGCCTTTAGGCGTGTAAGAGGCGTTCGCCTCTGGCACCATCTTCAGCGCCAGAGCCGCGGCCTTGATGACGAAGTCGTTGACCGAGACCTTGATGCCCTGCGGCTCCAGCATCTTGTTCACTTTCGCGCGGACGGCCATCAGCTGGTCGATCTCGACGTCGATGAAGAGCGGGAAGTGCGGGACGTTCTGGATGCTGTCGACCATGCGACGCGCCACAGCCTTCTTCATCCCGTCCAGCGGGATCAGGTCGTAGCTGCCGTCCGGGATGCCCATCTGGGCCAGCGACTGAGCCTGACGCGGGGCGATGCCCGAGGTCGCGGCGGCGGTCGCCGTCGAGGCGGCGGGTTGGGCTGCGCCCTTCGACGCGCCCTCGACGTCGCGCTTGACGATGCGGCCGTGCGGGCCGGTGCCCTTGATGGACTTCAGATCAAGGCCATTCTGGGCGGCGATACGACGCGCCAGGGGCGAGGAGAAGATGCGTTCGCCGCTGTCCGATTTCGGCGCTGCGGGAGCGGACGCTGCGGGAGCCGAAGCCTTGGGTGCTTCGGTCTTGGCCGTTGCGGCTTCGGCCTTGGGGGCCTCTTCCGTCTTGGCGGCGGGCGCAACCGCGCCGCCCTCGTCTTTCAGGCGGGCGATCGGGGTGTTGACCCTCACGCCTTCGGTGCCTTCGGCGACCAGGATGTCGGTGACTTCGCCTTCATCGACGGCCTCGACTTCCATCGTGGCCTTGTCGGTCTCGATCTCG
>CAYWDO010000018.1:25808-28586 GCA_964456995.1 uncultured Brevundimonas sp.
TTCGCCTTCATCGACGGCCTCGACTTCCATCGTGGCCTTGTCGGTCTCGATCTCGGCGATGACGTCGCCGGCGGAGACGACGTCCCCGACCTTGACGTGCCACTTGGCCAGAACGCCCTCTTCCATCGTCGGAGACAGGGCCGGCATCAGGATGTCGGTCATTGAGCGGACTCCGTGTTCGCAGCCTGGGCCTTGGCGTGGGCCGCGTCCCAGCTGTCGCAGATAGCCTTGAACGCCACGGCTTGATCAAAACCGTGATGCTCGGCGTAGGCGTGAGAATAGTGCCAGGCCAATTCAGCCAGGACGACGCCGATATTGGCCGGCTCAGCCAGAGCCGGACGGATGTTCATGATCGGGCCGGTCCCGTTCCACCAGACGCGGGCCAGTTCGATGATCTGGTCGTCGGGGGCAGTCAAACCTTCGGGGATCGGCAGCGACCGTTGTTCGAGCGCAGCGGCGTCCATCATGCGTTCCCCTTCGGCTCAGCCACGGTCTGAACGTTGTCCGCCTTTACGACCTCGGAAAGGCCCTGAAGGATGCGGTTGTAGGCTTCACGTTCGTTGTGGCCATGGCGCACGGCGTAGCCGTGCGCCATGTGACGCGCGGCATAGGCCAGCAGTTCGCCGAACTTCATGGGGTCGTCGAACGCAGGCTTCACCGACATGACGGGTTCGTTCTTGGACCACCACATCCGCAGGATTTCGATGGCCTGCGGATCAGCGGCGACGCTGTCCGGCGTCGTCAGCAGGAACTCGGAGGCCTCGCTCACGCCATCACCTGCTTCACGGCGGCAATGATCTTGTCCACGCCCGGGAGCGACAGGACTTCGAGGTTGGCGGCATAGGGCAGCGGCACGTCTTCCTGGTGCACGCGCATCGGCGGAGCGTCCAGATAGTCGAAGGCGTGTTCGATCACCCGGGCCACGACCTCGGCGCCGACGCCCATCGGACCCCAGCCCTCTTCGGCCGAGACCAGACGGCTGGTCTTCTTGACGCTTTCGACGATGGTTTCGTGGTCGAGCGGACGCAAGGTGCGCAGGTCGATGACCTCGGCCTCGATGCCTTCCTCGGCCAGCTTCTCAGCGGCCTGAAGGGCGAAGCCGACCATGCGGGCGTGGGCCGTGATGGTGACGTCCTTGCCCTCACGACGGACCTTGGCCTTGCCGATCGGCAAGACGTAGTCGTCGCCTTCGGGCACGTCGAACTCGGTGCCGTACAGCATTTCGTGTTCGAGGAAGACGACCGGGTTCGGATCGCGGATGGCCGCCTTCAGCAGGCCCTTGGCGTCGGCTGCGTCATAGGGCGCGATGACTTTCAGGCCCGGGATCTGGGCGTACCAGGCCGAATAGTCCTGGCTGTGCTGGGCGCCGACGCGGCTGGCGGCCCCGTTCGGGCCACGGAAGACGATGTCGGCACGGATCTGACCGCCCGACATATACAGGGTCTTGGCGGCCGAGTTGATGATGTGGTCGATCGCCTGCATGGCGAAGTTGAACGTCATGAACTCGACGATCGGCTTCAGGCCCGCCATGGCGGCGCCGACGCCGAGACCGGCGAAGCCGTGCTCGGTGATCGGGGTGTCGATCACGCGGCCTTCACCGAACTCCTGCAACAGGTCGCGGCTGACCTTGTAGGCGCCCTGGTACTGGGCGACTTCCTCGCCGATCAGGAAGACGCGGTCATCACGACGCATTTCCTCGGCCATGGCGTCGCGCAGGGCGTCGCGCACGGTCGTCTTGACCATCTTGGCGTCCGCCGGGATTTCCGGATCGCGCAGTTCAACCTTGGGCGCAGCCGGAGCGGCGGCGGCCGGAGCGGCCTCTGCCTTGGGAGCTTCAGCGGCGGCGGCCTTGGGTGCAGGCGCAGGCGCGCTGTCTTCGCCGGCCAGACGCGCGATCGGCGTATTGACCTTCACGTTCTCGGAACCCTCGGCGACGAGGATTTCCAGCACTTCGCCTTCATCGACGGCTTCGACTTCCATCGTCGCCTTGTCGGTTTCGATCTCGGCGATCACCTGGCCGGCCGACACGGTGTCGCCGGCCTTGATGTGCCACTTGGTCAGCGTGCCCTCTTCCATCGTGGGGGACAGCGCCGGCATCAGAATGTCGGTCACGGATCAGGCCTCCACGTAGACGTCAGTATAGAGCTCGGACGGGTCCGGCTCAGGGCTTTCCTGTGCGAACTGCACGGCTTCGGCGACGATGGCTTTCACCTCGTTGTCGATGGCCTTCAGCTCTTCCTCGGTCGCCTTGGCGGCGGCGAGCAGCATTTTCAGATGGTCGATGGGGTCGCGGGTCTTCTTGACCTCGTCGACCTCTTCCTTGGTGCGGTACTTGGCCGGGTCCGACATGGAGTGGCCGCGATAGCGGTAGGTCTTCACCTCAAGGATGTAGGGACCTTCGCCGGCGCGGGCGCGGGCCACGGCGCGGGCGGTGGCGTCACGGACGGCCAGGACGTCCATGCCGTCGACCTGCTCGCCCGGAATGCCGAAGCTGGCGCCGCGCATGTAGAGCTCGGTCGTGGACGACGAGCGTTCGATGCTCGTGCCCATGGCGTACTGGTTATTCTCGATGATGTAGATGGCCGGCAGCTTCCACAGCTGGGCCATGTTGAAGCTCTCGTAGACCTGACCCTGGTTCGAGGCGCCGTCGCCGAAATAGACGAACGAGACGCTGTCATCGCCGCGGTACTTGCCCGCAAAGGCCAGGCCGGTGCCCAGCGCCACCTGCGCCCCGACGATGCCGTGACCGCCGTAGAAGCCAGTCGCGGTGTCGAACAT
>CAYWDO010000019.1:0-13237 GCA_964456995.1 uncultured Brevundimonas sp.
CCAGCCACAGTCCCAGTTGAAGCGCTTGGCGTGCAAATCCAGGCGGGGAGGGCGGTTGAATCACGTCTGCGAGAGGCGCTGGTCAATCGCTACCGCCAGCCTCGCAGGCGCTACGGGTCTCTGCAAGAGCGCGGGCATAGTCCTGACGAGCAGCCTATCGAGCGAGAACTCGCACTAGGACCAGCAACTCTTCCTCTTCGGCAGGCCGGTCGCAGGGCTTCCCACCCGCGTTGCTGGGGAGGCAGTGAAAATTTGCGAAAAGCCGCATCGGGTGATGGTGGGGATCGTCTTCCGCCGCCCACAGAAGGACCGTTGCTATCAGGCATGCCATGTCGGAGCAGGCCCATCCAATTCACTCAGGGCTTCGAAGCAAGCTCGCACGGCAGGTCCGTCTTCGGCCAGTGCGAGTGCTTCCAGACGTGCACACCCCATGAATAGATCGAATGTCGGTGGGCCAGATAGGCTGCGTGGGGCCGTTCGCAATGTCCCGTCCGCCGATCGCCGATGAAGAAATCCGGCGGGGGAAGTGCTTCGCCATGCCGGCGGCCCATGCCATCATCGAATAGCTGATGATGCGATCTAACGAGTCGCGTGGGGTTAAAGTCCTCGCGCCTTCAGTCGGGCGTCCAGGCGAGGGTAGACGCGCCGGGCATTGTCTTCGAACACCTTTCGCTTGTCGGCGTCGCTGATTGTCAGGGCGTCGATATAGCGTTTGGTGTCGTCGAAATACTGGCCGGTTTCCGGATCGATGCCGCGCACGGCGCCGACCATCTCCGAGCCGAACAGGATGTTGTCGATATCAATCACCTTGAACAGCAGGTCGATGCCGGGCTGGTGATAGATGCAGGTGTCGAAATACACGTTGCGCATGACATGCTCGCGCAGGTTCGGCTTCTTCAGCATGTCGGCCAAGCCGCGATAACGGCCCCAGTGATAGGGAACCGCGCCCCCGCCGTGCGGAATAATGACCCGCAAATCCGGGAAGTCCCGGAACAGGTCGCCCTCCAGGAACTGCATGAAGGCTGTGGTGTCGGCGTTGATATAGTGCGCGCCCGTGGCGTGGAAGCTGTGGTTGCAACTCCCCGAGACGTGGACCATCGCCGGCACGTCCAGCTCGACCATCTTCTCGAGGAAGGGATACCAGGCCCGATCCGTCAGCGGCGACGCGGTCCAGTGGCCGCCAGAGGGGTCGGGGTTCAGGTTGCAGCCGACAAAGCCCAGTTCTGTCACGCAGCGCTCCAATTCGGCGATCGAACGGGTGATCGACACGCCCGGCGACTGCGGCAGCTGGCACACGCCGATAAAGGTTTCCGGATACAGATCGACGACCCGCGCGATCAGGTCGTTGCAACGGCGGCTCCAGCCTGGCTGACGGCCTCGTCACCGACATGGTGGGCCATTGTGGAAGCGCGGGGGCTGAAGATTGTCATGTCGGCTCCGCACTCGCGCAGCAGACGCAAATGGTTGGTCTCGATCGTCTCGCGCCTTTTCGGCACCGAGCCCAAGCCGCCTGAGCGACCGCTGATGTATCAGGGCATGTCGCACGCCTTCATCGGCCCACATGCAGATGTCGTCCTGCCGCGCGTGGAGGACGGCATCGATTTCGAAGGCGAATTCGGCGTCATCACCGACTTCGTGCCCATCGGCGTCTCGGCGGATGAGGCGATGAAGCACATCCGACTGGTGGTTCAGATAAACGACTGGTCGCTGCGCAATCTGGGCGGGGCCGAGATGAAGACCGGCTTTGGCTGGGTGCAGGCGAAGCCCGCCTGTTCGGTCGCGCCTTTTGCTGTCACGCCTGACACCCTGGGAGAGGCGTGGCGTGAGGGGCGTGTGCATCTTCCGCTGGCGGTGGATTGGAACGGCAAGCGATTAGGGGCTCCGTCGGGCAGCCTGATGGGCTTTGGCTTCCACGAACTGGTAGCCCATGCGGCCGCCACACGAGACCTGTGCGCCGGGACCATCATCGGTTCGGGCACGGTTTCCAATGCCGACTACCGCGATGTCGGTTCGACTTGCATCGCTGAGCGGCGGGCCATCGAGATGCTGGACGAGGGCGCGGTTCGGACGGGGTACGTCGCGTTTGGCGACACTGTGCGGATGGAGGCGATCCTGCCAGATGGCGGCCTCTTGTTTGGCGCCATCGACCAGCGAGTAGTGGCGTCCGCTCGCATCTGATCTGAACGGCGGAGGCCCTCGTCTGGGCCTTGGCTGGACATCTCTTTCTGGCCCTGCGTGAATGACAGGTACGGCGCTTTGCGGCCCCTCGGGGCCTTGCCATACTAAAAGCTGACGCCCGTCCAGCGCTCTGAAATGACCCAGAGCCTTTCCGCCAGCGCAGGGTCGCTGCCCCAGGCGGCTACGCCGAAAGCGCAGCGTCCCAGGCGACGCGCCGTCGCGATGGACAAAATCAATGTCTACGGCAGGCAAAGTCGATCCAATGCCGATGCGCCGGTGCGGGTTACGGAAACCGCTCGGCTTCCCGGCGACCTGCGGACCCAGCCCAAGGCCATGAAGCGGTCGAGCAGGCCCGCGCCGGCCAGACCGGCAAGATGCGGTTTTCGCTCGCTCCAGTCGAAACAGGCCTTGCATACGGGGCGGCGGGACCGGGCGTCCAGTTCGACCCCAAGCTGCGACAGCAAGGCCGATCCCCGCGCCGTCAAGCCAAGGCCTTCGGTCGCGCCCGAAAATGCGCCGAGGTCACACAGGCGCTCAAACAGCACGACAGCGCGTTCACCGGCCAGATGGTCGTAACAGACCCGCGCTTCACGCAGCGCCAGGTCCCTGGGGCCCGGACGGGTCCGCGTCGCGCCCACGCGGGCGGCCAGTCCCAGCACCTGTTCCAGGAGCGCGGCGACCTCCGAACTGCTCAGGCTGTAGTACCGATGCCGCCCCTGCTTCGCGACGGCCAGCAGCCCGCCCTCATGCAGCCGGCCCAGATGGCCGCTTGCGGTCTGCGCGCTGACCCCGGCCTCGCGCGCCAGTTCGCCTGCGGTCAGGGGCTGTCCCCCAAGGAGCGCAGTCAGGATATTGGCGCGCGCCGGGTCGCCCAGCAGGGCGCCGATCATTGCGATGTCCGGACCTTCTTTCATCTCGCGAACCTATCCCAAATCCGTCGTCGATGTTTCAGGCTTGGCCGTAACATTCGCGCGCTGGCTTGTGATCAAGAGGCGGAAAAGGAGCCGCCTCATGCGCAAAGTCCTGACCACCGTCGTCGCCATTCTGGGGGCCATGCTGTCTACATCCTCGGCCTCGGCCCAATCCAGCCAAGACCATCGTCTCAGCGGTCAGGCCACCCCCGACTGGCGGCCGGAACTCCTGGTGCGAGAACAGACACCGGCCAGCGGTGATCGGACCCGTCCGGTGCTCTATATCCACGGCTCCAGCTTCCCTTCGGCCTCGTCGGTGATGTTTCGCCTGGACGGCGTCTCGTGGGCCGACGCCCTGAACGCAGCCGGGTTCAGTGTCTTCGCGCTGGATTTCGCCGGCTATGGCGGCTCCGAACGCTACCCCGTCATGTCCAGTCACGACCTTGTGGGGACGCCGCCTGGGCGAGCACTCGAGGCCGCCGAACAGATCGCGCGCGCCGTGGCCTTCATCCGCCAGCAGACCGGTGCGAGCAGGGTCTCGGTGATCGCCCATTCCTGGGGCACGATCCCTGCGGCGATCTTCACCATCCGGCATCCCGAGACGGTCGATCGCCTGGTCCTGTTCGGACCCATTCTCGAGCGTCAGGGACCGCCGGCCAGCCAAACCTCGCGCTGGTCTCTCGTCACGATCGCTCAGCAGCATGCCCGGTTCGTCGGCGGCGTGCCCGCCGGCCACGCGCCGGTGCTGGAGGAGGCCGACTTTCCGCGATGGGCCAGCGTCTATTTGGCCTCTGACCCTCACGCGAACGAGCGCACGCCCGCATCCGTGAAGATTCCATCCGGCCCGGCGGCCGATCTTCTGGCTGCCTGGTCCGGACGGTTGGGCTATGATCCCGGCAATCTCACCAGACCCGTCATGCTGGTGCGCGGCGAATGGGATGCCCCGTCCTCGGCAGCGGATGCAGCCTGGTTCGAAAGCAAGCTCGCGTCGGGCCTGGAGCACCGCATCGTCACCGTTCCTGACGCCACGCACCTGATGCATCTGGAGATTGGGCGACACGCTCTCTACGCGGAGACGAACGCCTTCCTGGCCGGCGCGCTGGAAGGTTCGCAGCATCCGTAACCGCGCCTCGACGCCGATGGCTGGATTGGGGTGTCCTTGAACAGGCCGTACGCTCGCTGAAGGCGGGCTATGCCTGGCGCAGTACAGCCGGCCGCTGGTTTGTCACAGCGCCGCGGCGTCACGCCTGGTTCAGTCGGCCACGACCTGACCTCTGTCTGACGGTGTGCGGTTCGCGCGGGCGCAGGCCAGAGCGAAGACGATCAGAACGACGTAGCCCGCCAGAGGAACGAAGAAGGCGGGAGTGACCGCATCCGTCGCATCGGCGATCGCCCCGGCGATCGGGGGCAAAATCGCGCCGCCGATGATGCCGAAGACGAGTAGGCCGGAGGTGGCGGAGGCCGACGCGCTTGATCGTTCCAGGGTCAGGCTGAAGATGGTCGGGAACATGATGGAGTTGAAGAAGCCGATCGCCAGCGCTGCGTAGGCCGCCGTAGCGCCGTCCGTCTGGGTCACCAGCAGGGCGAGCGCTGCAGCGATCATGGTGCAGGCGGACAGCAGATAGCCGGCGGGGATCCGCGTCAGAAGAGCGCTGCCGACGAAGCGGCCGATCATGGCGGCCCCCCAATAGTACCACCCGACCATATGTCCCGCCTCGTGGGGCGCCAGACCCAGACCCTCCGCCGAGCTGATGAAGGGGATGAGCAGGGCGCCGATGGTCACTTCCGCCCCGACGTAGAAGAAGATCGCCGTAGCTCCGAACACGGCCCAACCCGAGCGGAAGGCGGCGAGGGGCGACACCACGCCTTCATGGGGGCGGTCGGCGACCGAGGCCTCGATCCGTTTGCGGGCTGTCCAGATGAAGACGGCGACCAGGGCGAAGAAGGCCCCCACAGCAAGGAAGGCGAAATCGATCGACCGCAAGGATTCGCCGCGTGTGGCGGGTGAGATGACGGCGTCGGCGGCGAAGACGCCGCCGGTCAGCAGGATGGTCGAGCCGATCACCGGACCGAGGGTCGCGCCCAGCGAGTTGAAGGCCTGAGAGAAAGTCAGTCTCAGATGGGCTGTCCGGGGCTCGCCCAGAGACGCTGAGAGCGGGTTGGCCGCAACCTGAAGCAGGGTCACGCCGCTGGCGATGACGAACAGGGAGGCCAGCACCAGGGCGTAGACGTCGACGATCGTTGCAACCGGAACAAGGAGGCAGCCCAGGACCATGGCGACGAGCGCCGCGATAATGGCACGGCTATAGCCCAGTTTCGACAGGACCCAGCCGGCGGGAATGGAGGCGACGCCATAGGCGATGAACCAGGCCGAGGCCGTCAGCATGGCCTCGGCCGTGCTCAAATCGAACACGCGCTTCACCGCCTGGATCAGGGGATCAATCAGCGCCGTGACGAAGCCCCAGGCGAAGAAGAGGCTGGTGACGTAGGCGAAGGCCAGGCCAGCGGGCTGGCGTCGAACGGGCTGGATGGTCATCCGGGCGGGTTCCTTCAGATTGGATTGTCGCGAAGCCTAGAGGCAGTCCGCGTTGAACCGCTCTTCGCCGGCCCAGGTGCAGGCGCCGTCGATGCAGTCGATCAGGTTGTGGGAGAAGCTGTCTGTGGAATGGTCGAAGACCTGGAACCACCCGCCGTCGTCCCAGACCGCCGTGGGCATGCCCATGTCCGTAGCGTGGGTCTGGTTGAACCGGCTGTAGAAGAGGCGGACGTTGTTGCAGTTCATGGTCGGCAGCCGACTGTGCCAGCCGACGCCCCACTCGCCGATGTAGACCGGCATGCCGGCGCCGGTCGTCGAGGCCCAGCGCGCCATAATCTCCATGGGCCCGCGCACATCGGCGTCGGTCCAGGCGTCAGCGTAATCGCCCTGGTTGTCACCTGCGAAGGCCCAGGGATTGTAGTGGTGGAAGGTCGCCATCAGATAGGGATCGCGCCCGTCGCCGACCTCGGAGAGGTTCGGCCAGGTCCTGGCCATTTCCTCTGCGCCGAACCATTGGTTGCCGCCGATGATGATGATCCGTTCAGCGTCTCGAGCTCTGATCCTGTCATAGGCACGTCCTGTCATGCGCCGCAGAACGGCCGGCGACATGGGATCATGGTTGGCCAAGTGGGGTTCATTCAGGATTTCGAAGATCAGGCGGTGGTCCCGGTCGCCGAACCGGTCGCTGATGTCCGTCCATAGCCGTTCCAGGACATCGCCCCGGCCG
This sequence comes from uncultured Brevundimonas sp., assembly GCA_964456995.1. GTDB lineage: Bacteria > Pseudomonadota > Alphaproteobacteria > Caulobacterales > Caulobacteraceae > Brevundimonas. The sequence continues at coordinate 6,353 of CAYWDO010000019.1, forward strand.
TCTTCCTTCAGACGTTTCTCGTGATGGGCATTGAGAACGACATAGAGGCCGGGCTTGGACAGCGCATAGTCTATGACTTGGGTCAGAGCTGCGAGGCGGGGAGAGGCGAGGTCGATGCGCCCCGTGTCAGGGTCGGCCAGGGTCGTTCCGCCGACATCCTCGGTCCAGGTGACGGGTATCCGCAGGTTTCGAAATCCGCGAGCATAATAGGCGTCGATCTTGGGACGGGCCGCCGCGAGGGTGGGAGGGTGCTGACTGTTGTCGAACATCTGGCCGAGGTTGAAACCCTTGCCCATTTGAGCAGCGGCCGCCCGCGCGGTCGGCGCCGACAGGCTCTGGACGGCGATCTGGTCTGCGGCCATCGCCGCGGCCGAACAGCCGGGCGCTACGGACAGCATGATGGCGCCGAACATGGCGGCGCGGGTCCAGTTTTTGCTCATCGAATGACCCTCCCTAGGCAGTTCTAGAGTCACGACTTGAAAATTGACAGCGCTGTCTTTCAGTTTCTAGCGCGCCCGTCTGACGCCGGTCACGGCAAGCCCGCCCAGCAGGGCGATCCCGGCGGAGGCGATCATCAACATCGGCCAGTCGGATCGGTCGGGTCCAAGGGCGGCGAGGGCCAGCACGGGTGCCAGGATGGCGGGGAGGGTGTTGGTGAGGTTCATCACGCCGAGATCGCGGGCGGTATGGCGCCGTGAAGGAAGGATCTGGGCGACGAGAGCGGTGTCCACGGTCGTGTAGAGCCCGAAGCCCAGGCCGTAGAAGACATAGCCGAGCAGGGGGCCTGGCCACTGGGGATAGAAGGCGAAGATCAGAAGCCCGCTGGCGAGAAGGGCGGCCGCCAGGAGGATGAAGGGCTTTCGGCGGCCGAAGCGGTCCGAGATCAACCCTCCCGCAAAGCCCGCCAACAAGGTCAGGAGCGTCGAGAAGGCGATCAGCCGGGCGAGACCGCTCTCCACGGTCGCCCCGGGGAACTGTTCTGCATATCGTGCATGATCGGCGAGGTAGAAGAGCATGTAGGCGCTGATCACGCTCGCCGAGATCTGGAAACAGAACCGGGACGCCCAGACGAAACCGAAGTCGAGGTTTCGACCTCTCCGCGGAGATGGTGTGACCGCGAGGGTGGTCTCGCGCGAGCGAGCAAGCACCGGCCTTTCTTTCCAGACGACCAGCAGCGGAAGAATGCAGATGGCCACGAGCAGTCCAAGAATCATGAGGCGTGTCGGAACATCCGCAAGGATCGGAGCGGCGATTAGAACGCCGCTTGCGGCGCCCATGGGGGCGGCGACGCCGATGAAGGCCGCCACCTGGCCCTTCTGCTCGTGGGGCACCAGGTCGGCGAAAATAGCGTGCAGGGGCGCGAACAGGAGATTGAACGCGAACTGGAAGGCCATGACGCCCACCAGCAGGCCGCTAGGCGTCGAGGCCCTGGCGATCAGGCCGTAGGCGAGCAGGACCCCTATGAGACCGCACAGAATCCAGGGACGACGCCGCCCGAAGCGGCCCAGCGTGCGGTCGCTGGCCCAACCGGCGGCGAGGTTGGTGAGGCTGGCGGTCACGGCCCCCCAGAGCGACACAAGGCTGAGCAGCCCGATCTTGTCAGCGGGGGCGAGGGCCTCGGCCTGCATGGGCGTCAGCAGACTGAGAAGGGGGACGAAAGCGATAAAGGCCCCGACGTACGCCAGGGTCAGAACGGCGATGAAACGGGGGGCGACCCGCGCGGCGGGCGCTGGCTCGACGTCGTCAACAGACTGCATGACGCCGAACTGTGACGATTGTCGTGGGCCTTCGCGAGCGAAATCTTGCGGGGCTGTCTGCAAACGCGGCATAGGACATGTTCGAAGCGACGACGGGCGGCAGTCGTCAGCAGGAGCGCTGACCCATGGCTGCGACAATCTATGATGTGGCCGCCCTTGCCGGCGTTTCCATCAAATCGGTCTCGCGCGTGCTTAACCGCGAGCCCAATGTCAGCGCCGCTCTTCAGGCCAAGGTTCAGGCCGCCGTCATCAGCCTGGACTATCAGCCGAGCCTGTCGGCGCGAACGCTGGCCGGGGCTTCTTCCTATCTGATCGCCGCCTTCGTCGATGCTGATCTGACGCTGGAGCATTGGCGCAGCGGACGCGGCAACGACTACCTCAGCCGACTCCAGTTCGGTGCCCTCGAGGAGTGCCGCAAGGCCGGTTATCACTTGCTCGTCGAACTGGTGGACTATGGCGCTCCCAGCCTTGAGGCGCGGCTGGTGGCCCTGTTGCGGTCGCTGCGGCCGGACGGCGTGCTGCTGACGCCGCCGAACGCCGATGATCCGACCGTGCTGGATGTTCTGGAGCGCACGGGCACGCCTTTCGTCCGGCTGGGCGCAGACCGCGATCTCGGCCGGGGCATGCGGGTCTTCATGGATGATCGTCAGGCCGCGGCGGACATGACCGCCCATCTGATCGGCCTGGGGCATCGCAGGATCGGCTTCGTCTCGGGGCCGGACGCCTATCCGGCCAGTCGGGCGCGACGCGAGGGATATGATCAGGCGCTTCTGTCCCATGGTCTGGTCGCCGAGCCCGGTCTTGTCGTTGAAGGTGATTTCACCTTCGCGTCGGGCCGCAAGGCAGGAGAAGCGCTGCTGGCAAGCGACCCGCGGCCCAGCGCCATCTTCGCCAGCAACGACGACATGGCGCTTGGGGTTCTCAACGCCGCGGCCTCGCTCGGCGTATCCGCGCCAGGGGGCGTATCGGTCTGCGGATTCGACGATACGCCCAGCGCCATGTTCAGCACGCCCCCCCTCACGACTGTCCGCCAACCCGTCGCCGAGATGGCGGCGGCGGCGACGCGAATGCTGCTGGAGGCGGCTCGTGAGAAGGACCGGACCGTCCAGAAGATCGGCTACACTCTCGTGGAGCGCGCTTCGACCCAGCCGCCGGGTTGATTTCGACCGATCGTTGACAGCGCTGTCAAACGAAGTCAGGTTCAACGTGGGAAACGGGCGCATCGCCAGATGCGTCGTCACGCTGGAGCTCTGATGAACAGGGCCCACGGGGAGGGAAGACCATGATCTGCTTCAGACAATCGCTTCTGCTCGGCTGCGCCGCATTGGCCGTTACGGCCGGGTCGGCCCAGGCACAGGACCAGGCCGCGCCGTCGGCTTCCACGCCGCAGGACGAAACCACCGACATCGGCGATGTGGTGGTGACGGCCGAGCGGCGCGAACAGTCCCTGCAGAATTACGCCGGGGTGGCCCAGGCAATTTCCGGCCAGGACCTGCGGGCCGTGGGCATCGACCAGATCGAGGATCTGCAGTCGGCGGTGCCCGGGCTGTCGATCTCCAACCAGGAAGGCAACGTCCAGATCTACATCCGGGGCGTGGGCACTGCGAACAACACTGAACTGGGCGATCCCTCGGCCGCGACCCATCTGAACGGCGTCTATCTGCCCCGACCGCGCGGTCTCGGCGGCATGTTCTTCGACATCGCGCGCGTTGAAATCGCCAAGGGACCGCAGGGCACCCTGCGCGGGCGCAACGCCGTCGCCGGCACCCTGAACATCATCCCCAACATGGCCCGCCTCGGGGAACGGTTGGGCTATGTCCAGGGCGAAGTCGGCACGCTGGACACCACGGGCTATGAGGCGGCGATCAACCTGCCGATCGGGGATGTCCAGGCCGTACGCCTGGCGGTCTACGGCGTGGATCGCGGCACGGCCTACAAGAATGTCGGGGACGACAAGACGCTCGATCCGACGGGTATCCAGGAGCTTTTCTCCGCCCGCGCCTCCTACCTCTATCAGCCCAATGACCGGTTCAAGCTGAGCCTGATGGGCGACTACGAGTCCGAACGCGGCACCGGCTATCCTGCGACCAATATCCGCAACGGCCTGGTCAACGGCGGAAAGCCGGATGATCTCGAACTGCGCGACGTCCTGTTCCGCGGCCCGCAGGGTCTGGTCGAGAACGACAACTGGGGCCTGGCGCTGAACGCCTCCTATGACTTTGGCGGCGCAGTGCTCGAATATTCCGCCAGCCGTCGGAGCGTCGACTACTATCAGGTCAACGCCGCCAACGAGGGCGTTGTCCGCCCTGGCTACGGCGCCGCCAACGTCGACTACGACAATTTCGGCACCCAGTACTGGTTGACCCTGTCGGAGTCCGACATTCATGAGCTGCGGCTGTCGTCGTCGCCGGACTCCAGGACCGTCTGGTCGACCGGCCTGTTCTACTTCAAGGAAGAACAGCAGGTCGGTTTCCTGTCCGTGGTGGACAAGGGACAGTTCTACTCCGGCACGGAGTTCACCTTCCCGGACGTGCAGTCGGACTCGTTCGCCGCCTATTTCGACATGACCTATCCGATTTCGGACCAGTTCCGCGTCAAGGGCGGCTTCCGCTACACCGAAGAGAACAAGTCCAGAAACGGCGTCGGCGGCAACTGGGCGCTGGGCCTGGGTTCGCTGGACTTCAACTGCTGCTTCAACTCCCGTCTGGGCACAGAGGGTTTCCGCCCGATCTTCACCGGACGTGAAAGCTATGTCGCGCCCACGCCTGGCAATAATCAGGAAGCGGCCAAGTATTTCATGGGCGCCTTCCGTCCCGGCGCGCGCGACACCTTCCTGGATCAGATCGCCGGCGTCGCCGACGGCTCGCGTCCGAACGGCACCTGCATCAACCGTCCCGACATCCAGCCTGGCGGCGGTGGTCAGGTCTGCCCGGCGAACGGCCAGCACAGCTTCTTCCAGATCTCGGCGCCGGGCGCTCAGAGCGGATCGTATGAAGACTCGTTCAGCGATTATCGCGTCGGCTTCGAATACGACTTCACGGACGACAACCTTTTCTATGGGGCGGTTTCCACGGGCCACAAGTCGGGCGGCTTCAACGACACCATCACGGTCAACGGCGTGTCCACAGCGCCGACCTTCGCGCCGGAATCGGTGACTCTGTTTGAGCTTGGCACGAAGAACACCTTCCGACCGGCCAGCGGTCGTATCGATGTAAACGCCAACGTCTTCTACTATGACTATGCCGATCAGGTCTTCCAGACCCTCGTCTCGCTCGGCACCGGACCGGGCGGAGCCAGCGCCGGCTTCTCGCAACAGAACGTCAACGTCGCCCAGTCCACGATCAAGGGCTTCGAGCTGGAGACGCGCTTCGACCTGCCGTTCCGGTCGCGTCTGGACATCATCACCGCCTATATCGACGCCAAGGCGGACAGCGGCGCGCTGACGGACACGCGTGGCACCGACTACGGCGACGGAACGCCCAACTTCAACATCGACATCGCCGACAACGACCTACCCAACGTCTCGAAGGTCAATATCAACGCCCACCTGCAGAAGACGGCGGACCTGTTCGGCGGCCGCGCGGACTTCCATCTCCTGGCCAACTACCGGTCGTCCTACTACCTGAACATCTACAATGAGGCGCCGGTCATCCAGTTTGCCGACCGGCCTTCGGACGCCGCAGGTCAGGCCGCCTATGACGCCTTCAAGGCTTCCATGGCGGGGACGACCGTCAATCCGAATGCGCCGTTGTCCAGTCCCTTCCTGCGCAGCACGTCGGCGCGGGACGGCGGTTTCTGGGCGCGTCAGGAGGGCTATGTGACCGTGAACCTGGGCGCCGGTTGGGAGCCTTCGAGCGGCCGCTATCGCATCGAAGCCTATGTGAACAACGTCTTCGACAAGACGGTCGTCGAGAAGCAACTGGTGTCGGACGAGGTGGTCAACGTCCTCTTCCTGAACCAGCCGCGCACGGCCGGCCTTCGTCTGCGCGCCAACTTCTAGTCTCCTGAACTGGGGCGGCGCTGATCTTCGGATCGGGGTCGCCCGTTTTTTCTTCAGTACGAGGTCCCGCATGTCAGCGTCCCGTCGATCGCTCGTGTCCGCCATCGCCCTTGCGGCTGTTCTCGCCGGTTGCGCGTCGGCCTCGTCCTCGATGGCCGAAAACGGCGCCAGCGCCCAGGCTGACCCCGCCGTTTGGCCTCGGGCTGCAAGCCCGCGCGCCCTAACCGACGTCCGCACTGAAGCCATGATCGACGGCCTGCTGGCCCGCATGACCCTGGAGGAGAAGGTCGGTCAGATTGTTCAGGCCGACATCGCCTCCATCACGCCGGAGGATCTGACGCTCTACCCCATCGGGTCCATTCTGGCGGGCGGCAATTCTTCGCCCGAAGGCAATGAGCGGGCGCCTTTGGAAGACTGGGTGGCCCTGTCGCGCGCCTTCAGGGCGGCGGCTGCGGCGCGGCCGGGGGCGGCGGTGCCCCTCATGTTCGGGATCGACGCGGTCCATGGACACAACAACATCGTGGGGGCGACGCTCTTTCCCCACAACATCGGCCTGGGCGCCGCGCGTGACCCCGACCTCATCCGGCGCATCGGCGCAGCCACGGCCCAGGAGGTCGCGGCCTCGGGCGCCGACTGGACCTTTGGGCCTACTTTGGCTGTCCCGCGCAACGACCGTTGGGGGCGGACCTATGAGGGCTATAGCGAGCATCCGGAAATCGGCGCGGCCTATGCCGGACCGATGACCCTGGGATTGCAGGGCGAACTGGTCGAGGGCCGCCCCCTGGCGGCTGACCGGATCGCAGGCTCGGCCAAGCATTTTGTCGCCGACGGCGGCACGCAGAACGGCGTCGACCAGGGCGACGCCGTGATCTCTGAAGCTGAACTGATCGCCATCCACGCTCAGGGCTATGTTCCGGCGATCGATACGGGCGTGCTGACGGTTATGGCTTCCTTCTCAAGCTGGAACGGTGAGAAGATCACCGGAAACCGGTCGCTCCTGACGGATGTGTTGAAGGGACGGATGGGCTTTGACGGCTTCGTCGTGGGGGACTGGAACGCCCACGGTCAGATCCAGGGCTGCAGCAATGAAAGCTGCCCGCAGGCGATTAACGCCGGTCTGGACATGTT
>CAYWDO010000019.1:13337-28449 GCA_964456995.1 uncultured Brevundimonas sp.
AGGGCTGCAGCAATGAAAGCTGCCCGCAGGCGATTAACGCCGGTCTGGACATGTTCATGGCGCCGGACAGCTGGCGCGGCCTCTATGTCAATACGCTGGCCCAGGCCCGGGCAGGAGAGATCACGCCTGCCCGTCTGGATGACGCGGTCAGGCGTATCCTGCGGGTGAAGGCCAAGCTGGGCGTTTTCGACCGCGATCGCTCGCTTGAAGGCCGAACCGATGTGCTGGGTTCGCCTGCACATCGCGCCCTGGCGCGGGAGGCCGTGCGCAAATCCCTGGTGCTGCTAAAGAACGATGACGTGCTGCCGATCCGTCCCGGCGCTCGCGTTCTGGTCGCCGGAACAGGCGCGGACTCCATTGGCCAGGCCTCGGGCGGCTGGACCGTGACCTGGCAGGGGACGGACACCACCAATGCCGATTTCCCGGGCGGGACGTCGATCTGGGCCGGCCTGCGCGAGGCCGTGGCGGAGGCCGGCGGCGTCGCCGAACTGAGCGCCGACGGCGCCTACACGCAGAAGCCGGATGTCGCCGTCGTGGTCTTTGGCGAAACCCCTTACGCCGAGTTCCAGGGCGACATCGAGACGCTGGACTTTGGGCCCGAGGAGCCTCTCGCCCTGTTGCGCCGTCTCAAGGCTGCCGGAATCCCCACGGTTTCCGTCTTCCTCAGCGGGCGTCCGCTCTGGGTCAATCCGGAGATCAACGCCTCGGACGCCTTCGTCGCGGCCTGGCTTCCCGGCACGGAGGGCGGCGGGGTCGCCGACGTGCTGGTCGGAGGCTCGGGTGGGCGCAAGCCTGTCGATTTCACAGGCCGGTTGTCCTTCTCCTGGCCGCGTTCGTCCGATCAGGACATTCTCAACTTCGGCGATGAGAACTACGCGCCGCAGTTCGCCTACGGTTATGGGCTGAGCTATGCCGACCCCGGCGCCGTGCCCTTGCTGCCGGAAGACGGCGCCGCGACCATCACGAGAAGCAATCTCGACCGGTATTTCCGCGACGGGCGCGTCCAGTCGCCCTGGTCGCTTCTGCTCCGCGATAGCGGCGGCGACGCCAGGGTGGGGCAGGCGCTGTCGTCGGCCAGCCCCAGAGGCAATGTTTCGGTTCGCGCAGCGGATGGCGCGGCTCAGGAAAGCGCCATGGCCCTGTCCTTCACCGGGCCTGCACAAGCGGTCATCTTCGGACCGGCGGTGGATCTATCTCGCCAGCGCAACGGTGACATGGTGCTCACTGTGGGAATGAGGCTGGACGGCGCAGTGCAGGGGCCCGTTGAGCTTGGCTTCGGCAAGGATCGGATCGATATCACGCCGCTACTGCATGACGCCAAGATCGGCGAGTGGCGGACGATCAGGATCCGGCTGGCCTGTTTTGACGCCGAGGCGGCGGGCCTGACGGCCGTCGAGACGCCCTTCGTCCTCGGCTCAAAGACCCCGCTTGGCGTCTCCCTGGCGGACATCGGTCTGGTTCCTCACGATGCTGAGGCGATCTGCCCCTCGATGTGAGAGTTCACGGTTCCAGTGAGCCAGTCGCCTGTCCGGTCCGGTGCAGGTCAGTTCCCTATCCTGGTGGGCGAGGGGCCTGCCAGAACGACCTTCATGGCGCTCCCGCTCCACGCCATGAACGGAGAGATCTAGAACGCGGGTCCCACCTGAACCCCGTACCGTGGTCGGGGTTCAGCAGGTCTTGTTCTGGCGCAGGCGTTGCTCGCAGCGGCGTTGTTCCCGTTCGTATTCACGCTGCTCGCGCTCGCGTTTGGCCTTGGTTTCCTCGTCAGAGGTGGTGACGGCGTCGAAGCCCGCGCCGACGACTGCGCCCGTGGCCTTGGCGGTCCCGCCGACAACTGCGGCCCCAGCGCCCACGACAGCGCCGACCACGCAGCCCTGCAGCATCAGCGAACCGCCGAGGACGGCCAGTAGGGCGGTCGCCCGCGCGAAGGACTTGGTCATGAGAATCTCCCGAGGCGCCTATTGTGCGCGACGGAAGTGAACAGAGGCTGACGCGAGGGCGAAATCAGGGCGCTTGAGCCCCTCTTCACCGGAGGGGAGAAGGGCCTGCTGTTACAAACTGTCGACCATGACCAGTTCGGCGTCTTCCCTGGCCGTGATGGTGATCAAAGCCTCGTCGATGAGGCCGGCGCCGTCTCTGGCGTTCAACGTCACGCCGTTGACATCCACCCGGCCCACGGCGGGGACCAGATAGGCGCGACGACCGGCGGCCAGATCATAGGTCAGGCTTTCCCCCGCCTTCAGCGTCGCGGCCAGAATCCTGGCGTCGGCGTTGATCGACAGGGCCTCGTCCGCCGCATCGCCCGAAGCGACGACGGTGAAGCGGCCCGAGCGGTCGTTCTTGGGGAAGTCGCGCTGGCCCCAGGACGGCGGGGCGCCCGGACGATCCGTCTCGATCCAGATCTGGAACAGGGTGGTCGTCTCGTTCTCGAGGTTGAACTCGGAGTGACGCACGCCCGTGCCGGCGCTCATCACCTGAACGTCGCCCGCGCCGGTGCGGCCCTTGTTGCCCATCGAGTCCTCGTGGGTGATGGCGCCGGTGCGGACATAGGTGATGATCTCCATGTCGGCGTGCGGGTGGGGCGGAAAGCCTGACTGAGCGGCGATCTCGTCGTCGTTCCAGACGCGCAGGCGGCCCCAGCCCATGCGCCTGGGATCATAGTAGTGGGCGAACGAGAAGTGGTGGCGAGCGTTCAGCCAGCCGTGGTTGGCGCCGCCCAGGGTGTTGAAAGGTCTGACGTCGATCATGGGGATGCTCCCGGAATCCGAGGGTTAGAAACCTCGCTGACGCCTATATAGGTAACAGTACTGGTGGCGAAAGGGGTGTTTAGACCGGCCAGATCTGGATCAGGTAGCGATCGTCGCCATCCAGACCGTCTTCGCTCAACGTCTCCAGTAAAAAGTAGGATACGCGAACCACATGACAGCCTGACTGGATGGGGGTGACAAAGGCGTCGGGTCCATAGTCGCTGCAGCCGATAACCTGAAGCCGCCCCGAGTTCACTAGAAGCGATGCGGTGTGCTGCCGATCCCATCCGCCGGCGTCGTCAGGGGCGCTCTGATGAATTTCCAGTCTGACGGGCACGTTCATGTTTCGCGCCGTACCAATCGCCAAGGCGCTGGCCTTGGGAACAAACATCGCCGCCACAGCCTGCTCTGTCCAACCCTCGGCGAAGTCTTCTTTCGTGTCGGCATCCTGGACGTAGAACTGAAAATAGTCGGCGAAGATCTCGAGGTCGTGAGCCTGCATGGTCAGCAGCCCATCTGGCCCCGATGGCGCAGCATGGCGTCGGCCAGGACGATGGCGGCCATGGCCTCTACAACCGGGACCCCGCGCAGGGCGACGCAGGGGTCGTGGCGGCCCTTGGTGCGCAGGTCGACCTCAGCCCCGTCGCGGTTGATGGTCTGGCGCAGGGTCAGGATGGAGGAGGTTGGCTTGAACGCCACGCGCGCCGTGATGGGCTGGCCGGTGGAGATGCCGCCCAGAACGCCGCCCGCCTTGTTGGACAGGAAGACCGGCTGGCCGTCGTCGCCCAGGCGCATTTCATCGGCATTGTCCTCGCCCGACAGCTCGGCTGAGCCGAAGCCCGCGCCGATCTCGACGCCCTTGACGGCGTTGATCGACATCAGCCCGGCGGCCAGTTCGGCGTCCAGCTTGGCGTAGAGGGGCGCGCCCCAGCCGGCGGGGACGCCCGTGACCTCCAGCGCCACGACGGCGCCGATGGAGGAGCCGGCCTTGCGCACGCCGTCCAGATAGGCCTCCCACGCGGGCACCACGTCCGCAGAGGCGGCGAACAGGGCGTTGTCATAGACGGCGTCGAAGTCGAGGGCGTCGTCTGCGATGCGGTGCGGGCCGAGTTGGACCACGCCGGCGCGGATGCGGATGCCGTCTCCGAGCACCTTGCGCGCCACGGCGCCCGCCGCCACGCGGCTGGCTGTTTCGCGGGCGGATGAGCGCCCGCCGCCGCGGTGGTCACGTACGCCATACTTGGCCTGATAGGCGTAGTCGGCGTGGCCGGGGCGGAAGGCGCGGGCGATCTCGCCATAGTCCTTGGAGCGTTGGTCGGTGTTCTCGATCATCAGACTGATCGGCGTGCCGGTGGTGACGGGGCCGTTCCCGTCGTCGAAGACGCCGGACAGTATGCGGACCTGATCGGCCTCCTGCCGCTGGGTGACGAAGCGGCTGCCGCCGGGCTTGCGCAGGTCAAGCAGGGGCTGGATATCGGCCTCGGTCAGGGGGATCAGCGGCGGGCAGCCGTCGACGACGCAGCCGATGGCTGGTCCATGACTTTCGCCCCAGGTGGTGACGCGGAACAGATGACCGAAGGTGTTGTGCGACATGAACTACGGCTTAGGCCGCGATGCGCTGCGGCGTCCAGACCCGCGTGAAGCGAAGCAGCAGGTCTTCGGCCGCCGAAGGCAGGTCGGCCGAGGCCTCCAGCTTGACGAACAGGTCGCCGGCGGGGCGACTTCCCCGCGCGGGCAGGCCCAGACCCTTTAGCCGCAGACGCACCGGTTCGACCATGTCGGGCACCAGCCAGGACGAGCGCAGACCGGCGTGGGTCTGGATCTCGATGCGGCCGCCGTCGTGCATCATCCGCTGTGGCACGGCCCAGTCCATGAACAGGTCGCCGCCGAGGACCGACAGGCCGTCGGCCGGGCGGATCAGGACGGGCAGCAGGGCGTCGCCGCGGTTCGCGCCGCCGCGTTTCAGGCGCACCTTGTCGCCGGTGCGGATGCCGGGCGGCGTGTGGACGAGAAGGGTGCGGGAACCCAGGGTCACGCGGACGCAGCCGCCGCTGATCGCCTGCATCGGCGTCAGGACCAGAAGGGGGGCGGGCGCAGACGGCTGGATGAAGGGTTGTGCGTGCAGATGTGCGGGCGCGGGCAGGGCCAGGGTCTGAGCCTGCAACAGGCGATAGGCGGCGATGACGCGGCGGAAGGTTTCGGCGTCGCCACCGGGTGTGTCGGGGCGGGCAGCCTTGACCGCCGCTCGGAACGCCGAGGTCAGGTGTGGCGCGCCGGCAGAACCGGTCAGGCCCAGCAACGATCGAGCATTTTCAAGGTTGAGGGCGTCCGCGCACATGGCAGGCAGCCTCGGGCCAATATGGTCAAGACCGGGTTAACCCTGCCGTCCTGAATGCAAAAAGAGGCGTTGAGACTGGTTTATGGTCAAGCTTTCTTTGCAGCCTTAGTCCACAGCTGATGACGTGCGGGAAATCCGGGTGTAGAGATTGGGGTCATGACCCAGACCGTTATCCCTCCTAGCCCATCCGCTCAGGACTATGCCGCGCAACTGGCGGCGAATGCGGACGAGGCTGTTTTCGAGCGCGGCGACCCCTTCGCTCTTTTCGTGGACTGGCTGGAGGCGGCCAAGGCGTCGGAGTTGAACGACCCCAACGCCATGACCCTGGCCACTGTTGACGCCGATGGTCTGCCGGACGCACGAATTGTCTTGCTGAAGGACGTCGATGCGCGGGGATTCACCTTCTTCTCCAATCAGGAAAGCGCAAAGGGAGAGCAGCTTTGGGCCCAACCGGCGGCGGCGCTGGTGTTCCACTGGAAAAGCCTGCGCCGTCAGGTAAGGGTGCGCGGAAGCGTGGAACAGGTCAGCGCAGGAGAGGCTGACGCCTATTTCGCCAGTCGGGCGCGTGAAAGTCGCATCGGGGCCTGGGCGTCAGACCAGTCCCGGCCCCTGGACAGCCGCGCCCTGTTGGAGCGCCGTGTCGCTGAGAAGGCCGCGAGCTTGGAGGGGCAGGCGGTGTCGCGTCCGGATCACTGGACCGGCTGGCGGTTGGCGCCGCTACAGATCGAGTTCTGGCGCGATCGGGCCTTCCGCCTCCATGATCGGCTGCGCTTCGATCGCGACGGCAACGACTGGACGCGCACCCGCCTTTGGCCCTAGCGCGTCAGGCTGTGTAGCGCGCCAGGAAGGTCTCGACCGCGTCTTCTGCGATAGCGCGGGGCGTCCGCTCGGCGAGGACGTCGTCGCCCGTCACCAAGGGCACAAAGAAGACCGGGTGTTCGATCATGCCCATCAGCTGTCCGGCGGCCCAGGACGGCTTTTCGACCTTCAACTGACCTGCCTCGGTCATCTCGGCCAGCATGCCCATCAGGATGGCGCCGAAGTCACTACGTCCACGCTCAAAGAAGCGCATTGCGATGGCTTCGAAGCGCGGGCGTTCAGCCAGAACAAGTCGAAATACTGAGCGGACAAAGCTGTTGCTCATGAACTCGGCATAGCCGCCGATAAATTCGTTCAAACGCTCGCGTGGTGTGCCGGAGGTCGTATGCACGGCTGCCATATGGCGAGCGAAATCTTCCGAAGCATTGTCTATCACTGCTTCGAACAGAACCGCCTTGCTGTCGAAGAAGGCGTAGAGCGTGGCGGTCGATACCCCGGATTCCCGGGCGATCGGCTCCATACGGGTGCCTGCATATCCCTCGTTGATAAAGTGCAGGCGTGCTTGCCGAACGATGGCGGCGCGTCGAGGATCGTCAAGATCGTGGACCAAGGCGGTCATTGGTGCGTACCCGGAAAGAGTATGGCTAACGTGCCTTTAATTTGCCTTCTTCGCAAGCGGTAACGTCGGTCTGCGAATGCAAATCATCAACGATGCCAAGCCGCTAGGAGGGGATGAGTCAGGACGGGGGCGGCGAGACGAATGACTGCCTGCGGATCTTCCAGACGCACCGCTGCGGTGGCGTCGGCGACAATGAAATCGGCATGGGTGCGGGACGGCTCCGTCAGTCGCTCATGGCCGGGCCGGACGGTTAGCAGGTATTGATGGATGACGGATTCAGCTGTGCGGCCGCGCTCGGTCTGATCGCGTAGAAGGCGGCGAATGAAGCGGACGTCGGCTGGGGTGTCGACGAAGACCTTGATGTCGAACAGGGCGGTCAGCGCGGGGGTGCACAGGACATGGGTGCCCTCAAGGATCACGACTTCGGCAGCGGGGATCGGTTCGCCGCCAGGGTCGCGACCGTGGTGAAGGAAGGAGTAGAGGGGGGCGACAACTGAACGACCGGCCTTTAGTTCGGACAGGTGTTCAATCAGTAGATCGTGGTCGCGCGCGGCGACGTCGTCGAAATCGTGGGTGTCGGCGTCAAAGCCGGGCACGCTGGCGGCATCCAGGTAATAGGAATCCTCGCGCATCAGCACGGCGACGCCCTCGGGCAGGGAGGCGACCAGGGCCTCGGCCAGGGTGCTCTTGCCGGAACCTGAGCCTCCGGTGATGGCGATGAGGATGGTCATGGGCGGTCTCCGTGCATTGCGGCGGCTTTCTAGGCGGGTCACGAGCGATTGACCATCTTGCGTAAGCGTCGCCCGCGTCGAAGACGTCTGCCTTTCCTAGCGACTTGGTCAGGCACGGCGTGTCGGGCGACGCCAGATCTTGATCCAGACTGTGTGCGGCAAGAGGCGTCGCCAGCCTGCGACCTTGTTTCCCTAACGGCACGTTGCTTATCGCCGTTCACCTAGATAGCGTCGCTGCAAAGCGCCACGCACAGAGGGCGCAAGACGAGGGAATGCGATGCTGGGTTTGATGCAGGACTGGCCGCTGACGGTCGACAAGATTCTCGATCACGCCAAGAACTGGCACCCCAACCGCGAGGTCGTGACCCGATCTGTCGAGGGGCCGATCGAGCGCACCACCTATGGCGCCATCCACGGACGGGCCAAGCGGGTGTCGAACGCGCTGAAGGCCTGGAACGTCCAGCCCGGCGACCGCATCGCCACCCTGGCCTGGAACACCGCCGACCATATCGAGACCTGGTACGGCATCATGGGCATCGGCGCGGTGTGCCACACCCTGAACCCGCGCCTGTTCCCGGAGCAGCTGGTCTACATCATCAACCACGCCGCCGACCGGATGATCTTCGTCGACCTGACCTTCGTGCCGCTGTTGGACGCCATCCTGCCGCACTGTCCGTCAGTCGAGCGCGTCGTGATCATGACCGACGCTGACCACATGCCGCAGACCAAGCTGCCGGTGGTCGAGTGCTACGAGACCGTGCTGGAGCAGTCCTCGGAAGACATCGAGTGGGGTGGCTTCGATGAGCAGACGGCCTGCGGCCTCTGCTACACCTCGGGCACGACGGGGAACCCCAAAGGCGTCCTCTATTCGCACCGTTCCAACTTCATCCATACCCTGCTGGGGCTGCAATCCACGGTCCTGGGCGCGACGCCTAGCGAAGTCATCCTGCCGGTCGTGCCCATGTTCCACGCCAACGCCTGGGGCATCGCGTTTGGCGGGCCGGCGGCGGGGTCCAAGCTGGTCATGCCCGGCGCGCGCATGGACGGCCCCTCCATCTATGAACTGCTGGAAAGCGAGAGGGTCACCTTCTCGGCCGCCGTGCCGACCGTCTGGCAGGGGCTGCTGAACCACCTGCGCGAGAACAATCTCAAGCTCTCGACGGTCAAGCGCGTGCTGATCGGCGGCGCCGCCGTGCCGGAGAGCATGATCCGCGCCTTCCACGACGAGTTCGGCGTCGAGGTGCTGCAGGGATGGGGCATGACCGAGACCTCGCCCATCGGCACCCTGTCCAACATGACCCCCGAACTGGCCGCCCTGCCTTACGAGGAGCAGTTGAAGTGGCGGGTCAAGCAGGGCACGCCCCCGCTGGGCGTCGAGCTGAAGCTGAAGAACTACGCCGGGCAGGAGATGCCGCACGACGGCTCGACCTATGGCCGTCTGATGATCAAGGGGCCGACCATCGCCCGGGCCTATTTCCGCGACGAGGGCGGCGAGATTCTGGACAACGAAGGCTTCTTCGACACCGGCGACGTCTCAACCATCGACGATCATGGCTTCATGCAGATCACCGACCGGGCCAAGGACGTCATCAAGTCCGGCGGCGAGTGGATCAGCTCGATCGAGATCGAGAACCTGGCCGTCGGCCATCCCAAGGTCGCCCTGGCCGCCGTCATCGGCTCGCCGCACCCGAAATGGGACGAGCGACCGGTCTTGCTGATCAAGCTCAAGGAAGGCGAAGCCGAGGACAAGCAGGAACATCTGGATTTCCTGGTCGGCAAGATCGCCAAATGGTGGATGCCTGACGACGTGGTCTTCCTGGCCGACATTCCCCTGGGCGCCACGGGCAAGATCGACAAGAAGCTGCTGCGCGAGCAGATGAAGGATTACCGTCTGCCGACCGCAGGCTGATCTTTCAGGAGGGCCGCATGGCTGAACAGACCCGCACCGAGACGCGAAAGGCGGAGATCCGTCTTCGCTGGCTGATGCTGGTCGCCTGTCTGGCGCCTCTGCTGGTGCTGGTCGCCGTCTTCGGGACGCGGTTCGGGCTGTGGAGCGCCGGGTTCGGTCTTGATGTCCTGACGTTTAAGCTCGGCCGCATCCTGGCCTTTGCGGGTCTGGCGGCGGCCCTGGTCGCGGTGATCATCGCGCTGAAGGATGTGAGACGGCGCGGACTCTACGGTGCCGTTTCCTTGGCAGTTGCAGGCGCAACCGTGGCCTTGTTCCTGATCCAGGAGCGGCGCTTTGCGGTCCCGGCCGACAACGACGTCACGACCGACGCCGCCGAGGCGCCCGCCTTCTCGCGCGCGGTAGGCGCTATGCGCGGGGGTCCAGGCGCCGGAACGGACAACGCGTCGGTCGCTTGCCCCGCCCTGGTTTCGGTCCCGCGTCAGGTGGCCCCGGAAACGGCGGCGGCCGCGCTGGCGGCGGCGGGCTTCACCGTGCGCGGGGCTGCGCCCTTCCGGGCGGACGGCGCCAAGGAAGGCTTCTGGTTCGGCCTGACCTATGACGCGGCCATTCGCATTCGTCCCGGTCGCACCGATGTCCGCGTGGCCCAGCGCGAAGGCGTGAAGGTCGGGGACGAAGCCTGTCGTCTGGCCCGCGCTATCACCACTGGATTGCAGCCCTAGTCAGAGACCAGCGCATAGAGCGCAGACATGGTCGGTTCAGGTGTGGCCCTTGCCCGCCCGTCCTTCACCAGCTTGATCAGATGCGACAGCACCGACAGGCTGGCGGCGGGCCACAGGCGCTGATCAACGGCGGCGTAGAGGGCAGGGATCATCTCAGCGATGGTCTGGTCTCCGGCGGCCAGGCGGGCGCAAATCTGCGCCTCGCGTTTCAGCCGGTGGTCGCGATAGGCCTTCAGAAAAGGCGCGACCTGGGTGATGGCCGGACCATGCGTCGGCCAGATGGTCGAGAAACCGCGCGCCAGCACCCGCTCCAGGCTGTCCATATAGGCGGTCATATCGCCGTCGGGCGGAGCGACGACCGTCGTGGACCAGCCCATGACGTGATCGCCGCTGAACAGGGCGTTCTCCTCGCGCAGGACAAAGGCCATATGGTTCGACGCATGGCCCGGCGTGGCCATGGCCTCAATGGTCCAGCCGTCGCCCTCGATCATCTCGCCGCCGGTCAGGATGACATCGGGCGCGAAATCCCCGTCGTCGTCTTCGTCCAGCGCAGCCGCGGCGTGGCGGGTCTGAGCCGGCGGTTTCGCCGCCAGGATTGGCGCGCCGCCGACCGCCTCGGCCAGTACGCGGGAGAGCGGGGCGTGGTCGCGGTGGGTGTGGGTCACCAGAATATGGCTCACGGTTCGCCCCTTCACCGCTCGCAGCAGGGCGTGAAGGTGTGCCTCGTCATCGGGCCCCGGGTCGATGACCGCCACGCCCGCGCCCGGCATGTCGCGCCCCACGATATAGGTCCCCGTTCCGGTGAAGGTGAACGGGCCAGGGTTGTCCGCAATGACCCTCTGGATCAGCGGCGAGACCTGATCGCGACGGCCATAGGTGAAGTCGAACTGTCGGACGTAGGGAATCACGGGCGGTCGTCCTCGGCAATCAGCGGCGGCGATCGGCGCGGCGGCGCCGACCTTGCGATCAACGCCTGTAATCTATTCGGGAGCCCTCGCCGTGACACGAACCGCTGTTTTCCCTGTGCCAAATCGACTTCCGGCCGTGATCGTTGCGCTGTTGTGTCTCGTGGCGATGCAATGGGGTGTGGCCTCTTGCACGCCTGAGCCGGTCGCGCCCTATGCCGCGCGGGCCGCCATCGTTCGCTAGAGGGGCAGGCCGCTGAGGTCGTAACCAGCGGCCAAAGCCTGATCGCGCAGTTCCTCCGCATCGACGCCGCTACCGCGCTGGGCCTTGGCCCAGGTTGCAGCTGAGCGCATGCCCGAGCGACAGAACATCAGCGTCGGCTCGCCGTCCTGCAGAAACTGCGCGACCCGTTCGACCGTGGCCGGGTCTGGCAAACCGCGCACCGGCGCTTCGAGGTAGCCAAGGCCGGCGGCCTCGGCGGCGGCGCGGACCTCGGCGCTGGTCGGCTGGCCCGGCTCTTCGTGATCGGGGCGGTTGTTCACCACCTTGCGAAAGCCCAGCCGAGCCGCCGTTTCCGCAAGGCTGGCGGGCGCAATCTGGCCGGAAAGCCAGATGCGATCATTCAGCGCGACGGGATTGGTCATCTCTATTGCCTCTTTACGCGAACGGCGCGGCTGCGCCCTGCGGTCAGTTGATAGCTGCCCAGCGCCGCGCGCCGCACGCGAATGTCCGTGCCCTGGCGATTTTGGAATCGAACAGGCCCTGAATCGATCTGACGCCATTCCGAACTGTCGGCCAGCCGGAACAGCCACTTGCCGTCTGCGCCCTGACTGGCGCTGACCAGGGTCGTCTCCACGGCGTCGAGTTGTTCTGCTTCCGCGCCGCGCGTGAACATGGGCGGGAGCGACGGCAGTTCAAATCCGAACAACTGTCGGCGGGCCTCCTGAATTTGCCCCCGCTCGACGACGACGACCTCACCCTGACGCTCGGCCGTGTCCAGAGCTCCGGCCGCACTGTCAAAGCAAATCAGGCGCTCGGCGTCGGCCGCGATCTGGCGGCAGCGAGCCACCTGTTCAAGAAGAGGGGATCGCGCACCAGCAGAGTTTTGCGCGAAACTAGGTCCCGCGAGCGATAAAACGGCCGTAATCGCTATAGATGACGCGATGATAATGCGCACATTGCTCTCCACAATAACTAACGCATTGAAAGTCGTTCTGTAATGCCACGCTCTTTCGGTTTGGGCCAGCCACGTTAGAACCCATCGACAGCCCACCTATCGCCCGGGATCATAGTTTAGGATGGGGGACAGCCAGCGTTCGGCGGTCTGCACGTCCCAGCCCTTGCGGCGGGCGTAGTCCTCGACCTGGTCGCGGTCGATCTTGCCGACGCCGAAATAGTGGCTGCCCGGATGGCCGAAGTAGAGACCCGAGACCGAGGCCGGGGGCGTCATGGCGTAGCTTTCGGTCAAGGCCATGCCCGCGTTGGCGCCAGCGTCCAGCAGGCGGAACAGGGTCGCCTTTTCCGTATGATCGGGTTGGGCCGGATAGCCGGGGGCGGGGCGGATGCCCTGATACTTCTCTTCGATCAGGTCCTGGGTGGTCGTCGTCTCGCCCGAAGCATAGCCCCAAAGTTCGGTCCGCACCTTCTTGTGCAGGGCCTCAGCGAAGGCTTCAGCCAGACGGTCGGCCAGGGCCGTGGCCATGATCGCGGAATAGTCATCGCCCGCGTCCTTGAACGTCTTGGCGATTTCCAGCTCGCCGTGGCCCGCCGTGACGGCGAAGGCGCCGACGTAGTCCGAGCCTTTCTCGGCAATGAAGTCCGACAGGGCCAGGTTGGGCTTGCCATTCGACTTCTTGATCTGCTGTCGCAGGGTGTGGAAGCGGGCGATCTCTTCGGCGCGCGTCTCGTCGGCGTAGACGGCGATGTCGTCGCCTACGGCCTGAGCGGGCCAGAAGCCGACCACGCCTTTCGCCGTGAACCACTTCTCGTCGATGATCCGCTTCAGCATTCCTTGCGCGTCTTTGAACAGATCCTTGGCTGCCTCGCCGACGATCTCGTCTTCGAGGATCAACGGATAGCGGCCGATCAACTCCCAACTGGCGAAGAAGGGCGTCCAGTCGATGTGGTCGGCCAGATCGGCCAGGTCCCAGGCGTCAAACGCCCGCACGCCGATAAACGACGGCTTGCCCGGCATGGGCGCGGTGGAATCGACGTTGAAGCGGTTCTCGCGCGCCTGCTGCAGCGTGGCGCGGGCCTTCACCTCCTGGCCGCGCGCGTACTGCTCGCGGATGCGGATGTATTCGTCGCGCGTCGCGGCCTCGTTCTTGGCCTTTTCGGTGGGTGACAGCAGGCCCGAGACCACGCCGACGGCGCGGCTGGCGTCGATGACATAGGTGGTCGAACCCTTGCGATAGCCAGGCTCGATCTTGACCGCCGTGTGGGTGCGGCTGGTCGTGGCCCCGCCGATCAGGAGGGGGATGTCAAAGCCGCGCCGCTCCATTTCGCGTGCGACGAAGACCATCTCGTCCAGCGAGGGGGTGATCAGGCCGGACAGGCCGACGATGTCCACCTTGTGTTCGATGGCGGCGTCGAGGATGCGGTCGGCGGGGACCATGACGCCCAGGTCGATGACCTCGTAGTTGTTACACTGAAGCACGACGCCGACGATGTTCTTGCCGATGTCGTGGACGTCGCCCTTGACCGTGGCCATCAGGATGCGGCCCGCCTGCTCGCGGGGCTTGCCGGCCTTTTCGGCCTCCATGAAGGGTTCCAGCCAGGCCACGGCCTGCTTCATCACGCGGGCGGACTTCACCACCTGCGGCAGGAACATCTTGCCCGAACCGAACAGGTCGCCGACCACGTTCATCCCGTCCATCAGCGGACCTTCGATGACGTGCAGGGGGCGCTCGACCGACAGGCGGGCCTCTTCGGTGTCGGCCTCGATGAACTCGGTGATGCCGTGGACCAGGGCGTGGGCGATGCGGGCCGCGACGGGCTGCTCGCGCCACTTCAGATCGACGACGCGCGCCGCGCCCTTTTCGCCCTTGTACCGGGGCGCCATGTCCACCAGGCGCTCGGTGTTGGACACATTGGTTCGCTGCGGCCGATTGAGGATCACGTCCTCGACGGCCTCACGCAGTTCGGCGTCGATGTCGTCATAGACCGGCAGGTCGCCAGCGTTGACGATGCCCATGTCCATGCCGGCGTTGATGGCGTGGTAGAGGAAGACGCTGTGGATGGCCCGGCGCACCGGCTCGTTGCCGCGGAAACTAAACGAGACGTTCGACACCCCGCCCGAGATGCGGGCGTAGGGCAGGGTGGCCTTGATGACCTTGACCGCCTCGATGAAGTCGACGGCGTAGTTGTCGTGTTCCTCGATCCCCGTCGCCACGGCGAAGATGTTGGGGTCGAAGATGATGTCCTCGGGCGGGAAGCCGACCTCGTCGACCAGGATGCGGTAGGCGCGGGTGCAGATCTCGATCTTGCGCGCGGCGGTGTCGGCCTGGCCCACCTCGTCGAAGGCCATGACCACGACGGCGGCGCCGTAGCGCATGCATTTCACGGCGTGCTCGCGGAAGGCGGCCTCGCCCTCCTTCATGCTGATCGAGTTGACGATCGGCTTGCCCTGAACGCACTTCAGGCCCGCCTCGATCACCTCCCATTTGGAGCTGTCGATCATCACCGGCACGCGGGCGATGTCGGGCTCGGCCGCGATCAGGTTGAGGAAGGTGCGCATGGCGACGGCGCCGTCCAGCAGGCCCTCGTCCATGTTGATGTCGATGATCTGGGCCCCGGCCTCGACCTGCTGGCGCGCGACGTCGAGGGCGGCGGCGTAGTCGCCGTCCACCACCAGCTTACGGAACTTTGCCGAGCCTGTGACATTGGTCCGCTCGCCGACGTTGATGAAGATCGGGCGCATCAGGCGTAGGCCACCCAGCCGTGCCACGACAGGCCCTGGAAGACCTGTTCGATCCCGCCAAAGCCGGCTTCGCGCAGCAGTTCTTCGTCGCGCGCGGGGCCGACGCAGTTGAGTTGGGTACGCACGCGCTCGTGGGCCTTTTCGATGACTTCGGGGTCCAGGCCGCTGTCGCTTGAGAAGCGGATATAGCGGTTGAACTGGCGGTCGGACGACGGATCGTTCTTATCGACGCTGACATGCGCCATGACGAAGGGCGCGCCCGGCTTCAGGCGGCTGTGGATGGCCTTGAGGGTTTCCAGTTTGGCCCCGTCATCAGGCACGAAATGCAGGGTCAGCATACAGGTCGCCGCGTCGAAGCGCGTTTCCGGCGCATCGAACACATAGCCTTCGACCCAGTCCACGCAG
>CAYWDO010000020.1:0-7412 GCA_964456995.1 uncultured Brevundimonas sp.
CAGGCGGTCGCCGAGATCGTCCGTGAGCAGAGCGACTATTATCACGCCACGAAGACGACCATCTTCAACGCCTTGATGAACACCATCGACCTGTCGCAGCTGGCGCAGCTGGACACCAAGGCGGCGTCGGAAGAAATCCGCGACATCGTCGCCGAACTGGTGGCGATCAAGAACGTCTCCATGTCGGTGGCCGAGCAGGAGCATCTGGTTCAGGACATCGTCAACGACGTCCTGGGCTATGGCCCGTTGGAGCCTCTGCTGGCCCGCGACGACATCGCCGACATCATGGTCAACGGCGCCGGCCGGGTCTTCATCGAAGTGAACGGCAAGGTCCAGCTGACCAACGTCCGCTTCCGCGACAACACCCAGTTGATGAACATCTGCCAGCGGATCGTCAGCCAGGTGGGCCGCCGCGTCGATGAATCCAGCCCCATCTGCGACGCCCGCCTGCCCGACGGCAGCCGCGTCAACGTCATCGCCCCGCCCCTGGCCATCGACGGCCCCACGCTGACGATCCGTAAGTTCAAAAAAGACAAGCTGACGATGAAGAACCTGGTGGAGTACGCCTCCATCAGTCCCGAGGGCGCGCGCGTTCTGGGCGTCATCGGCGCGTCGCGATGCAACCTCGTCATCTCGGGCGGTACGGGTTCCGGCAAGACGACGCTGCTCAACACCCTGACCGCCTTCATCGACCCGACCGAGCGGGTCATCACCTGCGAGGACGCCGCCGAGCTGCAACTGCAGCAGCCGCACGTCGTGCGTCTGGAAACCCGCCCGCCCAACCTGGAAGGCCAGGGCCAGATCACCATGCGCGATCTGGTCAAGAACTGTCT
This sequence comes from uncultured Brevundimonas sp., assembly GCA_964456995.1. GTDB lineage: Bacteria > Pseudomonadota > Alphaproteobacteria > Caulobacterales > Caulobacteraceae > Brevundimonas. The sequence goes on from CAYWDO010000020.1 coordinate 834, forward strand.
GCGGATGCGCCCCGAACGCATCATCGTCGGCGAGGTCCGGGGGCCTGAGGCCTTTGACCTGTTGCAGGCGATGAACACCGGTCACGACGGCTCGATGGGCACGCTGCACGCCAACTCCCCGCGCGAGGCCATCAGCCGGATGGAGTCCATGATCACCATGGGCGGCTACGGCCTGCCCTCCCGGACGATCCGCGAGATGATCGTCGGCTCGGTCGACGTCATCGTTCAGGCGGCCCGCCTGCGCGACGGTTCGCGCCGGATCACCCACATCACGGAGGTGGTGGGCCTGGAAGGCGACGTGATCGTGACCCAGGATCTGTTCGTCTATGAGATCACGGGCGAGGACGCCCACGGCAAGATCACCGGCCGTCACCGTTCGACCGGCATCGCCCGTCCGCGCTTCTGGGACCGCGCCCGCTACTATGGTCTTGAGCGCGAACTGGCCGAAGCCCTGGACGCGGCGGAGTAAGGACGGCGATGCTCCCCATTCTCGCGGCCTTCCTGGCCTTCATCACCATCGGCGGCGTGGGCTGGGTTCTGGTCAGCGGCGACGACGGCTCGGGCCAGGCGGTCAAGCGCGCCAAAGCCATCAGCGCCGGCCGCGCGGAAACGGCGACCAAGCGCGCCGCCGTGGTCAATACGCCCGAGGCGCGCCGCAAGCAGATCCTGTTGCAGTTGCAGGAGGTGGACCGTCGCGACCGCAAGGCGCGCATGACCATGAGCGCCAAACTCAAGCAGGCCGATCTGGCGATCAGCCTGCGAACCTTCATCATCATCAGCGTGGTTCTGGGGCTGGTCGGCGCCCTGATGGCGTTTGTCCTTGGCCTCAATCCGCTGCTGTCGCTGGGTATCGGCGTGGTCATGGGGCTGGGCCTGCCGCGCTGGGTGGTCAGCATGAAGGGCAAGAAGCGGATGAAGAAGTTCTCGCTCGCCTTTCCCGACGCCGTGGACATCCTGGTGCGCGGCATCAAGACGGGCCTGCCGGTCCACGACTGTTTCAAGATCATCGCCCGTGAAAGCCCTCAACCTCTGGCCGCCGAGTTTCAGCAGCTGGTCGAAGGGCTTGGTGTCGGACTGACGCTGTCGCAGGCGCTCGACAAGATGTTCGAGCGGATGCCGGTGCCCGAGTTGAAGTTCTTCGCCATCGTCATCGCCATTCAGCAAAAGAGCGGCGGCAACCTGGCCGAGGCCCTGGGCAACCTCACCACGGTTCTGCGGGCCCGGCGGATGATGGGCGAAAAGATCAAGGCCATGTCGTCGGAAGCCATCGCCTCGGCAGGCATCATCGGCTCCCTGCCGCCGGTGGTCATGATGTTGGTGATGGTCGCCAGCCCCGCCTACATGATGCTGCTGTTCACCGACATGCGCGGCCAGGTCATGCTGCTGGGGGCGGCCCTGTGGATGAGCTGCGGCGTCTTGATGATGAAGCGCATGATTTCGTTCAAGTTCTGAGGGGGAGGACGTCATGAACGGCTTCATGCGCTTTATCACCGACCCGCAGAACCTGCTGAGCATCGGCGTGGGCATCGCCGTCTTCGCCAGTGTCCTGACCCTGCTCGGCTCCTTCATGGGCGGCGAGCGTCTGGACAAGCGGATGAAGGCTGTCGGCGAGCGCCGCGAAGAATTGAAGCGTCGTTCGCGCCAGGCCATGAAGGGCGGCTCCGCCAGCCCCGCCACGCTGCGTCACTCCGACGAGGGCTTCAAGAAGCGCGTCGTCGAGCGTCTGAACCTGACCAAGCTGCTGGAAGACCCCAAGGTGGCCGAGAGCATGGCCCAGGCCGGGTTCCGCGGGCCGCGCCCGCTGACCACCTTCTACTTCTTCCGTTTCGCCACGCCCTTCATCTTCATGGTGCTGACGGCTTTATACCTGTTCTTTATCAATGACTTCGGTTTCAATCTGACCCTAAAGCTGTGCGCCCTGGTGTTCGCGGCGGCGGCCGGCTTCTATGCGCCCAACCTCTATCTGCAAAACCGTATCGCCAAGCGGAAACAGTCGATCGTCGCGGCCTTCCCCGACTCGCTGGACCTGCTGCTGATCTGCGTCGAATCCGGGATGTCGATCGAGGCGGCGATCCAGAAGGTCAGTCAGGAAGTGGGCAGCCAGTCGATTGAGCTGGCGGAGGAACTCAGCCTGCTCTCGGCCGAGCTGAGCTATCTGCCGGAACGCCGCATGGCCTATGACGGCATGGCCAAGCGCACCGACCATCCCGGCATCCGCGCCGTGGCTACGGCCATGACCCAGGCGGAAACCTACGGCACGCCCTTGGGCAACGCCCTGCGGGTGATGGCCAAGGAGAACCGCGACCTGCGCCTGGCCGCCGCCGAGAAGAAGGCCGCCGCCCTGCCGGCCCAACTGACCGTGCCGATGATCGTCTTCTTCCTGCCGGTCCTGTTCGTCGTCATCCTGGGTCCCGCCATCATCAACATTCAGGACATGATGAAGTGACGCTCAGCCCTCGGCGGCGCGCCGCAGGGCTTCGGCGATCTCTTCATAGGCGCGGCGGATCGTCTTGCGATGCTTGTCGTGGAACAGCTCGCCGCGCAGGCCGGTGAAGATCACGCCGTTGGAGACGATGCAGGCGCCGCGCTCCAGCTCCTCGATCTCGTAATAGCGGATGGTGTTGAACAGCCAGCCGCGCTTCTCGGCCCAGACCAGCTGGGCATAGGGCTGCCAGTCGCCGATGCGGGCCTGGACCTGACGTTCGGCCATGCCGGGCAGGGCCTCGGTCAGGCTGAGGCTTCCGCCAAAGGCCAGGGCGCCGGTGACGCCGGTCTCATAGGGATTCCAGCTGTGCCAGTTGTCGAGATCGGCGATGATCTCCCAGATGCGGTCCGACGGCGCATTCACGCCGATACGCTTCTCGATACGGGTCGTGTCCATGATTTGCCTCTGACACGGCTTTTCGACTTTAGGAAGTCGTGTCGACCGGATCGGGGTCGGACAGGCGCGGCTTGAGGCGGCGACCGTCGTCCAGACCCAGGCGCGCCTTGACCTCGAACAGGTCGGCGCCGGCGGGCACGATCAGCAGCTCCTCGGGGCGGCGGGTGTTGACCGCCACCACAGCGTTCTTGGGACAGACGTCGAAACAGTCGGCGCCCACGACGGCCAGGGCGTCCTTGCGGCTCTTTCCGGCGTGGAGGTAGCGACGCAGAGCCTTCTTCAGCGTCTTGTCGCCTTCGGGGCCGAAACCGCCGCCCAGCTTCTTCGAGCATTTGCGGCACACCAGAACCACCTCGTTCCAGCGGGTCTTTGAAACCTTGAAGGGTTTGGGCGTCTTGCTCATGCCGCCCGAAGATCGGCGTTCGCGACGGGTTGCACAAGCGGCGTTCGCTTGCGCAACATGAACTTCACAAAGGGGAGTTCGTCATGATCATTCGCCGCCTGGCCCGTCATCTGGGCCTGTCCGCCTCTCTCGCGGTTCTGACGGCCGGGGGCGCCGCTGCGGCTCAGGTTCCCGAGGCGACGGTCACGACCGCCGTGGACAGGGTCATGCCCGAGGTCGTCGCCTGGCGCCGCGACCTGCATCAGCACCCCGAGCTGGGCTTCGCCGAAACCCGCACGGCGGGCGTGGTCGCCGATCACCTGCGCAGTCTTGGGCTTGAGGTCCGCACCGGCGTCGGCAAGACGGGCGTGGTCGGCGTCCTGCGCGGCGCACGCCCTGGCCGCACGGTCGCCCTGCGCGCCGACATGGACGCCCTGCCGGTCAAGGAAGCGACGGGCCTGGCCTTCGCCTCGACCGCGACGGGGACCTATATGGGCGACACGGTGCCGGTCGCCCACGCCTGCGGCCACGACGCCCATGTCGCCATGCTGATGGGCGCCGCCGAGGTGCTGGCCGGCATGAAGGACCAGATCAGCGGAACCGTCGTCTTCATCTTCCAGCCGGCGGAGGAGGGCGCGCCTCCGGGCGAGCGTCTGGGCGGCGCCGCCCTGATGATCGAGGAGGGCGCGCTCAAGGACCCGGCGCCCGAGGCCATCTTTGGTCTGCACGTCGTGCCGGGCGTGCCCGGGACCATCTTCTATCGGCCGCAGGGCTTCATGGCCGCCTCGGACCGGGTGGACATCGTCCTGCACGGCAAGCAGACGCACGGGGCCTGGCCGTGGAAGGGCGTGGATGTCATCGCCGCCGCCGCCAATGTCGTGCAGACCGTCAACACCCTGACGGCGCGCACCATCGACCCGACCACGACGCCGACCGTCTTCACCATCGCCACGCTGGATGCCGGCGTGCGCTACAACATCATTCCTGACAGCGCGACGCTGAGCGGCACCCTGCGCACCTTCGACGTGGCCCAGCGGGACGCCCTTGTCGCTCGCGCCGAAGCCGCCATCGACAACGTGGCCGAGGCCTATGGCGCGACGGCCGACTTCGCGGTCAAGCAGAACGCCGCCCTCGTCTTCAACGACGAGACCCTGTCCGCCTGGCTGGCGCCGGTGCTGGAAGAGGCGGCGGGCGCAGGCAAGGTCAATCCAGCCACGCCGCCGACCACGGTGGCCGAGGACTTCAGCTATTTCCAGCGCGTGGTTCCCGGCGTCTTCTATCACCTGGGCGGCAGTCCCGACGGCGTCGATCCGGCCACGGCCGCGCCCAATCACTCGCCCGCCTTCGACGTGAACGAGAAGATTCTCCCGCTGGGCGTGCGCGCCCATGTCTTCAGCGCGCTGCGCTTCCTGGAGCGCCCCGAAAACTGATTATTTCCGTTTATCAAGGGGTAAGCATCAAGGCGCATCCTCGCGGCTCCTGACGAGGGTCCGCCGATGTCTCGCCTGCCGCTGAACCTGCCGTCCGCAGCGCCGCTGCGTCCTGCGCCCCGCCGCCTGCGCGACGCGGTCTTCTTCTGCATCGCCTTCGCGGCGGTCTTCCTCGCCGCCCTGCTGGCGATGGAGATGATGCTGGGTTAAGCCGGAGGTCCGATTTCAGGAGGCCTCCCCATGATCACCCGCATCCAGCCCGGCGCCCGCATGAGCGAGGCCGTCATTCACGGCAACACCGTCTATCTGGCCGGTCAGGTCGGGGAGCCGGGCGACGACGTCACGGCCCAGACCAAGACCACCCTGGCCGAGATCGACGCTCTGCTGGCCGAGGCCGGCACCGACAAGTCCAAGATCTTGATGGCCACCATCTGGCTGGCCGACATCGCCGACTTCGAGGCCATGAACGCCGTCTGGGACGCCTGGGTCGATCCGGCCAATCCGCCCGCCCGCGCCACCAGCGAAGCCCGGCTGGCCACGCCTGACTACCTGGTCGAGATCATCGTCGTGGCGGCGCGCTGATGTCCAGAGAAAGCGAACTGGAGCGGTTCAAGGCGACCCGTGTCACCGCCCTCTACCGTCTCGACCTGATCGAGAAGGGCGCGCAACTGACCTATGAGGACGGCACGCCGGTCGATATGGCGTCAGAAGCCCAGCGGCTGAAGGATCAGGTCGCGGACATGGATCGCCGCATCGCCCGGCTGGAGGCGGCTGGCGAAGCCTGATCTTCGCAGACTGACGAAATGTGGGCCGTCGCCGATCCGTCGCCGTGTTTTGCGCGAATAAGGCGGCGCTATCGCCCTACAGTTTTCGGAGATCGTTCGATGAAGCTTCGCACTCTCGCCATCCTTGCCGCCGCGGTTTCAGCCTGCGCCTTCCCGGCTGCGGCCGAGACGATCTCGACCCACGTGCTGGACCTGGCGCGCGGCGTCGGCGGTCGGGACGTGCCGGTGACGTTGCAGATCAAGTCGGCCGAGGGCGGCTGGCGCGATCTGGCGACCAGCCGCACCGACGAGAACGGCCGCGTCCGCTCGTTCGGCGACGCGATCAAGACCGAGGCGGCGACCTATCGCCTGGTGTTCGACATGTCGCGTTATGGCGAGCCGACCACGCCGCCCTTCTTCCCCGAGATCGACGTGGTCTTCCAGGTGGTCGATCCCAGCGTCCACTATCACGTGCCGGTGGTGGTCAGCCCCTACGGCTACAGCACCTATCGCGGCAACTAGGGCCTTGGCGGAGTTCGGACGCCCTGATCAGAGGCGTTCGAACACCGTGCCGATGACCGCCTGATAGGCGTCGGTCAGGGCGCGCAGCTCGGCCTCGGGCACGCGCTCGTCCACCTGATGCATGGTCTGGCCGACCAGGCCCAGCTCCAGCACCGGGCACAGGGCGCGGATGAAGCGGGCGTCCGAGGTGCCGCCGGTGGTCGAGGCCTCCGGGCGGCGGCCCAGCGTCGCCTCCACCGCGTCCTGCACCGCCGTGACGAAGACGCCCGGCTCGGTCAGGAAGGCCTCGCCCGAGCACATATGCTCCAGCTCGATGCGTAGGCCGGTGTCGGCCTGAACGGTGCCCGCCTCGCGGTTCAGCCAGTCGATCAGGCCGTCGCCGGTATGGGTCGGGTTGAAGCGGATGTTGAGCCGCGCCTTCGCCTCCGCCGGGATGATGTTGGTCGCCGGATTGCCCACGTCGATGGTGGTGATCTCGAGGTTCGACGGTGGGAACTCCGGGTAGCCGTCGTCGAGGACGTGGGCGTCGAGGCGCGCCAGCAATTTCGCCACGACCGGGGCGGGATTGGCGGCGCGGTCGGGATAGGCGACGTGGCCCTG
>CAYWDO010000020.1:7512-27551 GCA_964456995.1 uncultured Brevundimonas sp.
CGGCCATCAGGGCCTCGACCACGCGCTTGGTGCCGTGCAGGGCCGGGCCTTCCTCGTCGCCGGTAATCAGGAAGGAGAGTGAGCCGGAGACCTCGCCTTCCGACAGGACGCGCGAAACGGCCGCGACCCAGGCGGCGATGCCGCCCTTCATGTCCACGGCGCCGCGTCCGTACAGGATGCCGTCGCGGGTCTCGCCCTCGAACGGGGCGGCGGTCCAGGCGGCGACGTCGCCGATCGGCACCACGTCGGTGTGGCCGGCGAAGCAGAGGTTGGGCGAGGCCGTGCCGCGCCGGGCGTAGAGGTTCTCGATCCGCGCGTCATGACCCACGCCGGTCGGCCCCTCGAACACCATGCGGCGGCAGGTGAAGCCGAGGCCGGTCAGGGTCCGCTCCAGCACATCCATCGCCCCTTCGTCGGCGGGGGTGACGGAGGGAATGCGGATCAGGTCGCGGGTCAGTTCGACAGGATCGATGACGGAATGTGATGCGGCGCTCATGGGCTCTATGCTTTAGGCATATCCCGCATCCGCGAGAAGGCCCGAAACCGTGCCGAAGATCGACATCGACAAAGCGCCCACCGGACATGGGACGGGCTACCCCGAGGCGTTCGCCGCCCCCTGCAAGTCGCGGCGGCGCTGGCGGCTGGGCGACGCGGTCGGTCTGGACCAGTTCGGCGTCAATCTGTTGCGCCTGCCCGCCGGGGCCTGGTCCAGCCAGCGCCACTGGCACGCCGCCGACGACGAGTTCGTCTGGGTGGTCGAGGGGGAGGTGGTCTTGGTCGAGGAGGACGGCGAGACCGTGCTGGTCGCCGGCGACTGCGCCGGCTTCAAGGCGGGCGTTCCCAACGGCCACAGAATAGAGAACCGCAGCGACCGTGAGGCGGTGCTGCTGGAGGTCGGATCGCGCCGTCCGGCAGAGGACGCCTGCGACTATCCCGACATCGACATGATCCTGCCCATCGGGGCCGACCGCTACTTTCACCGCGACGGAACCCCCTATCCGAAGACGCCCAGAAGAACGTGACCACAGACAGTATCGACACCGCCCCGACCGTTCCGCCCCAGCCGCCTCTGCCGCCTGACTCGCACGATGGCGGCCCATCCAGTCCGTGGGCTATTCGCGATTTTCGCTTGCTGTGGGTCGGGCGCGTGGCGGCGGTTCTGGGCATCCAGATCCAGTCCTCGGCCCTGTTGTGGCAGGTCTATGAGATCGCCCGCCGGGACCATCCGATCGCCGAGGCCAGCCTGTATCTGGGCCTGGTGGGCCTGTGTCAGTTCCTGCCGCTGCTGGCCTTTACGTTGCCCGCAGGAGCCATGGCCGACCGGCGCGACCGCAAGCACACCGTCACCCTGTCCATCCTGGTCGAGAGCCTGTGCGCGCTCGCCTTCCTCGCCATGGCCCTGCACGGCTCGCCGCCGCTGTGGGGGCTGCTGGCGGTGGCCGCCGTCTTCGGCGCGGCGCGCGCCTTCCTCGCCCCGGCCAGTCAGGCCTTTCTGCCCATGGTAGTGGGTCGCAAGGCCTTGCCGCCGGCTATCGCGGCCCAGTCCATCGCCTTCCAGACCGGGGCCATCGCCGGCCCGGCCCTCGGCGGGGTCATCGTCGGCTTCGCCGTGCCCTGGGCCTATGCCTCGGCCATGGCGCTGTTCTTCGTCGCCATCGCCTGCTTCCTGCTGATCCGCACCAAGGGCAAGCCACAGTTCGTCGAGACGGGCGTGGGGCCGATGGAGCTGGTCAAGGAGGGTCTGTCCTATGTGTGGAAGACCAAGATCGTGCTCGGCGCCATCTCGCTGGATCTGGTCGTGGTGCTGCTGGCGGGGGTTGCCCTGCTGACGCCGATCTTCGCGCGCGACATCCTGCACGTGGGACCACAGGGGTTCGGCCTGCTGCGGGCCTCGTTCGGGGTGGGGGCTCTGCTGGTGGCGCTTTATCTCAGCCGCTTCCCCATCGTGAAGCATGGCGGGCGCTGGATGTTCGCGGCGGTGGCCGTGTTCGGCCTGTCCACGCTGACGTTCGGTCTGTCGCACTGGGTCTGGCTCAGCGCCCTGGCCCTCTTCATCGGCGGCGGGGCGGACATGATCAGCGTCAATATCCGCCAGACCCTGATCCAGCTGGCCACGCCTGATCACATGCGCGGACGGGTGTCCTCGGTGTCCATGCTGTTCATCGGCGCCTCCAATGAACTGGGCGAGGCCTATTCCGGGGTCATGGTGCGCCTGCTCGGTCCCGTGGGGGCGGCGGTGTTCGGCGGCTTCGGCGCGCTGGCCGCGACCGGCATCTGGGCCAAGGTCTTCCCCAGCCTGCGCAAGGCCGACAAGCTGACCTGACGACGGGCCCTTCTCCCGTGCGAGAGAAGGGCCTCAGTTCAATCAGTTGGTGTCGGGAACGCGCGTGTCGGTGGCCGGGTTGACGGCGCCCGGACGACCTTCGGCGGCGGCTTCGGCCTGATTGTCTTCCAGCTTGTCGGCGACCTTGCCGGCGCCGCTTTCGACGGCCTGGGCCGCCTTCATCGCGCCGGATTCGATGACTTCGCCGGTCTGTGCCGCGACATCGGCGGCCTTGTCGCCAGCGGCCTCGGCGTTGACCTCGGCCTTGTTCTGCTCGGCCTGGGTGCAGGCAGCGGCGCCGAGCGCGAGGACGGATGCGGCGGCGATGGCCAGGGTGCGGGCGGGCGTGCGGATGCGCATGGGAATATCCCCCTTCTTGCGATGAACCTTGGCTGTAAACGCGGTCAGGGGCGGCGAGTTGCCTGGTCCAGATCGACCGGCAGGGTCTGGCTTGCCAGCAGCCGTTCGGTCGTGGCCCAGTGATCCGGTCCCTGACCCTCTACCCAGGCCTGCACCATGTCGCGACCGAGGCCATAGTTGATGATGTAGCTGCGATAGGTGTCGATGAAGCTCAACCGCTGCGTCGCCCGGTCGCGCGCGATCAGATTGTATTTCTGCAGCTGATCCAGCGCCGTCTCACGGTCGATGCGCCCCGCCAGATAGGCGTCGGCCACGGTGTATTCCGCCCGACCCAGCTCGCGCGTCAGGGCCAGCAGCTGCGTCTGCGCCTCGGCCGTCGCCGGATCCAGCCCGGCCAGCGGATAGAGGACGCGCTTCTCGAAATCGGTGCGCTCATGGCCGGGGAAGGCCAGGTCGATGCCGTAGTTGGCGCTGCCCTCGGCGATGAAGGACATGGGGCTGAACAGGGGATAGACGCTCATCTCGACCCAACCCTTCTGCTTCACAAAAGTCTGTTCCAGCAGGGCGTTATAGACGTGGTGGCCAGGATAGCCCTCGTGGCAGCCCAGATCGACGGCGCGGTCGATATAGATGGGCAGGTCCGTGTTCACCTGGATCAGGCTGAAGGCGTTCCCCTTGTACCAGTTGTAGCCCGACCACGGCTTGCCGGTGACGAACTCCAGGGTGAAGGTCTCATGGGCGGGCAGGGTCATGCGCCGCTCGGTGCGCGCCTTGCACTCGTTGATGGCGGCCCGCATCACCGGCTCCAGCCGGTCCTTGGGAATGACATAGCGGGCGCGGAACGCCGCGACGCGGTCGGCCAGCGGTCCCTCGCCGGGGATCAGGGCGTCGATGCGCGCCAGCACCGGATCATAGCTGGAAAGGGGCCGCAGTTCCGGCCGCACGCCGAACTGGGCCTCGGCCTCGTCGGCGAAGCTCATCTTCTCGCCGCCCAGCATCCGCAGGCGCGCCGAAGCCGCCGAGACATGGGCCGACAGATAGGCGCGGCGTTGCAGGCTTTCGGCGTCCAGGCCCGCCGTCGGCAGGGCGTCGAGGCGGCGCGTCAGGGCGGCGGCGCCCTCGGCCAGCTGGGGCAGGGCGCGCGGGTTGGCCTTGGCCGCCTCGGCCCATTCGGCCGGACCGTAATAGGCGTCGACATAGCCCGGCTCGCGCTCGCTGATCTCCAGCGTCAGGGCGACATAGTCACGCGCCACCATGTCCAGGCTGTCCGTCGCCGGTTTCGGCGTCGCGGCGCAGGCGGCCAGCAGGCTGGCGCCCATCAGGGCGGCGATCATCATATGGCGCATGGAAACTCCCTCTCTCCCGCCCGGACGCTAGGCGTTTGCGGCCTTCACGCCAAGAAGGCGGCGCGGGCGAGATTCAGGGATTGAGGCCGCCCGGCCCATGCTGTAAGCACCGCCGTCCGGCCTTGAAGCCGCAGACGCACCCGTAGCTCAGCTGGATAGAGTGCTGCCCTCCGAAGGCAGAGGTCACAGGTTCGAATCCTGTCGGGTGCGCCACTTCGGTTTAAGACCGAGAACTCCGCCCATAATCGCCTGTTCTCCGCCTTCACGGGCGCGCCGGTCTAGACAGGTTGTGAGTGCAGCCGCAGATAGGTCGGGTCGAACTCGGCGATCTGGGCCAGGCGCGGCCAGTCCAGGATCTCGATCTCGGGGTTGGTCCAGCGGACCAGGCCCTCGCGGCGAAGCTCGGCGATCAGTCTGTTAACGTGAACCGTCGACAGCCCCAGGGCGTCGCTCAGCACCGTCTGGGTCAGCGGCATCTGGAAGGTCTGGCCGTCGTTCAGGCCGACCGCGCTCAGCCGCGTGAACAGCTCACACACCAGATGGGCCAGATGGCCCAGGCCGCTGCGGCGCCCCATGGCCACCAGCCACTGACGGTGAATGGCGGCGTCGATGATGGTGTCGAGCCAGAGAAGCCGCGTCAGGTGGCCATGCTCCTCGGTCAGCTTGCGCAGACGGCTGTGCGGGGCATGGGCGATAACGCAAGGACACAGGGTCACCACGCCATGATCCATCTGCTTCATCAACAGGCTGTGCAGATCGACGAAATCGCCGGCCACGTTGATCTCGGTGATCTGTCGCCGTCCGTCCGACAGGGTGGAATAGCGCGCGGTGAAACCTTCCAGCAGCAGAATGCTGTGCTCGGTATAGGCGTGCTCAAGAACAATATCGACGCTGGCGTCGACCTTCCGCGGCGGATCAAGCACCTCGGCCAGGGCCGCGATCTCGGTCGTCGAGACCAGGTCGCGACGCATCAGTTTTTCGATAAGGGCGTTGGTCATGAGGGAAGGGCCCACAGAAAGCGATTGTGCAAACGCTCGAGGAGACCAAGCGTTGCCGTGGTCAGTGTCGGACTTTGCCGATTCTCGAACTTACATATGTGAATGCGGCTAATTCTGAATGGCTTAGGTTCTCGGTGCGCGGCCCTCGCGTGAGGAGGCCCCATGACGACCTATCTCTGTCTGATCACGGTTCGCGAGGGGCAGGTGCCGCAACTTAGGCACATCGATTGTTTGGACGACGGCGAAATTTCTCGGTTTCTGACGCCGGTTCTGGCCGAATGGCCCCAGGTTCATCGCGTCGAGGTGCTGGACGGCGACCATCTGGTCTTTGTGATGGACGCGTCCGATCAAATGACCGCCTAGCTGGAGGGTTGACTGGCGCGCGTCGTCAGCCTGACGACTTCGGTCTGGCGATCATCGGTGACGATCACCCTGAACTGGCGGGTCTTCCAGAAGGCGCTTCCCTGATAGCGCAGTATCTCACCCATCGTGTCCAGGGCGACGGCGTGGGCCGCGTCCGTATCGGCCAGTTCCTGACCATCTTCATCGGGGATCAGGCGCCCGTTCTCGGTATGAAAAAAATAGCGCGGCAAGCGGGGTCTCCTTTGCGGGTCCCGACTAAAGACTCCCGCGCCGCCTTTTGTTCATTCGCTCTTTGAAAGGTCAGACCCGCGTCAGTCGCAGGTCCTGATAGTCGTAGGAGAAGTCGATGTCGGGCGAGACGCCCTTGACCGTGGCGGTCGCCGGCTTGGCCGTGGCGATGTTGAAGGTGATGAAGGCGTCCTCTTCGCGTTTGTCGGGGAAGCGGGTGCGGAAGGTCTCGCCGTCATAGGGCTCCAGCCAGCCCTGCAGCGCCGGGGTGTGGGTGAAGCGCAGCCACAGGCCGGTCTTGCGGTTGCGGCCGCGCCCCTCGGTCTTCTGTTCAATGACGATGTCGCCATACCAGGGGTCGCGCCAGGTTCCGACATAGGCGTCCAGCGGCATGGAGGGCGCCGCGCCCGCCGCCTGTTTGGCGTCGATCTCGACGGCGGCCTTCAGTGATTTCTCGGTCCCTTCGGCCTCGCGCTTTTTCGAGTCCGCGATCCAGTCGACGTCGACCTGGTTCATGGCGATGTCCGACAGGCCTGAGCGCAGGGCGCGTAGCAGGAAGCTCTCCTCGGCGTTGGTGAAGACCGAGAAGCCGATCTTGCGGCCCGGGATCAGAACCGTGGCGGAGATGCCGCCGGGCGAGCCGCCGCCGTGGGTGGCCAGACGCTCGCCGCGATAGTCCTGCACCTGCAGGCCCATGGCGTAGGTCGAGGCCACGGCCCGGTTGGGCAGTTCCGCCGTCGGTCCGCCCGAGGACGAGACGATGATGTTGGGCTTATACATCTCGCGCGAGGCCGCTTCGGAGAACAGGCGCGACCCGTCGGCCAGCTTGCCTTCGTTCAGGCGCACGGCGATCCACTTGGCCCAGTCGTGGGCGCTGGCGCAGATGCCGCCCGCCGCCGCCGCCGAATCCCAGTTCCACACCTCGACGATGGACTCGGCGATCTGGGTCATCGCCCCCTGATAGCGCAGGGGCGGCCCGACGCGGCCATGGGGCAGGGCGCTCTTTTTCGGATCAGCCAGGCGCGCCAGCGGCACGCTCTCGGCCATGCCCACGCGGTCAAAGATGCGGGTCTGGACGAAGTCCTCCCACGACAGGCCGGACACCTTCTCGATCACCGCGCCCGCCACTACGAACATCAGGTTGCAGTAGTGGTAGTCCTCGCGGAAGCCGTCCTCGATGGGCACGAAGGCGGCCTGGGCCAGCACCTCGGCACGCGTCCGGTCGCTGTTGGGCCAGAACAGCAGGTCGCCGGCGCCCAGACCGAACCCGGCGCGGTGGCTCAGCGTATCGCGCACCGTGAGGCGCTCGCCGACCATCGGGTCCGACAAGGTGAAGTCGGGCAGATAGGTGCGGATCGGCTCGTCCCACTTCACCTTGCCCTCGTCGACCAGGATGGCCAGGCAGGCGGCGGTGACGTTCTTGGAGTTGGAGGCGATGGCGAACAGGGTGTGTTCGTCGGCGGGCTCGGCCTTGCCCTGACGCCGCACGCCATAGCCCTTGGCCAGGACGGTCTTGCCCTCGCGCACCAGGGCCAGGGACACCGCCGGCTGTTCCGGCCAGGCGGCCATGCAGCGCTGCACCCAGGCGTCAGCGGCGGCGGCGATCTCCTCGTCCGAACGCGTGTCGGCGCGGACCTGGGCCAGGGCCAGACCGGGCAGGGCGGCGCTGGACGCGGCGACGGCGGAGGAGATCAGCGCCGCGCGGCGCGACAGGCGGATGGACATGGGCAGGCTCCGAAATACAGAACCGCGACGCTAACGTTCTGCGCCCCGTCGGCCAAGGGGCGATCCCCTCACTACCGCTCATCCCGGCGGACGCCGGGATCCAGTGCTTTGGCCTCACACACGACAGAGAGAGGGAGGCAGACGCCGCTCTCACTGGACCCCGGCGTCCGCCGGGGTGAGCGGAAATTTGGGGCCTACGCCCCCTGTCGCCACCGCTGCAGATGGTCCAGCACGTCGGCTGTGATCTGCGCCCGCGTGAAGCCGGTCAGGTCGCGGGGCCGCGTGCCGTCCCCGGTCTGGGCCGTCATCCGCCATTCCAGCGCCCGGCGTCCCTCCGGCGCCTCCAGCGCGGTCAGGGCGGGCAGGGGCCGCGACCGGGCGCCGATGCGATAGAGGAAGTCGCGCCCGTTGGCGTGTTCGACCACCAGCCAGACCCCGGTCTCGTCCATCTCGACCCGGCTGTTCTCCAGCCCGCCCTCGACCAGGGCGTCGCGCACCTCGACCAGAGCCGGCGCGCCCTGACGTTCCATCTGCCGCACGATGTCCTTGCGGCTGGCGGGCGAGAAGATGCGCTTCAGCCGCTCGCCGATCGGTGGGGCCTCGGTCTCGATCGCCTCGCCCTTGAGGTCGGCGTTCATCTGTCGCGCCAGTCCGAAGGCCAGCAGGATCATGATGACGGCGAACGGCAGAGCCGCCACCAAAGTCGCGGCCTGAAGCGCGCCCAGACCTCCGGCCAGCAGCAGCAGGGCCGCCGTCAGTCCCAGAAGCCCGCACCAGTAGACCCTCTGCCAGCGAGGCGTCTCCTCGGCCCCGCCCGACGCAATGGTGTCGATCACCAGAGAGCCGGAATCGGCCGAGGTGACGAAGAAGACCGCCACCAGCGCCACCGCCAGGGTCGAGGTGATGGCCGTGCCCGGCAGATATTCCAGGAAGTGGAACAGGGCCGTCGACAGGTCGGCCTGCACCGCGTCCGAAATGGCCCCGCCCGCCACGCCGAGGTCCAGGCCCATGGCCGAGTTGCCGAAGACCGTCATCCACAGGAAGGTGAAGGCGGTCGGCACCAGCAGCACGCCGATGATGAACTCCCGCACCGTCCGCCCGCGCGAGATGCGGGCGATGAACATCCCCACGAACGGCGACCAGGCGATCCACCAGGCCCAGTAGAACAGGGTCCAGTCCGCCATCCAGGCCCGCGGCTCATAGGCGTAGAGGGTGAAGGTGCGGACGAAGAAGTGGTCCAGGTAGAGGCCGAAATTCTGCACATAGGCCCGCAGCAGAAACAGGGTCGGCCCCACCGCCAGCACGAACAGCATCAGGCAGACGGCCAGGACCAGGTTCAGCTCGGACAGCCGCCGCACCCCCTTGTCCACGCCGGTCAGGACCGAGATCGTGGCCGCGCCCATGACCACGACGATCAGCCCGACCTGGACGGTCACCGTATTCGGCAGGCCGGTCACATAGTTAAGGCCCGAGGTGATCTGGGCCACGCCCAGCCCCAGGGAGGTGGCGATGCCGAACAGGGTGCCGCAGATGGCGAAGATGTCGACCGCGTCGCCGATCGGCCCGTTGATGCGCTTGCCCAGCAGCGGATAGAGCCCCGACCGCATGGTCAGCGGCAGGCCCTTGCGGTGGGCGAAATAGGCCAGGCTCAGCCCCACCACGGCATAGATGGCCCAGGCGTGGACGCCCCAGTGGGTATAGGTGATGACCATGGCCTCGCGCGCGGCGTCGACCGTGCCGGGCGCGGCCTCGGGCGGGGCGATATAGTGCTGCACCGGCTCGGCCACGGCGAAATACATCAGGCCGATGCCCATGCCTGCCGCGAATAGCATGGCCAGCCAGGAGACATAGGGGAAGTCCGGCTCCGCGTCGTCCGGCCCCAGCTTCAGCCGCCCGGTCGGCCCGATCGCCAGCACGGTGACGAACAGCAGAAATCCCGCCACCACGGCCACATAGAACCAGCCGAAGGTCTGGATAACCCAGGCCTGGGCCGCGCCGAAAATCAGGTCGGACGTAGCTGGCGCGATCAGGGCGAGTAGAAGCAGGGCGCCCGCGATGGCGCTGGCCCCCCAGAAGACACGGGGGTTCATCTTGGTCGTCAGCATGGGTGCCTAGCGCACAGCGACGCTTGGGGTTCCCGGCTACGGCCACAGACCCGCCTCCGGCATGAAGAAGATGTAACTGTGGTCGGCGAGGCCCGGCTGATAGTCGCTCTGTTCGAGGGGGCGTCGAGGGGACGTCCGCAGGGACGTGACCATGTCGAAACTGAAGCTTGCTCCGCTGCTGGGCGTCGTTCTGGCCTTGCCGGCGGGCGTCGTTATGGCCGCCCAGACGCCGCCTCCTGCGGCCGGAACCCAGCAGACCCGGACGCCCCCGGCCACGCCGGCCCCGCAGGACGCCGAGGACAAGGACGAACCCGCCACCGTGGGCGACGTCGTCGTTACCGCTCGCGCCGATGCCGTGCGGACCTCCATCGATTCCACCAGCTACAGCCTGGCCGACGATCTTCAGGCCGCGAACGGCACCCTGGCCGAGGCCCTGCGCAACGTGCCTTCGGTCGATGTCGACCCCCAGGGCAATGTCTCTCTGCGCGGCGACGGCAATGTCACCATCCTTGTCGACGGGCGCCCCTCGGCCATCCTGTCCGGGCCGAACCGCGCCGACGCCGTCCTGCAACTGCCCGGCAGCCGCTATGCGCGCATCGAGGTCATGACCAACCCTTCCGCCGCCTACAGCCCCGAGGGCTCCGGCGGGGTCATCAACCTGATCACCAAGCCGACGCCGCCGGCCGCCGCCGGAGCCCCCGGCGCGCCAGCCACGACGACGACCACCGGCTCCCTGCGGGTCAATGTCGGCGACAACGGCCGCTGGAACCTGGGCGCCAGCGGTTCGCGCCAGCGCGGCAAGCTGACCCTGACCGGCGACGTCAGCTATCGCTATGACGATCAGGAGTTCGCCTTTGACCGTCTGCGCGAGCAGCTGGACCCGACGACCGGGGCCGTGACCCAGACCACCACGACGCGCCAGGCGCAACAATCGATCCAGAAGGGCTTTTTCGGGCGGTTGGCGGCCGAATACCGCCTGACCGACAAGACCATGCTGACCGCCGAACTGCGCGGCAACAGTTTCGAGGTCGACAGCGACGGCGTCACAGGCCTGTTCCAGACCCGCAACGCCGCCGGGGTCTTGATCAGCGACTATAGCCGCGAAGGCTCGGGTTCCTTCGCTATGGACGGCTGGGGCGCCACCGGCCGCGTGCTGCATCAGTTCGACGCCTCCGGCCACGAGTGGTCGAATGAGCTGCGCTATGACCGCAACGACAACGAGAGCGCCTCGCTGAACGTCAACGTCTTCAGCCTGCCGGTGTCGCCGTCGGTCTATGAGGATCAGCGCTTCCTGAACGCTCAGGAGACGATCGGCTTCACCAGCGCCTACACCCGCCCCATGGACGACGGCTCCAAGCTGCGCGCCGGCTATGAGCTGAGCCTCAACCGCCCGGATCAGGACGCCGTGCTTCGGCGTGGCCCGTCCGAAGCCGCCCTCGCGCCCGTGCCAAGCCTCAGCAACCGGTTCGAGGCCGAACAGACGGTGCACGCCCTCTACACCACCTATGAGCGCCCGTTCGGCGAGAAGCTGTCGGCCCAGTTCGGCCTGCGTCTGGAACAGGCCGAGGTCGAGATCGAGGACGTCACCAACGCCGTGCGCGCCTCCCAGGATTATTTCCGCGCCTATCCGACGGGTCACGTCCAGTACAAGCTGAACGACACTCAGACCCTGCGCGCCAGCTATTCGCGCCGCATTCAGCGGCCGCAGCCGACCCAGCTCAACCCGTTCGTCTCCTACGGCGATCCGCTGAACCTGCGCTCGGGCAATCCGAATCTGGAGCCTCAGGAGACGGACAGCTTCGAGGCCATGTGGCAGATGCGGCGCGGCCAGAGCTTCTATCAGGCCACCGCCTATTACCGCGACACGACCAAGGCCTTCACCGATGTGGCGACCGACGTCGGCGGCGGGGTCCTGCTGACCCGGCCCGAGAACCTGGGCGCGCGTCGCGATCTGGGCGTCGAACTGACCGCCAGCGGCCGCCTGCATCCGACCCTGCGCTACAACGCCAGCATCAACGCCTTCCGTCAGGAGATCGACGCCGCCGGCATTCCCGGCGCGCGGGACCGTGAGGGCGACCTGGTGACCGGCCGCCTCAGCCTCAACTGGCAAGCCACGCCCAAGGACTTCGTCCAGGTCATGGGCTTCTGGCAGGGCGACCAGCTGCTGGCGCAAGGCACGCGCGAGAGCGGCGGGATGGTCAACCTGGGCTATCGCCGCAAGCTCAACGACACGCTGTCGCTGCAGTTCACCGCGCGCGACATCCTCAACTCCTTCGGCGGCGCCACCACCTATGACACGCCCTTGTTCCGCGAGCGCGTCGATCAGGACATCAACCTGCGCGCCTTCTACCTGGGTCTGACCTGGTCCTTCGGCGGCGGGCCGCGCAAGCCCGAGCCGCAGTTCGACTTCTCGACCGGCCCGACCGGGGGCTGACCTTCAGGCCCGCGTCTCCCAGGCGGTCCAGACCGCGACGGCGACCAGGCCCAGGGCCATGGCGGCGCGCATCCTCGGCCCCTGGGCGCGGGTCAGAAGGGCGCCGCCCGCCCGCGCCGCCGTCAGCACGATGACCGAGTGCACGATGACGCTGACCACGACGTGCAGGCTCCCCAGCGTCAGGGCCTGCGCCAGCAGCGGCCCCTGCGCCGGTCGGATGAAGCCGGGCAGCAGGACGACATAGAGCAGGGCCGCCTTGGGGTTCAGCAGGTTGCCGATCAGGCCGCGCCGGAACAGGGCGCGCCGCCGCGTCTCGACCGGCGTCGTGTCCGCGCCGTCCCCGGTGCTGCGCCAGGCGTCCCAGGCCAGCCACAGCAGGAAGCCCACCCCGGCCCAGCGGATCGCCTGGTAGAGGGCGGGGCGGACCAGCACCACCTCGGTCAGGCCAAAGGCGGCGGCGACCATCCATACGGTCAGGCCGAGCGTGATCCCGGCCACTGCCGCCAGCCCCGCCGTCCGCCCCTGCGACAGCGAGACGATCGCCAGCCAGCCCATGTTCGGCCCCGGCGTCAGCTCCATCAGCGCCACCGCCGCCAGGAATGGCAGGACGACCGTCGGATCGACCGGCACGTGCGTCAGAAATTCCATCAGGCCTCCGACCCCCAGGTTAGGCCCGGACGGCGGGCCTCATCAATCACGGGTCTCATCAATCATCGTTTGGGGCTTGCGTGTCCCATCGGCCACACCCACCTCGTTTGACACAACTCAAGGCGTTGCTTCGTTGAAGGGCGCTTGATGGAATTCCGCCTTCCGAGGGGACTGCACCATGAATCTCGACCTCTATTCCGACCGCGCCAAACAGGCCGTCCAATCCGCCCAGTCGCTGGCGCTCGCCCGGCGGCACCAGCAATTCGCGCCCGAGCACCTGCTGAAGGTGCTGCTGGAGGAACGCGACGGTCTGGCCCGCAAGCTGATCGATCAGGCCGGCGGCGACCCGTCCGCCGTCGAACTCGTCACCGAGGGCCTGCTGAAGAAGCGGCCCCAGGTCGAGGGCGGCTCGGGCCAGCTCTATCTGGACGGCGACACCGCCCGCGTCTTCAGCGCCGCCGAGGAGTCCTCGAAAAAGGCCGGCGACGCCTTCGTCACCACCGAACGCCTGCTGGCCGCCATCGCCAAGGAGGGCGGGGCCGCCGCCGAGGCGCTGAAATCCGCCGGCGTCACGCCCAAGAAGCTGGATGAAGCCGTCGCCGAAATGCGCAAGGGCAAGACCGCCGACAGCGCCGGCGCCGAGGACTCTTACGACGCCCTGAAACGCTACGCCCGCGACCTGACCGAGGCCGCGCGCGACGGCAAGGTCGATCCCGTCATCGGCCGCGACGAGGAAATCCGCCGCACCATCCAGGTCCTGGCCCGCCGCACCAAGAACAACCCCGTCCTGATCGGCGAACCCGGCGTCGGCAAGACCGCCATCGTCGAGGGCCTGGCCCTGCGCATCGTCAACGGCGACGTGCCGGAAAGCCTGAAGGACAAGAAGGTCCTGTCGCTCGACATGGGCAGCCTGATCGCCGGCGCCAAATACCGCGGCGAGTTCGAGGAACGCCTGAAAGCCGTGCTGAACGAGGTGGCCCAGGCCGAGGGCGGCATCGTCCTCTTCATCGACGAGATGCACACCCTGGTCGGCGCCGGCAAGGGCGACGGGGCCATGGACGCCTCCAACCTGCTCAAGCCGGCTCTGGCGCGCGGCGAGTTGCACTGCGTCGGCGCCACCACGCTGGACGAGTACCGCAAGCACGTCGAGAAGGACGCGGCCCTGGCCCGTCGCTTCCAGCCGGTCTTCGTCGCCGAGCCCACCGTCGAGGACACGGTGTCGATCCTCCGTGGACTGAAAGAGAAGTACGAGGTCCACCACGGGGTGCGCATCTCGGACAGCGCCATCGTCGCCGCCGCGACCCTGTCGAACCGCTACATCACCGACCGCTTCCTGCCGGACAAGGCCATCGACCTGATCGACGAGGCCGCGTCGCGCGTCCGCATGGCCGTCGATTCCAAGCCCGAGGCGTTGGACGAGATCGACCGCCGTCTGGTCCAGCTCAAGATCGAGCGCGAGGCCTTGAAGAAGGAGACCGACAACGCCTCGGTCCTGCGCCTGGACAAGCTGGAGGACGAGATCGACGAACTGCAAGGCCAGTCGGACGACATGACCGCCCGCTGGAAGTCGGAAAAGGCCAAGGTCGGCCAGGGCGCGCAACTGCGTGAGACCCTGGACCGCCTGCGCGCCGAACTGGCCGCGGCCCAGCGCGCCGGCGACCTGGGTCGCGCCTCAGAGATCGCCTACGGCCAGATCCCGCAGCTGGAACGCCAGCTGGCCGAGGCCGCCGCCGCCGAAAAGCCCGCCGAAGGCCCCCTGACCCCCGAGGTCGTCGACGCCGAACAGATCGCCGCCGTCGTCAGCCGCTGGACCGGCGTCCCCGTCGACAAGATGCTGGAAGGCGAGCGCGAGAAGCTGCTCAAGATGGAGGACGAACTGGGCCGCCGCGTGGTGGGTCAGGACGAGGCCCTGGAAGCCGTGTCCGACGCCGTCCGCCGCGCTCGCGCCGGGCTGAACGACCCCAACAAGCCGTTGGGCAGCTTCCTCTTCCTCGGCCCGACGGGCGT
Organism: uncultured Brevundimonas sp.; assembly: GCA_964456995.1. Classification (GTDB taxonomy): domain Bacteria; phylum Pseudomonadota; class Alphaproteobacteria; order Caulobacterales; family Caulobacteraceae; genus Brevundimonas. The sequence goes on from CAYWDO010000020.1 coordinate 22,050, forward strand.
GGGCAAGACCGAGCTGACCAAGGCCCTGGCCGGCTATCTGTTCGACGACGACAACGCCATCACCCGCATCGACATGTCCGAATACATGGAGAAGCACTCGGTCAGCCGCCTGATCGGCGCCCCTCCCGGCTATGTCGGCTATGATGAGGGCGGCGCCCTGACCGAGGCCGTGCGTCGTCGCCCCTATCAGGTCATCCTGTTCGACGAGGTCGAAAAGGCCCACCCCGACGTCTTCAACGTGCTTCTCCAAGTGCTGGACGACGGCCGCCTGACCGACGGTCAGGGCCGCACCATCGACTTCAAGAACACCCTGATCATCATGACCTCCAACCTGGGCAGCCAGTATCTGGCCGACCAGCCCGAGGGCGAGGATGTCGAGGCCGTGCGCCCCCTGGTCATGGAACAGGTCCGCGCCCACTTCCGGCCCGAGTTCCTCAACCGCATCGACGAGATCATCCTGTTCCACCGCCTCGGCCGCGAACAGATGGGCGGCATCGTCCGCATCCAGCTGGCGCGTCTGGAGAAGCTGATGGCTGACCGCCGCCTGACCCTCGCCCTGGACGACAGCGCCCTCAACTGGCTCGCCGACAAGGGCTACGACCCCGTCTACGGCGCCCGCCCCCTGAAACGCGTCATCCAGAAGGAACTGGTCGATCCCATGGCCAAGAAACTGCTGGCCGGAGAGATCGAGGACGGCAGCGTGGTGGCGGTGTCCGCCGGCGCGGACGGGTTGGAGATCGGAAAGGCGCGGGTGCATTAGGAGCACTAGCGTGCTCCATCATTGCCTTTCCCCGCGCCCTTTCGGCGCGCCCGGATCACAGCCTCAATACGTTCAGACTGAATGCCGCGCAGGCTCTTCGGAATTTCCAGCGTCATGATTGCCGTGAAAGCAACGAGAAATGCGAGAGCAGCGTCAGCCAACGGTATACGCGTTGCGCGGTCAGAAAAAGTCGCGAATGCCAAGCAACCGAACGTCGATAGCACATACAGAGCAAACAAGAATGTGAGTCTGGATGATCGGCGTTCGATGTTTTGGGACTGCACGACTCCTAGTCTCCAGCTGCCCGGAAGCAGCGTGTTTGGGTCGCCCAGAAGCGTTTTGACGGCAATTATGAAACCCGCAAAAGTCGCACTAACCCCAGCCGTCCCGACCAAAACTTCGGAGTTTGTAGCGAACCCTTTTCCTAGGTAAAGCGCAGCCAAACTGGAAAGGACCAATGCTGACAGGAGCAAAGTGACGCGACCTCGATCAATCCTGACTGGATCATTGGGCATTGATGTCGGCATCTATTAGCCGGGCGAAAAAACCATCCATGTGATCCCAAACGTCGCCATGATCGACTGTGGTTCCATTGGCCGCAAAACGCGCTTGCTCTTTCACAGAAATCTCCGAGGCAGTGATCCGGACCCCACTCTTGGTGACAATCTCGTACCCATCATGGAACGAATCAAGAACATTATTGGCTGTTCTTGCTGCTGCCGCTAGTGCGAACTCGTTGTTCCCGCGCGCTTTGCGTTCGATAAAAGTCTGTAGGTCAGCCTCTCTTTCAAGATCGGCAGGCGTTCGGTCTCCGCCAATTAGTGTAGAAAGGGCGGCGTTGAGTCCTGCTTTGATCTGATCGCCGACTGTCAGGCTATCGTGAAAGGCGAGCGATAGCGTGGCGCTAAATGCGCTCACGTTTAGGTTCACCGATTTCACGCCGTCGCGGACTAGCGTTCGAATGGTGGCCGGGTTTGCCGTTCGGCGTAGCTCGAAGTTGTTGCTTTCCGATCGTCCAGCCTTCTCCATTAGTGCTCGGAGATACGCGGTCACGGCATTCTCACTAACGTCGCTAACACAAACGATAACGTCATCGCCGCTGATCAGCATCATAGCGTCGCCATCAAGGTAGGCTTGGCCGGGCGGGGCCGGTGCGCGATGGAGGTCTCCTTCCTCCTTTGCGTCTCTTGTAACGGTTGATGCTTCTTCGCCGGGATTGTGAGAGGCGATGTGTAGGTAAATCTCATTCCTAGCCAAGCGGCGGTGCCTGATGTCCCAAACAGTGCCGTCTGGGCGAATGATCGAAGTGGACGATACGTCTGCGAAGCGGCCGAGCACATCGGCGACGATTGTGCGGAGGGACACGTCAGGATCGATGAACCAGGTGGCTCTACGATAGGAAAGTGTTCGGTTTTTAAAAGTCGTCATCGATCAACACCTCAACCTGCACAGTTAAGGCGAGATTCGCTTTCAAGACCACGGTTAGATGAGGGGTGGCGCTTTAGCCCCCTAGCACCGGCATCACCTCCACCCCGTCGCAGACGAAGATGGACATGTGCGGGTGGCCCTCGAACAGGCGGGTCGCCGCCTCGTGGCTGTCGGCGCGCACCACCATGAAGACGGTCAGCAGGTTGACCATGTCCGTCACGGCGCCGTCGTCGCCGATGCGCTTGGTCGGGCCCAGCGGGCCGCCCTGATAGACGATGGAGTCGCGGTGCGCCTCTTCCCAGGCGGCGACGGCTGCGACGCCGAGGCGGGCCGTCTCGGCCTGCTGGGCCTCGCTCATGGCGCGCCAGGCCCGCCATTTGGGGCCGGTCTTGTCGCTGGTGAAGACGGCCAGGTAATGGGTCTCGGCGCTCATCGAAGCCTCCCGTTTGCGGGAGGGTCGGACTTTCGCAGGCGACGGGCAAGCTTTGCCACCCTTCTCCCCTTGCGGGAGAAGGTGGCCGAGCGGAGCGAGGTCGGATGAGGGGTCTCTCAACGTCAGAGGCAGGCTGCGAGTTGAATGTCCCGCAACCCCTCATCCGTCAGCCTTCGGCTGCCACCTTCTCCCGCAAGGGGAGAAGGGAGGAGGGCATCAGATATGAATCGCGTGGCCCAGGGCGCGCAAGGACGCCTCGTGGAAGGCCTCGCCGAGCGTCGGGTGGACGTGGATCACGCCCGCCACGTCCTCCAGCACCGCGCCCATTTCCAGCATCTGGGCGAAGCTGTTGGACATCTCGGACACGTGCTGGCCGACGGCCTGAATGCCCAGGATGCGGTGGTCGGTCTTCGACGCGATGACGCGGACGAAGCCGCCGTCCTCGCCGGCCTCGATGGCCAGGGCGCGGCCGATGGCGGCGAAGGGGAAGACGGACTGGATCACGTCGTCGCGGCCCTCGACGTCCTGCGGACCCAGGCCCGCCGAGACGATTTCCGGCTCGGTGAAGCAGACGGCGGCGATGGTGACGGGATCGAAGACGCGATCATGGCCGGCGATGATCTCGGCCACGACCTCGCCCTGGGCCGAGCCCTTGTGCGCCAGCATGGGTTCGCCGGTCAGGTCGCCGACGGCCCAGACGTTCTTCATGCTGGTGGCGCAGCGCTTGTCGATCTTGACGAAGGCGCCGTCCATGGCCACGCCCATGGTCTCCAGACCCCAGCCCTGGGTACGCGGACGACGGCCGACGGTGACCAGCACCTTGTCGGCGTCCAGCTGCATCGGAGCGCCGTCCTTGTCCGTGACGTTCAGCTTGCCGTCTCCGAACCCGCCCGCGCGGGCGCCGAGGAAGAGCTCGACGCCGTGGCTCGTAAGCCACTTCTGCACCGGGTCAGTCAGGGCCTTGTCGTAGAGCGGCAGCAGGCGGTCGGCCATTTCGACGATGGCCACTTCTGCACCGAGTTTGCGGAAGGCGATGCCCAGTTCCAGGCCGATATAGCCGCCGCCGACGACGACCAGCTTCTTCGGCACCTCCGACAGGCTCAAGGCTTCGGTGGACGAAATCACGTCGCCGCCGAAGGGCAGGAAGGGCAGCTCGACCGGCTCCGACCCCGTGGCCAGGATGACGTGTTCGGCGGTGATCAAGATGGGGCCGTCGGCGGTCTCGACGCGGCAGGTCTTGGCGTCCGAGAACTCGGCCCAGCCCTTGATGACCTTGACCTTGGCCTTCTTCAGCAGGGCGGCGACGCCGGCGTTCAGCTTCCTGACGATGCCGTCCTTCCATTCGACCGTCTTGGACAGGTCGATGGCCGGGGCCGACGCCGTGATGCCGAGGGTGCCGTCGCCGGCGGCTTTCAGCACCGTCTCATACTTGCCCGCGGCGTGGATGATGGCCTTGGACGGAATGCAGCCGACGTTCAGGCAGGTCCCGCCCAATCCTCCACCACCTTGGCCGTCGCCGCCGTCCACCAGCACGGTGTCGAGGCCGAGCTGGCCGCAACGGATGCCCGCCACATAGCCGCCGGTGCCGGCGCCGATGATCAGGACTTTGGTTTTGATCTGCTGCATCACACGATCCGCTCATCCCGGCGGACGCCGGGATCCAGTGCTTTGGCCCAAAAGCGCGGGCCGATTAATGGGCCGCTTGCCCGGTTCAAGAACGGGCCCCGGCGTCCGCCGGAGGGAGCGGGAAGGGGAAGCGCTGCTTCCCCTCAGTTCATCCAGAGCGTAGCCGGGTTTTCCAGCAGGCCCTTGATGCGCGCCACGAAGACCGCCGCATCATGGCCGTCGACGATGCGGTGATCGAAGCTGGAGGACAGGTTCATCATCTTCCTGACGACCATCTGGCCGTCCTTGACCACCACGCGTTCGGCGATCTTGTTCGGACCGACGATGGCGACCTCGGGGTGGTTGATGATGGGCGTGTGAACCACGCCGCCCAGCGTTCCCAGGGAGGTGATGGTGATGGTCGAGCCGGACAGTTCCTCGCGCTTGGCCGAGCCGTCCTTGGCCGCGCCCGAGACGCGGGCGATTTCCAGGGCGGTGGCGTAGGGGTCCAGCGCCTCGGCGTGGCGGACGACCGGCACCATCAGGCCGTTCGGCGTCTGGGCGGCGATGCCCAGGTGGACCGGGGCGTGCGTCGTCAGGACGCCGGCCTCGTCGTCATAGTGGCTGTTGATCGTCGGCTGGTCGCGCAGGGCCACGACGATGGCGCGGGCGATGAAGGGCAGGACGTTCAGCTTGGGCTGGTCCTTGGCCTTGGTGGCGTTCAGGTGGGCGCGCAGCTCTTCCACCGCCGTCATGTCGATTTCCTCGACATAGGTGATGTGCGGAATGCGACGCACGCTCTCGGCCATCTTCTCCGCGATCTTGCGGCGCAGGCCGATGATCTTGGTCTCGGTGGCGCCTTCGGCGCGGGCGTAGGTCGAGGAGGTCGCGCCACTGGTCGCGGCGGGCAGGCTGCCCCCGCGCGCGACGAAGGCGTCCAGGTCTTCATGCTGGATGCGGCCGGCGGGACCCGAGCCCGGCACGAAGGCCAGATCGATGCCCAGGTCGCGGGCGCGGTTGCGCACGGCGGGCGAGGCCAGGGCGCGCTCGCCCGGCTGGCGGCCGGTCATGGCGGGGACGGGCTTGGCCTCGGCCTTGGGGGCGGGAGCCGCAGCCTTGGCGACCGGCGCAGGCGCGGTCTTCTCGGCCTGGACGACGGGTGCCGCAGCAGCCGGAGCCGCGGCGACATTGCCCTTGCCCTCGACCTTGAAGCTGACCAGGGGCCCGCCGACGGGCAGTTGTTGTCCCGCCTCTCCATGCAGGGCCACGACCGTGC
>CAYWDO010000021.1:0-21816 GCA_964456995.1 uncultured Brevundimonas sp.
CTAGCCCAGAGCCGCACCTTCCGCGCCCAGGGTCAGGCGTAACCCAGCAACTGGCGCAGCCCGGGTGCATGGAAATCCACCAGCCGCTTCTGCTGCTCCGGCAGTTCCGATGGGAAGGTCATCCCCTCCGGCAGCATGAGATTTTCCCGCGCGGTTCGGCTCAGCTTGCGATCCGACCCGACGCGTACGCGCGCCTGCCAATCGGCCGGCACGTCGATGCCGCAGGCGTTCAACAGATCGCGGAAATACTGTTCGGACGCCGGGGCGTCCAGATCCGCCAGCGCGGCCAGAATGTCCTCGTAGCGGACCAGATAGACGCCCGTCCCCAGCCAGGCGGCGGCGTTGTGCGTATAGACATCCGCCAGGGCCGGTGTCTTTCCATGAAGACCGAAGATCATGAAGTTCAACAGCATGTCGGCGTTGAACACGCCGGATTTCAGATGTTCGACATTCTCCTGGTGGAAGGCGTCCGAAACAAAAAACCGCGCCCGGGCCAGGACCCAGTCGTAGGGATCTCGCACCAGCAGAACGTGACGCGCGGTGCGCACATTGGCCACGGCCTGATCGCTGAAAAGCAGATGCGCCGCGCAGAGCTTCGGCGCATGAGGATTAAAGGCCTCTAGATGCAGATGCATGTTGGGGATCTGCACGAAATCCCGATCATAATGCTGCTCGGCCGGCACGAACATCCTGACGATGTTGCGCAGCAGATGCGTGCCGCCTTTCGGCACGCTGTTGAGCAGCAAGGGCTGGGTCAGGGGCGCCTGGGAAAAACGCGCCACCTCGGCATCCAGCGTATCCTTGATCCCCGTGATGATCGCCATGGCTTACCCCTAACCTGAAGGTCGTTCGTAACGCAGGGAACGCCGTCCCGCACAGCCCGAAAATGAGAAAGAGGGCGGCGGGAAATCCCGCCGCCCTCTCCAATGACGCCAGTCGTCTAGATCAGAACGACTTGCTGACCCGCACGAAGACGCGACGGCCATAGTAGGCTTCGGTGTACTGCGAGGCCAGGACCGAGTTTCCGGTCGTCGAATACTCGCCAATGATGGTCGAGGCTGCCGGCGGTTTTTCGTCGAACAGATTGGCGACCCCGCCGATCAGCTTCCAGTCGTCGAAGGCGTAGCTGAGCGAGGCGCTGTGGAAGCTGGTGAACTCGGCATCGGCCTTCACCTCGACCCGACGGCCGTCAATGGTGGTGAAGGGCGACCCGTTGCTCTCCAGATATTCGCCCAGGCTGGATTGATTGCCGATCCAGTCAAAGCCCCAGAAGGCCGTCCACGGACCACGCGAGAAGCTGGCGTTGATATTGCCGACCAGTTCGGGATAGCCGACCTCGCCCAGCGGATCGGTGGAGCTGTCGGCGAACACCGCGGTGAAGTTCTCCAGCGTCCACGTGGTCTGGCTGTCCAGGGTAAACTCGCCCCACGGCGTGTCGGTGATGAAGCGGAAGGTGAAGTCCAGGCCGCGGTTCGTCTGCTCTGCGATGTTGATGAAGCTGTCACGCACCTGGGTGATGCCCAGGGTGGGGTCGCGATCGAACTGGTTACAGATCGGATCGGTCGGGAAGTTGTCCGACAGATAGCAGGCGGACAGGATGCCGGCCGCCCCCAGGTTGGTCACCTGGTTGTTGATGTTGATGTCGAAATAATCGACCGCCAGGCTGATCCCTGTGTCGGGCGGGGTGATGATGATCCCCACCACCGTGGCCTTGGACGTTTCGGGCGTCAGCACGCCCAGACCGCCGCCGGTGACCACTTCGGCCGAGGCGTTGCCGCCGGTGAAGTCGCCGGCTACGCCGCCGCCGGGTCCTGCCGCATTGCTGCAGTTGTCATAGAGCTTCTGGGTGATCGTTCCGTCAGCCAGACGGTTGTCCAGGTTCAGGCAGGGATCGATGTTGCGCTGCCCGGCGAAGCTGGTCTGATCGGCGAGATAGAGCTCGAACAGGGCCGGCGCGCGGAACGAGGTGCCGTGCGTCGCCCGGAGACGGAAGGCGTCGTTCAGAGCCCAGTTCAGCCCGACCTTGTAGGTCGAGGCGTCGCCCGAGGTCTTGGTGTCGGTGTAGCGCCCCGACAGCGACAGATCGAGGCTCTGGATGAAGGGGAAGTCCTTCATCAGCGGCACGGCCAGTTCGGCGTAGGCTTCGCGGGTGTCTTCCACGCCCTGGGTGATGCCGGCGCCCGACAGGCCCCAGCTGTTGTCGGCCAGGGTCACCTCGCCAGGGGTGTCGTTGATCTCGTCCCGACGCAGGTGGAAGCCCAGAGCCAGACCCAGCGGCCCCGCCGGCAACTCGTACAGATTGCCCCCGATCGCGCCCTCGACATAGGTCTGCTCGTACAGCGTGCTGCCGGTTTCGGTGTCGAACAGGAAGGCGCGCTCTTCCGCCGACAGATCGCCGCGCAGCACGCGGGGATCTGCGAAATTCATGTCGATGCAGGGGCGGCCGCTGATTGGCAGGTTGGAGCCGACACAGCTTTCCGTCTTGAAGTTGGTCGAGGCGACCGCGTCGTCCAGGATGACGTCCGAGGTGTATTCGCCATCCGACCGGCTGTACTGGGCGAAGACGTCCCATTTCCAGGTGTTGGAGAACAGGTTGAGATCGCCCCGCAGCCCGGCGACGCCGCGCATATAGTCCACGCGTTGCGACTGGTCGAAGTGATCGGTGATCGGCGTCGGGCTCAGATAATAGTCGCCGGTAAAGCCGTTGACCGGGTCTCCGCCATAACCCAGGCCGGTCGACGTATAGGTGTAGTTCCAGAACTGGCGATAGCTGTCGGTCCGGCTCTCGCGGCGGTTCAGCAGGAACTCGCCATAGACTTCGACGCCCCGCCCAATCTCATAGGCGCCGTCGACGAAGGCGGTGTAGCGCTCGATTTCCGGTACGATCGACTCTTCCCGCGCGAACGGGTGGCTGGCGTTGACCACCGCACGCGACGCGGCGTCATAGTTGACCAGATAGAAGCCGCTGGGCGCGCCGGGATACTGGGCGTCGATCGCCGGATCCGCCGGACGCACCGGGATATGTTGGCCCAGATCGCCATCATAGTCGTACTGGAAGCGACCCGCGCGGCCGGTGAAGCCGGGACCGTAGACATAGACCTGTCCCCACAGGGTGTCGTTACAGGTCGGTTCGCCCGTGCGAGGATCGATCCGGTCGGCGCGGTTGCGGGTGCCGGGCTCGAACACATACTGGTTCTTGCAGATCAGGAAGTCGCGATCGCCCGCGCGCAGGGCCTCCTGGCGATAGTAGTCCCCGGAGACATTGATGTAGCCGCGGTCGAACTTCTTACCGAAGGCGCCGGAGATGTTGTACTGCTCGCCGCCGCCGTCCAGCGGCGCCGTGGCGAACACGCCCATTTCGCCGCCGTCACGACCGCGATTGGTGATCAGGTTGACCACGCCGGCCACGGCGTCCGAGCCATAGATCGACGAGGCGCCGTCCTTAAGCACATCGACGCGGTTGATGGAGGACTGCGGGATGACGTTGAGGTCGAAGGCGGACACCCCGCCGCGCGTGCCGGCCGGGCCGGCGCGACGCCCGTTGAGCAGCACCAGCGTCCGGTTGGCGCCAAGACCCCGCAGAGAGATCGTCGAGGCGCCCGGGCCGCCGTCCGTGACGAAGGCGCTGGAGATGGTGCTGTTCACCTGGGGCGAACCCGCAGCAACGGTGGACGACTGCAGCATCTGGGCGGTGTCGCTCAGACCACGCGCCTGGGCCCGTTCGCTGGTGATGATCTGTACGGGAGACGCGCTGGTGAACTCGTTCTGGGGAATGCGAGACCCCGTGACGATCACCTCCTCGACCTGGGTTGTCTGCTCGTCCTGGGCCGCCGATGGCGTGGTTTGAGCAAAGGCGGGGCTGGTTGCCAGCAGTGCGGCCAGCGCGCCCCCAAAGAGCGAAGAGGAGTCGCGCAGACGATTCCGTACAGTCATCCTACTCACTATCCTTATAGAACCCGATGGGTCGACTGCCCTTGGCGAGGACGCATCGACGGCCAAATATTACGATAAGTTCACAAGGTTTGGCCAAAACGGCCGCAAATGCACGGCTAAAAAACCGTATTGTCGCCCGGATTGGAAATTGACCAAACGCCGTTGCGTCTGAGCAACAGCCGTTTTCGAGCCGAAAACCGCCAAACCCTAGGGTTCGAGCTCGATGTCCCAATAGAGGTAGTCCAGCCAGCTTTGATGCAGGTAGTGGGGCGGGAAGCGGCGACCAGCCTCCTGCAGTTCCCACGAGTTGGGCTGATGGGCGGTTCGGCGCAGCAGGGGCATTCCGGCCTGCTGGGGCGTGCGCCCGCCCTTCCTCAGATTGCAGGGACCGCAGGCGGCGACGATGTTCTGCCAGGTGGTGCGGCCGCCGCGCGAGCGCGGGATGACGTGGTCGAAGGTCAGCTCCTGGGCCAAGCCCTGTTCGCCGCAATACTGGCAGGCGAAACCGTCGCGCAGGAAGACGTTGAAGCGGGTGAAGGCGGGCTTGCGATCCTGATCGACGTAGTTCTTCAGCGCGATGACGCTGGGCAGCTGCATCTCGATCGACGGGCTGCGCACCACCTTGTCATAGGTGGCGACCACATCGACGCGCTCCTGCCAGACGGCCTTGATCACTTCTTCCCAGGGCCAGATCGACAGCGGGTAATAGGACAGGGGCCGGAAGTCGGCGTTCAGCACCAGGGCGGGAAAGCCGGAGGGGGGACGGGTCAGGACCTGCATCAGGCCCTCCCGCGCATACGGGGGGATCTCGAGGCGACAGGAGTGAGGACACGTCTCCTTCCTTAGGCTGATGAGACGAGCCTACGCCCGATTCTCCCTCGTCGCCATGACCGAGATGCAGCGTTTTCGTGACGTGGCCTCAGAAGACCTCGACCAGTTCAAAGCGTTCGCACACCACCTTCATGCCCGGCGCCCATGTCCCTTCGCGGCGATAATAGGCCTCGTGCGCGTCGCGCCACCATGCATAAGTCAGGTCGCCCTCCCCCTCGGCGCGGGCGAAGTCCTCGCTGACCTGCTCGAAGGGCATGATCTCGACCTCGGTGGTGCGGATGGCGCAGCGCGGGTGTCCAGCGCCGTCGAGGATGACGCTGATCTCGCCCACCGTCGGCATGATGTCGGCCTCGCACGCCGCCAGCGACGAACAGGTCGCGCGCTTGCCGCCCGCCAGCACCAGGGCCAGCAACTCGTCGGCCAGTTCGGGGCTGTCGCCGAACGGCCAGCGCGGCGCGTCGCGATAGGCGGCAGGCACGTCGCTCATGGATCAGTTCCGGCTCGGCGCGCTGGGAAAGGCCGGCAGGCTCCACCCCCACAGCAGGGCGCCCGCACGCAGGCCAAAGCCCGCCGCCACGGCGACGCCCACCGCCGGCCAGGTCGGCGCCTCCACCGCTTTCAGCACCACGAACAGCCCTGCCGCCAGCAGGGCGGCGGTGATGTTCAGCTCTCGCCGCAGCAGGATCGACGGCTGGCCCGCCAGCACGTCGCGCACCACGCCGCCGAAGCAGGCCGTCAGCACCCCCATGACGACGCAGATCAGCGGCGCCACGCCATAGGAGGCCGCCTTGGCCGCCCCCATGACGCCATAGGCCGCCAGCCCGACCGCATCCAGCCACAACAGGGCGCGGAAACGCCAGGTCCGCGCGCCCAGCATCCAGATGGCCGTCGCCGCCAGCACGCAGGCGGCGATATAGCGCCAGTCCTGCACCCAGAAGACCGGCGCTCCGATCAGCAGATCGCGCAGCGTCCCGCCCCCGACCCCGGTGATGGCGCCGAAGAAGGCGAAGGTCACCAGGTCATGCTTCTCGCGCGCCGCCGCCAGGGCCCCGGTCGCGGCGAAGACAGCCACGCCGGCGAAGTCCAGCAGCGGCAGGACGGTCTCGGGCCGGGTCAGGTCGGCGTTGGTCAGCGGGTTCACGTCGGCGGGTCCTCCAGCGCGATATCGCCACGCTTGACCCCTCCATACCATCCCCAGAGCAGATGCGCCGCCACCCCGCGATGCGGCCGCCAGATTTCAGCCCGTGCATAGGCCTGTTTCTCGTTCGGCCTTGCCTCGCCCGCATCGGCCCAGCGCATCGCCTCCTGCAAGGCCACGTCGCCGCCGGGAAAGACGTCGAGGCGTCCCTCGCAGAACATCAGAAAGGTTTCGGCCGTCCATTTCCCCACGCCCTTGATGGCGGTCAGGGCCGCGACGGCCTCAGCGTCGTCCAGCCGTTCCAGATGATCGAAGTCGATGCGGCCCTCAGTATGGGCCAGCGCGATCTCATGGCCGTATTTCGCCTTCTGTCCCGACAGGCCAAAGGTGCGCAAGGTCTCGACATCCAGCGCCAGCACCGCGTCCGGCGTCACCGCCCCGCCCAGTCCTTCCACCGTCCGCTTCCAGATCGAGGCGGCGGCGGCCACCGAGACCTGCTGCTCCACGATCATGCGGAACAGACCTTCATAGCCGCCGGGCCGCAGCCGCCATTCGAAAACGGGGGTCGAGGCGTGCGCCCGCGCCAGCGCCGGATCGGCGGCGGCCAGGGCCTCGCGGGCGGCGGCGATGGAGGAGGCTGAGGGAGCAATGGCCATGCTTCATGCTAGGCCCGCCAATCGCCCTTCGGAAAGAGGGCGCTGATCCCCCATTCTGACCACCGCCGGAAACCGCTAGGCTATCGCCATGTTCGCCACCCGCTTCGCCCCCTCGCCCACCGGCCGCCTGCACAAGGGACACGCCTTTTCGGCCCTGACGGCCTGGACGGCGGCGCGCGAGGCCGGCGGGCGTTTCGTCCTGCGCATCGAAGACATCGACCCGACGCGCTGCAAGCCGGAATACGAAGACGCCATCTTCGAGGATCTGGCCTGGCTGGGCCTCGACTGGGAGACGCCGGTACGGCGCCAGTCCGAGCATCTGGCCGACTACGCCGCCGTCATCGAGGCGCTGAGGGCGCGCGGCCTGCTCTATCGCTGCTTTCGCACGCGAAAAGAGATTCTCGACGCCATCGGCGACGCCCCGCACGGCCCGGCCGAGGCCGTCCGTCCGTGCCCGCATCCGCCCGAGGACGAAGCTCGCATGCTGGCCGAGGGCCGTCCCTACGCCTGGCGGCTGTCGCTGGACCGCGCGCGTGAAGCCCTGGGCGACACGGCATGGAACGCCCTTTCCTTCGTCGAGGAAGGCGCCGGCCCCGACGGCGAGACCGGCCTGATCCGCGCCCGCCCCGAGACGGCGGGCGACGTGGTGCTGGCGCGCAAGGACGCCGGGACCGCCTATCATCTGGCCGTCACCCACGACGACGCCCTGCAAGGCATGACCCACATCATCCGTGGTCTGGATCTGTTCGAGGCCACCCACATCCAGCGCCTGATCCAGACCCTGATGGGCTGGCCCGCACCGACCTACCGCCACCACCGCCTGCTGACCGGCCCCGACGGCCGCCGCTACGCCAAGCGTGACCAGTCGATGACCCTGGCCGAACTGCGCGCCGGCGGCCTGCCGCCGAAGGCGTTGCGCGCGGAACTGGGGTTCTAGCGATCCTCCCCCGCTACGCAGGTGAGAATTCAGCAAGGCTGCGCTCAAGCAGCGCGGCTCCGCGAGCCGCGCGTTAGCGCCCCCTCTTCCAGCCAAAAAGAAAGACGCGGAACCGGCTGGTCCCGCGCCTTTCAATCTCAGAACCCTTGAGGTTCGTTGGCCTTAGAGAACCTTGAGGTCCACAGCCGAGGTCTTGCCGCGCTGGTTTTCCAGCTCGTATTCGACCTTGGAGTTTTCATCGAGGCCTTGCAGGCCCGCCTTTTGAACGGCGGTGACGTGGACGAAAACGTCCGAGCCGCCGTCGTCGGGCTGAATGAAGCCATAGCCCTTGGTGGGGTTGAACCACTTGACCGTGCCGGTCGCCATCTTAGCGTCTCCGTAAACGCGCTTTGCCAGGCGGATTTCCATGCTGGAGAATCCGTCAGCCCATCTGGACAAGCTCGTTCAGGCGAAGGAGCGAGACGCGGGTTTGGACCCCACGCAAAATCCGGGCTGCCGGACTTTGTCACCCGACTATCCACAGGACGTCAACCGTAAAGCGAGTCCCGGCGCCCAGGGCTTTGGTTAACGTCGCGCGCGCATACAGACGCCGCGCGCAGCGCCGTCGAGGTGGAAATGATCGCGGTGGGCGGCGTTGTAGTCCGGGGTCAGGACATTGCCGAACAGGCGGCATCCGCCGTCTTGCAAGCGCCTCAGGAAGGCGGCCTTCTGCGCCCCTTCCGCCCCCTGCCCGTCCCAGTCGCGCAGCACCGAAACCGTCCGCCCGTCGGCCAGGCGCAGGCCCGCGACGTCGATGGCGTTGGCCCGCGCGTGCTGGCTAGGCCGCGCCGTTTCATCCTGCGAGCCATAGACGCGGCGGCAGGCATAGGTCCCCAGACTGTCGATCCGCGCCGCCTCCGACCCCAGAATGTCGCGCGCGGCGGGTTGCAGAACGTGGCGGTCCCAAAGGATGTGGCGCACAGCCAGGGGACAGCGCATCGCCAGCCCGCCCGGACTGACCGGAGTCATCTCGCCTCCGGTCAGGCGCACGGCGCCTCGCACCACGCAGAAGCCGCCGTCGTCGCGATCCTGCCCCCGCGCCACTTCGACCCCGGCCTGCCGCAGCAGGGCCAGACAGGCGGTGGTGCTGGCCTCGACCCTTTCAGGCGAGGCCCCGTCAGCCACATCCAGACGCGCGACCTTGGCGGCGGTGGCCCGGCCGATCGGCTGGCGCAGGTCCAGCGGCTTCCACGGCAGGTCCTGCGGCGGCGCCCAGGCGTCCAGCAGGAAAAACAGGCCGCAGGCCAGCAGACCCAGGGTCATCAGCCCGCTCCACGCATCGGCGAGAGGCGTGAGCTTGTCCGGCGGCGAGGGCTGGGGTCCAGAAGTCATCCTTCAGCCAATGCATCAGTCCGTCGGACGATCCTAGACGCCCCTACAGCAAGGCTGGCGGGGAACGCGATTTCAGCGCAGGCTTTCAATGTTCAACTGAGGAGCCCGCCTATGGCCAAGGACAGCTACGCCGACACCCTCGAAGCCCTGCAGATTCAGCTGGTCGAGAGCCAGGCCTGGGCCATCGAACAGGGGATGAAGATCGTCATCGTCTTCGAGGGCCGCGACGCCGCCGGCAAGGACGGGGCGATCAAGCGGATGACCGAGTTCATGGCCCCGCGCCAGACCCGCGTCGTCGCCCTGCCCAAGCCGAACGACCGCGAACTGTCGCAATGGTATTTCCAGCGCTATACCGCCCACCTGCCGGCGGCGGGCGAGACGGTCTTCTTCAACCGCTCCTGGTACAATCGCGCGGGCGTCGAGGCGGTCATGGGCTTTTGCACCGTGGCCCAGCACGAACGCTTCCTGCACGATGCGCCGCATTTCGAGCGCATGCTGACCCAGTCCGGCACCATTCTCATCAAGCTGTGGCTCGATATTTCGCAAGAGGAGCAGTCGCGGCGTCTGGATGAGCGCACCACCCATCCGCTGAAACGCTTCAAGATTTCACCGCTGGACGGGGAGGCCCAGGCGCGCTGGAGCGACTATTCCGCCGCCCGCGACCAGATGCTGGAACGCACCCACATGGACTATGCCCCCTGGACGGTGGTCGCCACCGACAACAAGAAGAAGGCGCGGCTGAACATCATTCGTCACGTCCTGCACCAGTTGGGCCGCCCTGGCCTGGAGGCCAAGCAGCCGGACCCGGACATCGTCATGAGCGCGGACAAGGCCAAGGGCCTGTTGGCCCCCTAAGGTCTGATGATTTGTCAGTCGTCGCCGAACAGGCGGCGGTTCTTGTCGACAAAGGCGTGGATGGCGTTCGTCAGCGGCCCGTTCTGGCGCCCCTTCAGATAGGCCCAGCCCGCGCCCGCCCCGATCAGGGCGCCGCCCGTATCGACGATCAGGTCCCACATGGTGTCGACCAGACCGGACTTCTGCGTGTTCAACCCGAACAGCTGGTCCAGGGTGAACTCCCAGATCTCCCACACCGCGCCGATCATGACGGCGAAGCAGAAGGCGAAGAAGGCAACGGTGAAGGGCGCCGCCGTCAGCCGGTTCCCCTTGACCAGCATCAGCATCAGCAAGGACCCGACCAGGCCGAAGGCCACCGCCGAGCCGCCGTGCAGCACCACGTCCCACCACCAGTAGCGCTCATAGAAGTCCCCGACCTCGCCCAACAAAAGCGTGGCGCACAGGAAGGCGGCGATGGCGCTGACAAAGGCCGTCGGCAGCGCGACCCCGATCTTCGCCCCCACCCAGATCGGAACCAGCGACAGCAGCAAGGTCCCCGCCGCGACAAAGGGACGCTGAACGCCCCCGTCAGAAACCCGCCCACCGCCGCCCCGATCAGGATGATCCAGGTCAGATACAGGATGATGGGCGGGCGATTCGCAGACGGGCTCGCGGGCCGGAAGGCGGTCATTCTGCTGGCTCCTGCCGTCAGGTTTCGGCGCAGCCTATGGCCTCTCGGGCCTCATCTTCAAGGCGAGGTTTCTCAGGGGTCCGCCGCGACATGGGCTGCACGCCAAGCAAAAGGCCTAGCCAACCCGCTCGCCGCGCTACCTCATAGGCGGCGAAACAGCCCGCAAAGGTCGCCCCGATCACAATCCCAGCCTCCAGCGGCTGCGGCAGGCCCAGGGTCGACAGGTTATGCGCGACGACCACGATGATCGTCTGATGCACGATGTAGAAGGGAAAGACCCCGACCGTCAGATAGCGCAGCACCGGCCCGCCCCGGTTCAGATAGCGCGCGCCATAGCCCAGGATGGCGACGATGAAGGCCCACTGGTCGAGGGCATAAACCAGACGCATCCCTGCCCTCAGCGCCTCGGGCGGCACGGCGTCGTCGGCGCGATAGGCCCAGGCGTAGATCGCCCACCCGGCCCAGGCCAACAGGGCCAGCATCAGGGCCGGACGACGCAGCCGCTCATAGCCCGCCTTCAGAACCTCCGAGCGCACGCTGACGAAGCCGAACAGGAAGGCGCTGAACGACAGGGCGTGGTTGTACCAGTCGTCGGTCAGGGCGTGGGTGATGGGGAAGACTGGCGCCAGGCTCCAACGGATCAGCGCCAGCCAGACCACCGGCCAGAGCAGCAGCCCCCAGCCCTTCAGACCCTTTTCGAGCCACGACTGAACGGCTAGCAGAACACGCCGCAGCACCGGCAGCAGCATCGCCAGGATCAAGCTGTAGACCAGCAGATAGGCCACGAACCACATGTGGTTCCACGTCGGCGTCGTCAGACACCCGTCGGCGTCGCACCATCCGCCGGACGCGGTCACATACTTCAGCCAGAAATCAGCCAACCACGGCGAATGCGCCGGATCAGCCACGCCCAGCCCCCTCAGGGCTTCGACCACCTCATAATAGCTCTGCGGCGGCACGATCACGAACATGGCGAACAACAGCGGCGGCAGCAGCCGCACCAGCCGCGACCCGGCGAAGCGGCGTGACGCACCCTTCCCCTGCGCCGCGAACCGCTCGAACAGAAACCGTGTCGCCGCACCGGACACTAGGAACAGCAGGGTCAGCCGCCAGGGATTGGTCAGTTGCATCACCGGCTCCAGCGCCTCGACCGGATGCGGGCTGTTCACATGCCAGTCCCACGGCACATAGAACATGCCAACGTGATACAGAATCAGCAGCAGAAAGGCCCCGACGCGGATCCAGTCGAGGTCATGGCGGCGGGTCGAAGCAGCGAGGGGTTCGGCGGACATGGGCGGCCTTGATGAGTGAAAGTGCAGACCCTCACGTCTCACCACCGCCCGCGTCGCCGCAATCGGCGCGGGGCGTGCGGCGCCGTCCACGGGTCGATCCGCCGTCCTCAGGGACGAGCGGAGCGGCCTCAGGGACGAACGGCTGGCGCGTGCGATTGGCGGGTGCGGATCGGCGCGACCTGATCGTCGGCTGGACCCTCATTCTCGCCATCACCGTCGCCTTCATGGTGGTCAACGCCCTGACCGTTCTGACCGACTCCCCGTCCTTGCGCCTGTGGGCGCCCTGGGTCTGGGAGGGGACCAGCGCCCTGTCGCTGGCCCTGCTGATCTGGCTGCCCTGGCTGGCCAGCCTCACCGCCCCCACCGCCCTGCTGGACGACGGCTGGACCGCGCGCTGCCGCTTCGTCGTCCTGCACCTGAGCGCCGCCCTCCTCTACAGCCTGCTGCACGTCGGCCTGATGGTGGCCATGCGCCACGGGGTCTATGCGGCCCTGGGCGAGACCTACGACTACGGGCCGCCGGTCGAGCGTTTTGTCTATGAGTTCCGCAAGGATCTGCTCAGCTACGTCCTGTTCGTCGGCGTCTTTTGGGCCGTGCGCAGCCTGCGCGAGGCGCGTGAGACCCCGGTGCGCCCTGTCAGCTTCGACATCCGCGACGGCGCCCGCCTGATCCGCGCGCCGCTGAACGACATTCTGGCCGTGACCTCGGCCGGCAACTACGTCGAGTTCATCCTGGCCGATGGCCGCCGCCCGCTGATGCGCGCCACCCTGGCCGCCGTCGAGGTCGAGCTGGAACGCTGCGGCTTCGTGCGCACTCACCGCTCCTGGCTGGTCAACGCCGCGCGGATGAGCGGCCTGCGCCCCGAGGGATCCGGCGACTGGACGGTCGAACTGGGCGCGCTGGAGGCGCCCCTATCGCGCCGCTACGCCCCGGCGCTGGACCGACTGAAGGCCGAGCGTCCCGGCCCCTAAACCTGAGCCTACTTCAGCCCGTCTTCCGCCAACGTGTGCGCCACGATGGCGTTGGCGTGGCCGTGGCCCATGTCGTGCTCGTTCTTGAGCAGAGTGACCAGCTCCATGTGCTTGGCGGGATAGCGGGCGCGGACCTCGGCCTTCCACTCGGCGATGGGCCGTCCGTACTTCTTCTCGATGGAAGGGAAATAGGACGCAGGGCCCTTGATCGGCGCTTCGGTCATCGGGGGTTCCCTCCGGTTGGCGCGCCACTAGACGCGTCGCGGCACGGCTGCGCAATGCCCTCGCATGACGCGGATCGGACGCAGCCCCTTCACCCGCGCCCGCCTCAGGGTCTAAGACCCCTGCATGAGCACAGCCCCGCTTCCCGACGCCGCGCGCCAGAACTGGGTGGACCGCTACGCCCCCGAGGGGCTGAAGCCGTGGCTGAAGCTGGGCCGCTTCGACCGGCCCATCGGCATCTGGCTGCTGCTGCTGCCCGGCTGGCAGGGGATCATGCTGGCCCTGAACCAGTACGACCGGCCCTTTGGCGGCTATGAGCTGTGGCTGATCGCGGGCTTCGCCATCGGCGCCGCCCTAATGCGTGGCGCCGGCTGCGCCGTGAACGACATCGTCGACCGCGACTTCGACGCCCAGGTGGCCCGCACCGCGATGCGCCCCATTCCGGCGGGCCAGATCAGCGTCAAGCAGGCCTGGGCCTTCGTCGCCGGTCTGTGCCTGATCAGCCTGTGCATCCTGCTGACCATGAACCTGACAGCGGTCATCCTCGGCGCCCTGTCGCTGGGACTGGTCGCGGCCTACCCCTTCATGAAGCGCATCACCTGGTGGCCCCAGGCCTGGCTGGGCCTGACCTTCAACTGGGGCGCCCTGCTGGGCTTCGCCGCCGCGACCGGCGGTCTGTTCTCGCTGGGCTGGCTCTATGTGCTCGAGGTCCGCGCCAGCGGCGACGCCTACTGGATGGCGGAGGGGCTGAACCAGATGGGCCACCTCGCCCTGTCGGCCCTGCTGCTCTATGCAGGCGGCGTCTTCTGGACCCTCGGCTACGACACCATCTACGCGCTTCAAGACATTGAGGACGACGTCATGGCCGGGGTCAAATCCTCGGCCCGGCGTCTGGGCGCCCAGGTCAAGCCGGGCGTGGCCGTCTTCTACGTCCTGGCCGTCCTGCTGGCGGGCGCCGCCGGTTTCGTCGCCGGTCTCGGCCCCGTCTTCTATGTCGGCCTGGCCCTCTACGCCCTGCATCTGGCCTGGCAGGTGAAGCGCCTCAAACCCGAAGACGGCGTCCTGGCCCTGCGCCTGTTCAAATCAAATCGCGAGGCGGGATTGATCCTTCTCGCCGCCATAGCGTTCAACGGCCTAGCTTTCTGATCGCGCCCTCCTAAAAGGAAGTCTGCATGACCTCGTACCGCGTCCCGCTCCGCGCCCTCCTCCTGACCGCCGCCGTCGCGGCCACCCTCGGCGCCTGCCAGCGCACTGAGAAGAAGGCGCCCGAGGCCTCGAAAGCGGTCGCCGAAGCCGCCGCGACCGGGCCGCTGAAATACGAAAGCGCCACCCCCTACGCCAAGGTCAGCCTGACCCTGCCGGAAGCCATCAAGACCCAGCCCGAGCTCTACGCCAGCCTCTATCGTCAGGAGGTCGCCGACCTGGCCAAGTACGCCGAGGGCGCCCAGGCCGACCGCACCGAGGCCGGCGGCGACAGCGCCATGGGGCCGTATGAGAAGACCATCGTCTATGGCGACGCGGTCCAGACCGGCCGCCTGTTCAGCGCCATGCGCACCGACTTCGACTATTCCGGCGGAGCCCATCCGAACACGGTGGCCACGGCCCTGCTGTGGGACAAGACCGAGAAGCGCCGCATCACCCCGACCGACCTCTTCGCCAAGGGCGCCGACACGACGGCGCTGGAACGCAGCCTGTGCGCCGCCGTCAACACCGCCAAGAAGGCCCGACCCGGCGCCCAGCCCATCAGCACCAAGGCCGACACCTGGTCCTGCCCCAGGCTGAAGGACGTCGCCCTGGTCCTCGCCCCCGGCGCGACCGCAGGCAAGGCCGGCGGCCTGACCTTCCTGCTCGACGCCTATGCGGTCGGCCCCTACGCCGAAGGCCCCTATTACATCACCCTGCCCGCCTCGGCCTTCCAGACCCTGTTGGCCCCCGCCTACGCCGCCGAATTTAGCGGTCAGCCGCTCAAGACCGGCGACGTCACCAACGACCTGCGGCCGAAGTAAGAGCCGCGCCGTAAATCCTCCCCCGTTCACGGGGGAGGATCGCCTCACTTGAGAAACTCGTCCACCAGCACGCCCAACCGCTCCGGCTTATCGGTCATGATGAAGTGACGGCTGTCGTCCACCCGAACCAGCTTCACCCCCGGCAGGGCCGCATACTCCCGCCCCCAGACCGCGTCGGCCATCGCCGCAGGCGCCCCGCCGTTGGCGTCCGCCGCATAGACCGCCCAGACCGGCGTGGTCATCGCCGCCAGACCCGGCCGCACGTCCGTCGTCATCACCTCGCGAATGGCCGAAGCCATGGCGCGACGGTCGGAGGCCATCGACCACTCAACCATGGCCGCGCGCGCCGCTTCGTTGCGCATCATGCCGACCGCCGTCTGTTCTTGCTGCCGGCGAAAGCCCACTTCGTCCGCGCCCAGGATCGCCGCCGCCGCCTGATCGGCGAAGGGCTTGGCCCCTTCGACCGTCGCGGTCGGCCCGAACATGGCGCTGAAGAAGGGCAGGCTGTCGACGCTCATCACCCGCCCCACCGCCTCAGGATGCTGCTGCGCCAGCATCAGCCCGCTCAATCCGCCCATGGAATGACCGATCACCGCAGGCCGGTTCAACGTCGCCGCATAGCGGGCCAGCGCATCCACCGCCGGCTGGACGAAGGCGCCATCGCCATGGCTCCACGGCTCGCCCGCAAATCCGGCCAGTTGCACCAGATGCACCCGGTGCGTCGCCGAGAGGCGCTGGGCCAGAGGCCGCCACACCTCGCGCGAGGAGGCGAAGCCGGGGATCAGGATGACGTCCGCCCCCTGCCCCATCACCTCGACCGACAGGCGGTCCGAAGCGAAGGCGGGGGCCTCAATCCGAACCGGCTCGGCTTGGGCGGGCGAGGAGACAGTCCCGGCGGTCCAGCCGACAGCGGCGGCCAGCATGAAGGCGCGAAGGGTCTTGGCGGGAGCGGAGATCTTGGACATGGGGTTTCCTTTCGATTTTGGGATGGACCCGCCGTCGTCGCCCTGGGTTCAGGACGCGCGCGGTCGCTTTCCGGGACGAGCCCGGAAATGGCGGCGGAAAAGCGAGACAGAAAAAGTAAGGTTAGGCTGACACAGGCGTCAGGCGTGGGGGTTCTCGAACACCTCTTCCACCGGCCGCGCGAACAGGGCGGCGATGCGGTAGGCGAGGTCCAGCGAGGGGTCGTGCTTCTCGGTCTCCAGGGCGTTGACGGCCTGACGCGAGACCCCCAGCGCCTGACCCAGCTGTTCCTGGGTCCAGTTGCGCTCGACGCGCAGCAGTTTCAGCTTGTTCTTCATCAGTTCGACGACCGGACCAGGGGCGCGACGCAGCCGAAGATGGCCCAGAACAGCGGATAGATCAGCCAGCCCTCGGCGTGCGGCGCTCCGGCGAAGCTCTCGCCGAAACCCCAGGCGCTGAACAGGGCCATGGCGACCCCGGCGGCGATAATGAACTGCTTGGCCGTCACCGCTCGCACATACTCGTCCGAGTCGCGCATGAAACTGAGCGTGGCCCAGATCTGCCCGGCGATAGGGGCCGCGACCGCCAGGGCCAGCCCCCAGGCGGCGGGGGTGTTCTGGATCCGGTCAAAGGCGCCGCCGATGGTGGCGGCCATCACCGCGACATAGCCGCCCATGAAGGCCATGGTGCGGATCGCGTATCGGCGGCCGGCGGAGGTGTTCTGTTTGCTCATCGTCAACATGGAAGGCGCTCCTGACTGAATGTAAGGCCGACCTTACACCACCCCTATGTCACGTCAACCTGACTTTTTGTCAGGCCAGCATGATTTTGTCATCCCGGCCCAGCCTCGCATCGCGAGGCGCAGAGCCGGGACCGCCCAAGACGCCGTCGTCTGCGTTTCCTGCGGTCCCGGATAGCCCTTCGGGCTTCCGGGATGACGGACGATTTTCCCTGCAACCTCGTCCATTCCGCCGTAGACACCCGCCATGCGCCTCACCCCCGCCAACGCCCCCGACTTCATCGCCGCCAACACCCGGCTGCAGACCGTGCCGCACGCGCCGGAGATTTCGCTGTGGCTGGCGGACGAGATCACGCCCCTGTGGCGGCTGACCGAGGAAGAGCTGGGGGCCATGGGCCTGCCCCCGCCCTTCTGGGCCTTCGCCTGGGCGGGCGGTCAGGCCCTGGCGCGCTGGCTGCTGGATCACCCCGCCGAATTCGCGGGCAAGCGGGTTATCGATCTGGCGACCGGCTCCGGCCTAGTCGGCATCGCGGCGATGAAGGCGGGCGCGGCCTCCGTGCTGGCCGCCGACATCGACCCCTTCTGCGCCGCCGCCGTGGCCGCCAACGCCCGTTCCAACGGGGTCGAGATCGCCTTCACCGAGGCGAACCTGCTGGACGCTCCGCCCCCGCCCGTCGACCTGATCTGCGCCGGCGACGTCTTCTATGAAAAGCCGATGGCCGAGGCGGTCCTGGCCTGGCTGAAACAGGCGCAAGCCAACGGAACCCGCGTCATCGTCGGCGACCCGGGCCGCACCTACTTCCCCAAATCCGGCCTGACCCTGCTGGCCGAATACACGGTGCCGACCACGCGCGAACTGGAGGATCAGGAGGTCAAGCGCTCGCGCGTCTGGTCGCTGGACTGATCGCCCTCACGCGTCGCGCGGCAAGACCGTCAGCACCCGCGCCATGAACTGGTGGAAGGCCTCCATATAGTCGCGCAGGAACTGCTCGGTCTCGGGCACGCTGACATTCCCCTCGTCGTCGATCAGGTCCTTCTTGAACTGGATATAGGCCTCGGGCGCATTCATCTGCGGCGCCTGCAGGAAGCCCAGGATCGGCCGCAACACCTGCTGGCCCACCGCCGTGCCGATGGCCCCGGGCGAGGTCCCGATCACCGCCGTCGGCTTGTTAGCGAAGCTGTTGGTTCCATAGGGTCGGCTGGCCCAGTCGATGGCGTTCTTCAGCCCGCCGGGGATCGAGCGATTATATTCCGGCGTCACGAACAGGATGGCGTCCGAGCCCTTGATCGCCGCCTTGAAGTCATTGGCCACCGCCGGATAGTCGGCGTCATAGTCGTAGGAATAGAGGGGCAGGTCCGCGAACGAAATCTCGTGGAATTTCAGCTTCTCGGGCGCCACCTTGATCAGGGCCTTGGCCAGCTTGCGGTTGATCGACGCCTTGGCCAGGCTGCCGACGATATAGCCGACGTTATAGGTGGTCATGACGCGCATCCCGCTGGGTTGAGACGACGCCGTCCGCCGCCTCAGGCGAAATGCCTCAACAAGCTTGGCGGTTCCGCCTCAGACCGTGACCGCCTGCCGCCCCCGTCCCGCCTCTCCAAAGACCCGCAGGTAGCGCGCGATCTCCGCCCGGTCGCCGGTGGCCTTCTCGACATTGTCCGACAGCTTGACCGCCGAGCGACCGTCCGCCCGCGTCACCTTGCAGACCAGAGAAATCGGCGTCAGCTCCGGCATGGGCGCCGGCGCGCAGTCCCGGAAGTCGTTGGTCAGATTGGTGCCCCAGCCGAAACTGGTGCGCACCCGCCCCTTGAAGTGGGCGTGGGTCGTCTCGATCGTATCCACGTCCATGCCGTCAGCGAAGACCAGCAGCCGTTCGCGCGGATCGCGACCCTGCGCCTTCCACCAGGCCAAGATCTCCTCTCCGCCCTCGGTCGGCGGCGCGGAATCGGGCCGGAACCCCTTCCAGTCGGCCAGCCAGTCGGGTGCGTCGGCCAGAAACGCCCGCGTGCCGAACGCATCCGGCAGGGCCACCAGCAGATTGCCGTCATAGGTCGCCCGCCAGTCCTCCAACACCTGATAGGGCGCCCGCCTCAGAGCCGCGTCGTCGTCCCCCGCCAGCGCCGCCAGCACCATCGGCAGCTCGTGCCCATTGGTGCCCACCGCCTCCAGGTCGTTGTTCATGGCCAGCAGGACATTCGACGTGCCGATGAAGGCGCGCCCCAGCCCTTCTTTCAGCGCCTCGACACACCAGCCCTGCCACAGGAAGCCGTGCCTGCGCCGCGTGCCGAAGTCCGAGATCGACAGCGGCTCCAGTTTCCGCAATCGCTCGACCTTGCCCCACAGCCGGGTCTTGGCCCGCGCATAGAGGACGTCCAGCTCGAACCGCCCCAACCGCCGCAGCGCGCGTCGGCTGCGCAGCTCGTTGAGGATGGCGAGGGCCGGGATCTCCCACAGCGTCACCTCGGCCCAGGGGCCAGAGAACTCCAGCCGGAACTGCCCGTCCGCCCCGCGCGACAGGTCGTAGTCGGGCAGGCGATAGTCGGCCAGCCAGGCCAGGAAGTCCGGTTTGAAGATCGACCTCACCCCGTAGAAGGTGTTGCCGCCCAGCCAGATCAGCTCGCGGTTGGAGAAGCGCAAAGTCCGCGCATGGTCCAGCTGCGCCCGCAGCTCGGCCTCGTCCACCTCCTCGGCCAGCCGCACCGTGGTGGTGCGGTTGATGACGCTGAACGTCACCGGCACGTCGCGATACCTGCGCCAGATCAGCTGCAACATCAGCAGCTTGTAGAAGTCGGTGTCCAGCAGACTGCGGACGATGGGGTCCAGCCGCCAGCCGTGGTCATAGGCCCGCTTGGCCAGGTCGACGTTCGGCATGACCTAGTCCTGCGCCTCGTGCTCGATCACCGCCTCGGGCGGGGCCTCGTTCTCGTTGATCAGGCGGCCCTCGCGCGCCGGCTTGATGTAGGGCTCGGGCTGCGGCGTCACGGCGTTGCCGCGCATCAGCGCCCGCCCGGCCGTCAGCCCGCCCGTAACCTGCAGGTCCAGACGCGCGGCGTCGCGACGGCGCACCTCGGCCACCGTATCCGCCGCCTCATCCTCCGACACGCCCAGATCGACCAGCACCGCCTCGCCGAACTTCAGCGCGGATTCAAAGGTCTCGCGGATGTGGTAATCCACGCCCGCCTCGATCAGGCGCAGCGAATGCCCCCGGTCAAAGGCGCGCACGAACAGCTTCACCCCCGGAAACTCGGACTTGACCAGCTGCACGATACGGTCGGCGGCCTCGGGCTTGTCGACGCAGACCAGCACCGCCTCGGCCTTGCCCGCGCCCGAGGCCCGCAGCGTGTCCAGACGGGTGCCGTCGCCGTAATAGACCTTGAAGCCGAAGTTGCCCGCCGCCTGGATCATCTCCACGTCGTTCTCGATGATCGACACGTCCACATTGTTGGCCAGCAGAGGCTGCGACACCACCTGGGCGAAGCGGCCGAAGCCGATGATCAGCACCTGCCCGCGCAGGCCCTCGGCCGAATCCACGCCCTCGGCGTCCTCGGGCGACAGCCCGGCTTCCTTGGGCAGCCAGCGCTTCATCGCCAAGGTGGTCAGCGGCGTCAGGGCCATGGACAGGATGACGATGGCCGTCAGGGCCGCACTGGCCTGGGCGTCGATCACCCCGCCCGCCGCCGCCGCGCCGTACAGGACAAAGGCGAACTCACCCCCTTGCGCGAACAGGGCCGCCCGCTCGATGGCCTCGTGATGGCGCGCCTTGAACAGCCGCGCCACGACATAGATGACCAGCGCCTTGACCAGCATGAAGGCCAGCAGGCCCGCGACCACGACGCGCCAGTCGGAAATCACCACCCCGATGTCCAGCGCCATGCCGACCGACAGGAAGAAAAGGCCCAGCAGGATGGCGCGGAACGGCTCCACGTCGGCCTCCAGCTGATGCCGGAAGGTCGAGTCCGACAGCAGCACCCCGGCCAGGAAGGCGCCCATGGCCATCGACAGGCCGACCCCGTTCATGATCCAGGCCGCGCCCGCCACGACCAGCAGGGCCGCCGCCGTCATCACCTCACGCCCGCCGTTGCGGGCCAGGAAGCGGAAGACCGGATTGATCGCATAGCGCCCGGCGACCAGCACCCCGGCCACCGCCGCGACCGCCAGGCCGATGGTCTGCCACAGGGGCGCGGCGCTCTCGCTGGCCGTCCCGACCGCTACGGCCAGCACCGCGACAATGGCCAGCAGCGGCACGATGGCCAGGTCTTCAAACAGCAGGATCGACACCGCCCTCTGACCCTGCGGCGTCGGCAGGTCGCCGCGTTCTTCCAGCATCTGCACGATGACGGCGGTGGACGACATGACGAAACCCATGGCCCCGACGAAGGCCACCGGCGCCGACACCCCCGCCATCATGGCGACCAGGGTCAAGGCCAACCCCGCCAGGCCGACCTGGGCCGCGCCCAGACCGAAGATCTCGTTCCTCATCCCCCACAGGCGCTTGGGCCGCATCTCCAGACCGATGATGAACAGGAAGATGACCACGCCGAACTCGGCGACGTGCAGGATGGTCTCCGGCTCGCGGAACAGGGCCAGACCGAACGGCCCGATGGCCGCCCCCGCCGCCAGATAGCCGAGCACCGAGCCCAGCCCGAGCTTGCGGAAGACCGGCACCGCCACGACCCCCGCCGCCAGCAGAGCCGCCACATGGCCCAGATCCAGTCCCGTCGCCGCGTCGGCCATCGCTCACCCTTAAGTTTGAGCCTCCATTGTGGGGATGAAGCGTCGCGATTGCGAGAGGCCATGCGCAGAGGCGTCCGCGCCACACCTGCCCCCTCGCGGGCTTCCATGTGAAATCTTCGCCACAGTTCCGCCGAACATCGTCATGTTAGTAGGCCGAACAGGGATGGAGGAGATCGTACGATGCCCAACCGCAATCCGCCGAGGCGCAGCCCGTCGAGCCTGACGCTCGCCGCCGTCGCCGCCCTGATGACCGCAGCCCCCGCGCCGATCATGGCCGCGCCCTTGCCCCAACCTCAGGGGGACGGCGCTCCAACCGACGCCGCCTGCCGCGCGTTCGGATTCACTCTGACCCCGCCGCCTCCGCCGCGACCGCCCGTGGTGCGCCGCCCGCCGCCGCCCATCGCCGTGCCGATCGGCCCGACCCAGAAGCAGGACCGGGTCGAATACAGCGGCCCGCCGGTCATCCTCCCCGGACCTCCGCCCCCGCCCGCGCCGCC
>CAYWDO010000021.1:21916-27034 GCA_964456995.1 uncultured Brevundimonas sp.
CACCGAACGCTACCCCGACGCCACGCCCAACCCGGTCAAGCGCACGGCAGAGCAGCCCGTCTCGACCTTCTCCATCGACGTGGACACCGCCGCCTACGCCAACGTCCGCCGCTTCCTCGATCAGGGCCAGACCCCGCCGCGCGACGCCGTGCGGGTCGAGGAGATGGTCAACTATTTCGACTATGGCTACGCCCGCCCGACCTCGGCGGCGCGGCCCTTCGCCGTCACCACGGCGGTCACCGCCTCCCCCTGGGCGCCGGGCCGCCAGATCGTCCATGTCGGGCTTCAGGGCTATGAGCTGCCCGACAGCCAGCGCCGCCCGCTGAACCTGACCTTCCTGGTCGATGTCTCCGGCTCCATGAGCAGCCCGGACAAGCTGGCCCTGGCCAAGCAGTCGATGAACCTGATCATCGACCGCCTGCGGCCTCAGGACCGCGTCGCCGTCGCCTATTACGCCGAGGGCGCCGGCACGACGCTCGCGCCCACGGCTGGCACGGAAAAGCTGAAGCTGCGCTGCGCCGTCGCCTCGCTGCGGGCGTCCGGCGGCACGGCGGGCGCTACCGGCATGACCAACGCCTATGATCAGGCCCAGGCCAGCTTTGGCCGCAACAAGGTCAACCGCATCCTGATGTTCACCGACGGCGACTTCAACGTCGGCGTCACCGACGACAAGCGGCTGGAGGACTATGTCGCCGACAAGCGCAAGACGGGCGTCTACCTGTCCGTCTATGGCTTCGGGCGCGGCAATTATCAGGACGCCCGGATGCAGGCCGTCGCCCAGGCCGGCAACGGAACCGCCGCCTATGTCGATGACCTGAACGAGGCCCGCCGCCTGTTCGGCCCCCGGTTCGACAAGGGCGCCTTCCCCATCGCCGACGACGTCAAGATCCAGGTCGAGTTCAACCCCGCCCGCGTCGCCGAATGGCGGCTGATCGGCTACGAAACCCGCCTGCTGAACGAGGAAGACTTCAACAACGACGCCGTCGATGCGGGCGAGGTCGGCTCGGGCGCCAGCGTCACCGCCCTCTATGAAATCACCCCCGTCGGCGGCCCGACGCAGATTTCAGAGCGCCGCTACCCGGACAACCGCATCACCACCGGCGGCGGCGATCCCAACGGCGAGATCGGCTTCATCCAGGTGCGCTACAAGCAGCCCGGTGCGGCGCGGTCGGAGCTGATGCAGCAGGTCCTCGCCAACCCCGCCGCCTCCCGCGTCAGCGCCCAGCCGCCCGAGGCCACGCGCTGGGCCATCGCCGTCGCCGCCTTTGCGCAAAAGCTGCGCGGCGATCCGTGGATGGCCAACGACTACGGCTGGACGGATGTGCTGGACCAGGCTCAGGGCGCACGCGGCGACGACCCTTACGGCGACCGCGCCGAGTTCGTGCAACTGGTCCGCGCCGCCCAGACCCTGCCTGAACGACGGGAGCCCTAGCGGCGCGTGACGCCGGAACCGCGTCCGCCCACGCGGGTTTCTACCGTCAAGTCTGACAGGTTGTCGGCAAAGGAGAGATTCATGAAAATTCGCGACGTGATGAGCAAGGACGTGCAGGTGGCCCGTCCCAACGACACCATTCAGGAAGTCGCCGCGCGCATGGCGGCGGGCGATTTCGGCTTCATCCCCGTGGCCGACGGCGACAATCTGGTCGGCGCCATCACCGACCGCGACATCACGGTCCGCGCCGTGGCTGCGGGCGCCGCGCCCACCGCGCGAGTGGTCGAGTTCCTCAGCCGTGACGCCCTGGTGGTGCGCGCCGACGACGACCTGAAGGCCGCGCTCGACCTGATGAGCTCGCGTCAGGTTCGTCGTCTGCCCGTTGTGGACAAGGACGGTCGTCTGGTCGGCGTCGTCTCGCTCGGCGACCTGTCGACGCGGGTGAAGGAAAAATACGCCGGCGAGGCGCTGGAAGAAATCTCCCGCTCATCGTGACCTGACGAGCGTTCACGGCTCGCTAACCACATCGCGGAACCGGACGATAACGGCTGGCGCGCCATGCTGCCCCCTCGCAGGGGAGAGACCGCATGGCGCGCGCGCAGTTCCAGAAGGGCCAGAAGGTCTGGGTCGAAAGCGTCGGCGCCTGGGCTCAGATCGAGAAGGTTCAGCCCGTCTGGGCCAAGGGCTTCGACGAGCCTGTGCGCATCACCTATGATGTCGGTCTTGGCCGCGAGTTCACCGGCGCCGAACTGCAAACCCCCGCCGAAGACGCCGCCGCCACTGACTTGGGCCACTGGCGCATTTTACGCGCGCGCAACAAGTGGCAGGAACCCGCTGACTGCGCCCACCATCCCTTTCCCGGCAGCTATCCCGTGGTCGTCACCGACAGGGCCGACTGGGGCGGCTGGCGCGTGCCGGGCGCCGAATACGACCGCGACCCCGAACGCATCGAGTTCCAGTCGCGCCTGATCGCCGCCGCCCCGGACCTCATGGAGTTGGCGCGCGAGCTGGTCGAGACGGTGTCGGAATCGCCCGAGGACGCCCCGCCAGAAAGCGTTCGCATGGCCCGCCGCGCCCGTGACATCCTGCGCCAGATCACCGACGTCATGGCCGGACCGGGCGCCTCGGCCGAGACCTCGCGGGCGCCTCAACCGGCCTCTTCCGAGGCGGACTGACCCCCCTCGCGGCGCTTTTCGCCTGTTCGGTGAAAAGGCTTCCACGCCAGGCCTCGACAGGAATCCGCGACGCAGCCTAGATTCCCCCTGATTTTCACGAGGGGATGGGCGGGTTGCAGGGCAAGGAGCGCCGCAGCTATGGGCCGGGCCGACGCGCCACGGACCAGACGACGCAGGGCGCCATGCCCTGGGTGCGCGTCCTTCTGCTCGCCATCGCCCTGGTGATCACGGCCTACGCGGTGCTGGTCATCCGCGACGACAGCCGCCCTCGCCGCGAAGCCGAGGCCATGCGGATCGAGGCCCTGGGGCTGGAAGCCCGGCTGGCCGCGACCCGGATCGAAGCGCGTCTGGCTGCGACCGCCGGCGCCATGACCCTGGCTGCACGTGACCTGAGCGAACGCCCTGAACAGGCGGTCGAGGCGCTCGACCTGGCTCGCGCCGTGGCGCCTGACGCCGCCTTCGCCCTGCTCGACCGCGACGGAAACATCCTCGCCGCGATCGGTGGCAAGACCGACGCCGCAACCGCCCGCCAGCCCTTGGGCGCCTATGCTCTGAACGACGACGCCCTGTCCAGCCGACGCGCCGTCGACGACGGCCGCTCCCTTATCGCTCGCACGCCCCTGCCGCCGCTCGACGCCGGGCTGAAAGGCGCAAGTTTGAGCGTGGTCCCCGCCGGCCAGGCGCCGGCCGACGCCGCCCGCGCGGTCAAGGGCCCGGACGGTAAAGCCCGCCTGACCGCCTCGGCGCCCATATCCGGTACGGGCCATGCCGTGGTCGCCGCCCTGCCCGTCGCTGGCGGCATGGCGGCATGGCTGGACGACGCCTGGCTGCTGGTCGCCCCACTGTTGCTGGTGATGCTGATGCTGGCGCTGATCGCAGTGCAGAACTGGCGTCAGGCCCGCGCCGGTCGCCAGTGGGCCGACACCGAGCGCCGCTTCCGCGTCGCCGTCGAGGCCGCCCGCTGCGGCGTCTGGGAATGGGATCTGGCGCGGGGCGAGGTGGTCCTGTCCGACTATATGGCCGCCCTGCTTGAGGTCGAGCCGGGCCAGGTCCTGACCACCCAGGCCCTGATCGAGCGCGTCCACCCCCGCTATCGCGAGACCCTGGTCGAGGCCCTGGATCAGGCCATGGCCAACGGCGCCTTTGACGTCACCTTCCCCGTCCCGCTGAAGGGCGGCGGCATCCGCTGGATCGACGCCCGCGGCCAGTCGCGCCAGCCCAGGCGAGACGCCGGCTTCACCAGCCTGCTGGGCATTGCGCTGGACATCACCGAGGCCCGCCGCTCCAAGGCCCAGGCCCAGGCCGCCGAGAACCGCCTGCGCGACGGCATCGAAAGCGTTTCCGACGCCTTCGTCCTGTTCGACCGCAACGGCCGTCTGATCCTGTGGAACCAGGCCTTCCAGGACGCCTTCGCCTTCCCTCCCGGCGTGGTCTGCAAGGGCGCTCAGAAGGACGCCCTCAACCTGATCGCCGCCGAAGCCGTCAAGGCCGAGCACCCTTCGGCCAGCGGCCGCGCCGGGGTGCGCGAGGTCGAGTTGAAGGACGGGCGCTGGCTGCAGATGGCCGAACGCTTCACCGGCGACGGCGGCACCGTGGTCATCGCCGCCGACATCACGGTCATCCGCCGTCAGGAGGCCGAGCGCCGTCGCGCCGCCGACGAACTGCGCGGCATGGTGGCGGCCCTGGAGGACCGCGAGGCCAAGCTGTCGCTTCTGGCCCGCAAATACGAAGTCGCCATGACCCGCGCCGAGGCCGCCAACCAGGCCAAGTCCGAGTTCCTGGCCAATATGAGCCACGAGCTGCGCACCCCGCTGAACGCCATCAACGGCTTCTCCGAAATCATGGCCGGCGAGATGTTCGGCCCCTTGGGCGACCGCCGCTACAAGGGCTACGCCGCCGACATCCACCAGTCGGGCCAGCACCTGCTCAGCCTGATCAACGACATCCTCGACATGGCCAAGATCGAGGCCGGCAAGCTGACCCTTCACTATGAAGCCGTCTCGCTGAACAGCCTGTGCAACGACGCCATCCGCCTGATGCGCGGCAAGGCGATGGAGTCCGGCCTGACCCTGGGTCTGGTCGCCCCCGAAACGGTTCAGGTTGAGGCCGACCATCGCGGCCTGAAACAGGTCATGCTGAACCTGATCTCCAACGCCGTGAAGTTCACGCCCGAGGGCGGCGCCGTCACCGTGACCATTGCAGCCCAGGGCGCGGACCACGTGCGCCTCTCGGTGACCGACACCGGCATCGGCATCGCCGCCGCCGACCTGGACCGCCTGGCCCAGCCCTTCGAACAGGTCGAGGGCCAGCACTCCAAGACCACGCAGGGCACGGGCCTAGGCCTGGCCCTGACCAAGTCTCTGATCGAACTGCATCGCGGCCGCATGACCATCGAGAGCGAGCCCGGCCGCGGCACCACCGTCTGGTTCGACCTGCCGCTGCGCGCCCCCGAAGGCGCCCTGGCCCCCGCCGGCGCCGAACCGCAACGGGTCCAGTCGCGCGCGGCGTGAA
>CAYWDO010000022.1:0-2349 GCA_964456995.1 uncultured Brevundimonas sp.
TCCAAGAACTTCCAGGGCGGCGACGCCGGCGGGGTTCTGGTGCGGCTGCGCGAAGAGTTCGAGACGGTGAAATACGTAAAGCCGGAATCGAGCCGCAAGGGCAGCGCCGAGGTGTTTCTGGTGGCGTTGAACAAGCGCTAGATGTCGTTCGCGTCATCCCGGCCGGAGCCTTGCATCGCGAGGCGCAGAGCCGGGACCGGCCAAGGCTGCGAGGTCTGCGTTTGTTGCGGTCCGGGAGAGCGGCTGCGCCGCTTCCGGGATGACGGCCGGGGTCAGGCGGCCGCCGCCTCGGCGGCGCGACGGGCCTTTTTCGCCTCGATGCGCGTCCAGATGCGGTCGTGCAGGGTGAAGAAGACCGTCTGCACCAGGGGCTCGACCGTGCCGATGGCCAGGGCGATGCGCCAGTCGCGGGTCAGGGCGTAGGCGACCGCGACGGCCACGGTGAAGTGCATCAGGCCATAGGTGACGGTCTTCAGCGCCACCTGTTTCAGGCTGCGGGGCAGGGCGTGGCTGTGGCCGTGATGGCCGCCGTGGACGCGGTCCTGCTCCGCCATGGTCATCAGCTCAAGACGGGCGGTGACGGCTTCGGCGGTTTCCTCGAAGCCCGAGCGCATCCGGCGCTGCTCGATCCGGTGCCAGATCCGGTCGTGGATAGAATAGGCGAAGGTCTGGAAGATCGGTTCGACCACCCCGACGGCCAGGGCGATGCGCCAGTCACGGGTGAGAGCGAAGGCGACCAGAATCGCCACGATCAGGTGCATCAGGCCGTAGCTCGCGATCTTGAGCGCGAGGCGACGAGCGGTGCTGAGTAAGATGCGAACCATTATCGAAGCATGTGGCGAGCAGGAGCAGGGTTCAAGGCAATTCCTCTTATTCTCCTTATAGCTCGCGCTTGGGGTTGCGGTTCCCCGCCATGGGGCGTTATACGCGGCCCGCAAAACGGAGACTCCTCATGGAGATACGCGAAGGCCTAACCTTCGACGATGTTTTGCTCGAACCCGGCCCGTCAGAGATCATGCCAGCGATGGCGGATGTCTCGACCCAGCTGACGCGCAACATCAAACTGAACATCCCGCTGCTGTCGTCCGCCATGGACACAGTGACCGAAAGCCGCCTGGCCATCGCCATGGCGCAGTCCGGCGGTCTGGGCGTGCTTCACCGCAACATGACCATCGAGGAGCAGGCCGAGCAGGTCCGCACCGTCAAGCGCTATGAAAGCGGCATGGTCATCAACCCGGTGACCGTCTCGCCCGATACGACGCTGGGCGAGGTTCGCCAGATCGTCGCCGCCAAGAAGATCACTGGCTTCCCGGTGGTCGATCCGGCGACGGGCAAGCTGGTCGGCTTGCTGACCCACCGCGACATGCGGTTCGAGAATGACCCGTCGATCAAGGCCTCGGCCCTGATGACCACGGGCGACCTGATCACCGTGCGCGAAGGCGCCGGTCGTGACGAGGCGCGCAACCTGCTGCGCACGCGCAAGATCGAACGCGTCATCGTCGTGGACGAAGACTATCGCGCGGTCGGCCTGATCACGATGAAGGACATCGAGAAGGCCCAGGCCTTCCCCAACGCCGCCAAGGACGAACAGGGACGCCTGCTGGTCGGGGCCGCCTCGACCGTCGGCGACGCCGGGTACGAGCGCGCCATGGCTCTGGCCGACGCCGGCTGTGACGTGGTGGTGATCGACACCGCCCACGGCCATTCGGCCTCGGTTGCCCAGGTGGTCGAGCGTATCAAGCGCGAGAACAACCGTCTGCAGATCATCGCTGGCAACGTCGCCACCTATGACGCCACCCGCGCCCTGATCGACGCGGGCGCCGACGCCGTGAAGGTCGGCATCGGTCCCGGCAGCATCTGCACCACCCGCATCGTCGCGGGCGTGGGCGTGCCGCAACTGACCGCCGTGATCGACGCCGCCCGCGCGGCCAAGGACAGCGGTTCGCCGGTCATCGCCGACGGCGGCATCAAGTATTCGGGCGACCTGGCCAAGGCCATCGCGGCGGGCGCCAGCGTGGCCATGATGGGCTCGATGTTCGCCGGCACGGATGAAAGCCCCGGCGAGGTCTTCCTGTACCAGGGCCGGTCCTACAAGTCGTATCGCGGCATGGGCTCGGTCGGGGCCATGGGCGCCGGCTCGGCGGATCGCTACTTCCAGAAGGAGGTCTCGTCCGAGAAGCTGGTCCCCGAAGGCATCGAGGGGCAGACGGCCTACAAGGGGCCGATCTCGCCGGTGCTGCACCAGATGGTCGGGGGGCTTCGCGCCTCCATGGGCTATGTCGGCGCGGCGACCATCAAGGACTTCCAGGACCGCGCCCGCTTCGTGCGCATCACCAATGCGGGCCTGCG
>CAYWDO010000022.1:2449-4888 GCA_964456995.1 uncultured Brevundimonas sp.
AACCCTGTCGTCGGTCGCCTCGAAAGAGCCCAGACCAACCTCTACGAGACCCTGCCGCTCTTCATCGGCGCCGTCCTGATCGCCCATGTCACGGGTCAGGAAAGCGCCCTGACCCTGTGGGGCGCGGCCCTCTATTTCTGGGCGCGCGTCGCCTATATTCCACTCTACGCCCTTGGCGTGCCCTACATCCGGTCGCTGGTCTGGCTGGTCTCGCTCGCGGGACTGATCATGATCCTTGCGGCCCTTTTTATCTGATCTGAGACCCGATTGACCCCTGCAGCCCGCCTCGCCGCCGCCGCCTCCGTCCTCGACAGCATCGCCCACAGCCGCCAGCCGGCCGAGGTGGTGCTGAAGGCCTGGGGCGCCGCCAACCGTTATGCGGGGTCCGGGGATCGTCGCGCCATCGCTGACCGAGTCTACAAGGTCATCCGCGCGCGCGGTCGTCTGGTCTGGGCCATGGGCGGGCGTGAGGACGGGCGCGCCCTGGTCATCGGCTCGCTGTCGCTGATCGACGGCCTGCCGCTGGAAGAGATCGAACTGCTGCACTCGGGCGAGGGCTATGGCCCGCGTCCCCTGTCGAAGCAGGAGCGCGGCCGCATCATGTCGGCTCCCGGCGAACTGCCCGGCTGGGTCGCCGCTGGCCTGCCGGAGTTCGTGGTCGAGGACTTCAAGATCACCTTCGGCGATCGCTGGACCGAGGAAGCCCACGAGTTGATGGCGCCCCGCGCGCCGATCGACCTGCGAGTCAACGTCGCCAAGACCACGGTCGCCGCCGTCGAGACGGAACTGACCGAGGCCGGCCTGTCGCCCCGCCGCACGCCGTGGTCGGCTGTGGGCCTTCGCCTGTCGGCTGAGCCGCCGCCCAACGTCCAGGCGCTGGAGGCTTTCAAGCAGGGCCATATCGAAATTCAGGACGAAGGCAGTCAGGTCGCCTGCTGGCTGACCGGCGTTGAGCCCGGCATGACGGTCGTGGATTATTGCGCCGGCGGCGGCGGCAAGACCGTGGGCCTGGCGATGCTGGGCCAGCCGGTCGTGACCAAGGCGCCCAGGGCTCAGGCCGAGGCCGCGCCGGTCGCCACCTGGTCGCCGGTCGGCGGGGAGGGCGCTGCGCCCCAGCCCCAACCCAAGCCCAAGGCCAAGCCGGTCGAGATCAGCAGCACCATCCGCCTGTTCGCCTATGACGTGGTTCAGAAGCGTCTGGACAACATCCGTCCGCGCCTGGCCCGCGCTGGCGTTACCGCCGACCTGCGATTGCTGGGCCAGAACGGCGGCGGGGTCGAGGACCTGGTCCGTCAGGCCGACGTGGTTCTGGTCGATGCGCCGTGCAGCGGTTCCGGCACCTGGCGTCGTCGTCCCGAGGACGCCTGGCGTCTGAAGCCGTCAGAGGTCGAGCGCCTGCACGCCCTGCAGGTCCAGATTCTGGACCGCGCCTCGGCCCTGGTGAAGCCGGGCGGGCGTCTGGTCTTCGTCACCTGCTCCATGCTGCGCGGCGAGAACGAAGCCACGGCCGACGCCTTCGAGGAAAACCACCCCGAGTTCGCGCCGGTCCCGGTGGCTCAGGCTCTGAACGCCGCGACCCTGACCGATGCGGCGCGCGAGCGTCTGGGTGAACTGGCGGCGGGCGGTCATCGCCTGCGCCTGTCGCCCGCCTCGACCGGCACCGACGGCTTCTTCGCCGCCGTCTATGAGCGGACGGCGTGAGCGAGGGGCGTTCCGAAGACATCTATGGCCTGACGGTCCTGCCCGTCATGGCGGCGCCGGCGGAGTACGGCGCCGCCCTTCAGGCGCGGATCACGCCGCTGATGACCGGCATCGGCCCGGTCGAGGCGGCCATCGCCCTGACGGCGGCTCTGACGCGATTGGAAGCCGAGGACGTCTTGCCGGACCTGATCGTCTCCCTGGGCTCGTGCGGATCGCGCGATCTAGACCATGCGGCGGTCTATCAGGCCTCGTCCGTTTCCTATCGCGACATGGACGCCAGCGCCCTGGGGTTCGAGAAGGGGCGGACGCCGCTGCTGGACCTGCCCGCCGTCCTGCCCCTGCCTTGTCCCATACCCGGCGTGCCGACCGCCACCCTGTCGACCGGGGGCAATGTGGTTTCCGGCGCCGCCTATGACGCCATCGAGGCCGAGATGGTGGACATGGAGACCTTCGCCCTGCTGCGCGTCGCCCAGACGTTCGGGGTGCCCCTGGTCGCCCTGCGCGGCGTCAGTGACGGCAAGAGCGAACTGACCAAGCTGGAGGACTGGACCTCCACGCTGCACCACGTCGACGCCAACCTGGCCGCCGCCTGGGACCGCCTGACCGAGGTGCTGACGACGCAAGGGTTGGCCGCATTGGCCGACGTGCCCGCATCGCGACTTGATCCCGACGTCTTCACCCGTCAAGAACCCGCCCCATCAACGCCCGCTTCGGATTCTGAGCCCTCATGACCGCGCC
>CAYWDO010000022.1:4988-25027 GCA_964456995.1 uncultured Brevundimonas sp.
CAAGAACCCGCCCCATCAACGCCCGCTTCGGATTCTGAGCCCTCATGACCGCGCCACACACCCATGAAGCCGTCCTGATCGTCGATTTCGGCAGTCAGGTGACGCAGCTGATCGCGCGGCGCCTGCGCGAAGCCGGCGTCTATTGCGAGATCCATCCGTTCAACAAGGCGGGCGAGGCGCTGAAGACGGTGGCGCCCAAGGCCATCATCCTGTCGGGCGGCCCCAACTCGACGACCGACGCCGACAGTCCCAGGGCGGACCACGCCCTGTTCGAGGCGGGCGTGCCGGTGCTGGGCATCTGCTATGGCGAACAGACCATCTGCGCTGAGCTGGGCGGCAAGGTCGAGAGCGGCCACCATCGCGAGTTCGGCCGCGCCGAGATCGTCATTACCCGCGAGAGCCCGCTGTTCGCCGGCATCGGCGCCGTCGATCACCGCGAGACCGTGTGGATGAGCCACGGCGACCGCGTCACCGCCATTCCTGAAGGCTTCCACGTCATCGCCACCTCGGAAGGCGCGCCCTACGCCGCCATCGCCAATGAGGAGCGCAAGATCTACGGCGTGCAGTTCCACCCGGAGGTGATGCACACCCCGCGCGGCGCCGTGATCCTGAAGAACTTCACCCACGGCATCGCCGGCCTGACCGGCGACTGGACCATGGCTGCCTATCGCGACGAGCAGATCGCCAAGATCCGCGAGCAGGTCGGCTCGGCCAAGGTGGTCTGCGGCCTCTCGGGTGGGGTGGACTCGTCCGTCGCCGCCGTCCTGATCCATGAGGCCATCGGCGATCAGCTGACCTGCGTCTTCGTGGACACGGGCCTGCTGCGCAAGGACGAGGCCAAGCAGGTCACGGAACTGTTCCGCGAGCACTATAACATCCCGCTGGTGCACGTTGATGCGTCGAAGGAATTTCTCGGTGAGCTGGCCGGGATTTCCGACCCGGAGACCAAGCGCAAGACGATCGGCCGCGTCTTCATCGAGATCTTCGACCGCGAGGCCGCCAAGATCGACGGCGCTGAGTTCCTGGCCCAAGGCACCCTCTATCCCGACGTGATCGAGAGCGTCTCGGCCTCGGGCGGCCCGTCGGCGGTGATCAAGAGCCACCACAATGTCGGCGGCCTGCCGGACTTCATGAAGCTGAAGCTGGTCGAGCCGCTGCGGGAACTGTTCAAGGACGAGGTCCGCGCCCTGGGCCGCGAACTGGGACTTACGGACGCCTTCGTTGGGCGCCACCCCTTCCCAGGGCCGGGCCTGGCCATCCGCATCCCCGGCGAGATCACGCCGGAAGCGGTCGCCACCCTGCAAGACGCCGACGCCATCTATCTGGACGAAATCCGCAAGGCCGGTCTCTACGACGACATCTGGCAGGCCTTCGCCGTCCTGCTGCCGGTCAAGACGGTCGGCGTCATGGGCGACGCCCGGACCTATGAAAAGGTCCTGGCCCTGCGCGCCGTCACCTCGACCGACGGCATGACCGCCGACTTCTACCAGTTCCCCTGGGACATCCTGGCCAAGACCGCCACGCGGATCATCAACGAAGTCCGAGGCGTCAACCGCGTCGTCTATGACGTGACGTCCAAGCCCCCCGGCACCATCGAGTGGGAATAGTCCCGACCCTTCGGTAGCATTCGGTATCGCTTCCGAAGCCGCCTCTAAAGGGCTGACAACATTGTGAATTCTGTCGAGACCCTTCGGAGCCATTCGGAGGGTCTTTTTTCGTTTTGTCGGACTGCCCGACGGTACGCCGCTGCATTGATCTGGCGGACTCGGGCTCATACCGTCCTGACATCGGGCCAAGCCCTGACGGTATTCATTTCCAGCAAGTCTCTGAAATGGATGAGAAAAAGCTGTCTTGGCGCGCCCGAATTCGAGGACCGACAGCCAGAGGCGATTATACCGTGCTAACCGACACCGCACTGAAGAATTTGCGTCCGAAAGCAAGGGCTTACAAGAGTACCGACAGGGACGGTATGTACGTCTATGTCTCGACGGGCGGCGCGATCTCATTCCGCTACGACTATCGGTTCAACGGCCGTCGAGAGACCATGACGCTCGGGCGTTACGGTCGGGCCGGGCTGACGCTGGCCCAAGCCCGCGAGCGGCTGATCGAGGTGAAGAAGGCGATCGCAGACGGGGTATCGCCCGCCGTTGAAAAGCAGCGCGCCAAACGTCGCTTGAAGGAAGCTCACGATTTCGCACAGGTCGCCCAGGGCTGGATGGACCGCGCGCCGATGGCGGACAGCACCCGCGACATGCGCCGGGCGATTTTCAATCGCGACATCCTTCCGAAGTGGAAGAACCGCCTGCTGAGCGAGATCACCCCCGACGACCTGCGGGCGCACTGCAAGGCGATCGTGGACCGCGGGGCGCCCGCGACAGCGATCCACGTCCGGGATATCGTCAAGCAGATCTACGGCTGGGCGATCCTCCACGGCGAGAAGATCGACAACCCTGCGGATGACGTGGGCCCGGCGTCCATAGCGACCTTCCGACCGCGCGACCGATCGCTCACCCCCGCCGAAATCCGGATCATGCTTATGCTCTTGGGTGAGGTGGCGACACTGCCGACCATCAGGCTCGGCTTGAAGTTCATCCTGCTCAGCATGGTTCGAAAGAGCGAACTTCAGGACGGGGTATGGACCGAGGTGGATTTCGGGAATGCGGTCTGGTCGATCCCCGCCGCACGCATGAAACGCTCGCGTCCTCACAACGTCTATCTCTCCACCCAGATGCTTGACATCCTGGTCGCCCTGAAGACCTGCGCCGGCAACTCGAAATACATCCTGCCGTCGCGCTACGATGCCGATGCGCCGAT
The DNA here is from genome assembly GCA_964456995.1 of uncultured Brevundimonas sp. Classification (GTDB taxonomy): domain Bacteria; phylum Pseudomonadota; class Alphaproteobacteria; order Caulobacterales; family Caulobacteraceae; genus Brevundimonas. Next base: position 7,803 of record CAYWDO010000022.1, read on the forward strand.
GTCGCGGGCGACCTTCAACCGCGTCACCAGTGCGATCGCTGAGAAGGCCGGAAAGGGTGATCTCCCGCTCGAACCCTTCACCGTCCACGACCTGCGGCGGACGGCCTCGACCCTGCTGCACGAGATGGGCTTCAACTCGGACTGGATCGAGAAAGGGCTGGCTCACGAAGAGCGATCCTCGCGCGGCGTCTACAACAAGGCGGAGTTCGAGACCCAGCGTCGGCACATGGCTCAGGAATGGTCTAACGCCGTAGACGCTTGGGAAGCGGGCCATGCCTACACCCCAGTTCTGACCGTGTCAGAGGTCAGCGCACCGCGTTTTGATCCGAAATTTTGAGATGCATCGGGGGATGCCAACAGAAAAAGCAGGGACAAGGACATGATCGACGCGCGGGATAAGGCTGCCGTCACCGAGCGCGCGGCCGAGCGGCCGGGACTGCGGAAGCGGTCGCCGCACCTGCTTGGATTGTAGGCTATGGCCGGGCCGTACTTTCCGCCGCTGGAGGTCGCGGGGCAGACGCTCGTGTTCGACCATCTCGAGCCCTTCGTGCTGGAGATGGCCACCCAGTCGCGTCCGAACGGAGTGAAGATCGATGTCCGGTTCAGCAACCACTGCTTCAGCGAAACCTTCGACGCCGCCCGGCACGACGACAACGCGGTGGCGGTCTGGGACGGCCCGAGGCGGCGCGTCTTCTGTCCGATCCGCTACGGGCTGTCGCAAGCGCTGCCGCATATCCTGAAAGGTCTGCCGACCGCGCATGTCTATCAGACCCCGGAGGCGAACTTCCTGCGTATCGGCGTGCGCAACGACGGCGGAGCAGGGGACTACAGGGTCTTCTTCCGTGTCAAGCGCGGCGCCGATGCCGGCGTCGATCTCAAGCTCTTCGTGGAAAGCGCCTACAGCCCTGAGCCGGCCCAGGCGCTCGCCATCGCCCACATGAGCAAGGTTCGCTTCGCCGTCCTGATCGACAAGACGCTAAAGGGCGAGAAGCTGAAGTTTCACCGGAAAAGATAAGGGCGCCCGGAGGCGCCCTTATCAGAAGTCACTCGGTAGCCGCTTCCGGGACCGAAATCCCTATCTCGCTCACGCGTGGACCTCCGAAGAGGCGGGTGAGGCTGTTTCAACCGATCTGGCCTCGGGACGACATATAGCTCCAGGGAGTGAAGAAATCAATTATCGGCCCTGGAAGCCCTGTCCCGTCGTCCGTGGCTCCGCCATCCCCGAATGAAGCATCTCATGACCCGCTCGCCGCTTTCTGAAGCGAAGCGCAGCTTAGAGGTGCGGTCGGGAGGCGCCCGCCCCGTCGTGGACGGGGCGTGATCGGCGCAGTCGCACATCCGGAGCCTTGGCCGGCGTGACGGGGGCGCGGCGGCGCTTCTCCAGCCAGGTCTGGACCTCCGACAGATCCCAGACCACGCATCGCGGAGTCAGCCGGAAGCGTTTGGGAAACTCTCCGCGCTGCTCCATCTCCCAGATGGTGCTGTCTGCAAGCGGCACCATCTGGCGCAGTTCCGGCTTCTTGATCGTTCGCGGCAGGGAATCTGAGCGGGCCATCTTTCGATCTCCATCGGCTGTCCAGTCCGATAGAATCAAACCGAAACGCAACGAAGGCGAAACCCGACAGGATGCGATGTGACGTTTGCGGGACGAACCCGCCCGGATACTTTATCGCCGACCGCCGTAGACTAGGCCGCACCGCACGCCGTCGGTCGAGGTTGAGCCGCCAAATCGTCGATGTGACGGCGGCAATCGGAACCTGACGGGGGGCTACCTGCCCGGCCTGATCGCACGGACCTTCTGAGCGAGACTGGGCCGGCCTGCCGCCGCTGCGCCGTCGACGAAGGCGTCCAGAAGGTTGGTCTTGCTGAAAACGTCGTCCAGACGCCCCATGGGTCTCCCAGAGACGCCGTACGTGCGCTGGGTCAGCTCGAGATTGGCGTCGTAGTGTTCGCCGTCTTCGCGGTTGCGCCCCAGGTAATACACCGTCTCAAGATCGGCGAGTTCCTCCGATGTCAGAAGGGCGGTCATCGCGGCATTCAGGCTCTGACGCCTTTGCTGATGCGTGGCGATAGCCTCCAGGTCCCGAGGGAAGAATGACGATCCGAGATCCGCTGTCCGGTCCTTGGCGGGGTGAGCCTCTGCCCAAGCCGAAAGCGCTTCGACCGCCTTGTCGTCACTGAGGTGCTTCAGGGATGTCTCAATCCCGACGAGCGTCGCCAGCGGACGTGAGTTTCGAATAGTCGTCAACGCTTGGCTGAACTTCCGACTCCCGAGACCAAAGCTCTCCATGACCTTTGCCTTGCGGTCGGAAAATTCGGCGTCGCCCCACCCGGAATGGGGCCCCACCATCGCCGCGACCCGCTTGAGATCCTCTCGTGAACACTCGCCGGTGTGTGCGCCGGTCAGGCGCTCCTGCTCGAGCTCCAGCACGCGGATCTTCATCTGACCCAATATCGCTTCCAACGTCTCGATACTGGTCCTGATATGCGGGAGATTGACGACCGCAAAGCCGCCCAGGCTTTTTACGCCGGCACGGTTGCTGGCGTAACGCAGTTCCTGTCCGTCGTCGTCCACGGCCGACAGGCTCGCCACATAGGGCTCGAGCTGAGCCACAAGATCCACGATCCGTGCGTCTCCGACCTTGGCGTCCCTAAGATGCTTCCACTGGGAGCGGATATCGTGGTCCGGCTTGTGACGCTCGGCGACCATTCCGGCGTCATGCAGCCGGTTTATCGCGAACTTCAGGGACAGTTCGATCGCATGTCGGCAGTTGTACAGGATCGGCATGGCGAGAGAGTCTCGACTGCCGAACATCTTCTTGTCGATGACGGCCACAACGAGTTCGCGCGCAGCCTCAATGTAGCCGTCGACATAGGCCTCCTCGCTGCCCTGCACGCCGATACAGGCGTTCCAGAGTCCATCGGGGATCTTCTCGAAGAAGGGGTCGGGGTGAGGAGCAGGTTCGGGCTGGGCGACGTCGGTCATAAAGTCCGAATGGCTCAACGTCGGAAGGTCGGCAAGCGCGCCGAATGTCGGGTCGCAGTCTTCCCACGCTCCATCGAAATACGACGATGCCCCTGAAGCGCTAAGGGCTCCGCCCTCGCGCGGGCCAAGGTGAAGCGGCTGCGCCGCCGGACCGGCCGCTAAGGTTTGACCTGCGCGGGCTCGGCCTCCTCCGGACCAAGACCATGCTCGATCGCGGGTTCGTCGATCTCTCCCGCGCGGAACGCGTGGACGTTTTTGACATACTGGGAGCAGCCCTGCGGCCGCAGGACCACGGAGAGGTCGCTGTTGACCATCGACGGCCGCCAGTCGTCATAGATCACTCCCGAGCGGAACATTCTCAAGCTGCTGCACAACAGGGCTGAACAAGGCGGAGGTTTGGCGTTTCGCGGCGGCGGCTAGGTCCAGGTGGGTCAGCAACAGAGCGAGAAAGAGCGGTGTCTGGCTATCGCTAGGTCCATCGCCAGCGGCCGACGTGAGGACGGGTTGCGGAAAGGCGTCATCATCGCCGCTTGCCGGAAACTCATAACGCTCGCGCACCATATGAGCGTTCGGCACACAAACCGCGCTTCCCTGCGATCGCCGTGGCGCCCGGTCGAGTCGCCGGTCGCGTCCTTGGGCTATCCGCCTCGGCGCAGCATGGCGTCGAGTTGAGCCATGCCGGGGTCGGACGGAACGAGTTTGAACCGTGTCCTAGGCCCCCGTTCGAGAATGACGACATTAATGTCCCGGATCATTTCGGACCCTTCCGGATAGTAGATCTGCGCCTCGGCGAAAGGCGCGTGGCGCATCGCGGAGCGGAGCAGCGCCGGCTGATCGGTCCAAGCCTGTCGAAGGGAGCGTTGCGGATCGTAGCCCCCAATGGGCAGCTGCACCCAGTTGTCCCGGCCATACAGCACCAGCCATTGCCCCTCCTTGAATTGTTCGGGGCGCGGCGGACCCGAGCCCATCCGACCGACCGAGAACAGGGCGGCACCGGCGCGTTGCTCGGGGTGCGCTTTCAGCCATGTTCGCGCCGGCTCGAAAGCATCCTCATGGGCGTAGACGAAGCGCTCGCTGCCACCGACCTGTTTCAGGTTGAAGTCCATAACCTGGTCATCGGTGATCGGGACCGGCCGTCCCGAGAGTAATCCGTCCCGCAAGGCCAGGAGCCGGGCCTTGCGATTCGCCGACAGCTCGAGACGTTCGATCGGAGCGTCCGTCAGTTTGGCAAGGATGCTCGGACAGACGAGGCCGAGGAGCAGGTCGCTGGAGATCGGCGCATAAAAGGCTACACCGAGGTCCTTGACGCCACGCCGGTCGTCGGGCGTCGAACCCTCGCGCACGATCGGATGATCCGAGGTCCAGAACCGCGCTCCGCCGGCAGGCTCGTAGAGGATCGGGATTTTCGTGAGCAGACCCTCGACGATCTCGTCCCGATTGGCGATCAGGTCGAGCGTGATCTTGCGGATGTCGTCTTCGCTCGGCATCGGATCGTCTAGCGCGGGTAGGCCAGCCTCCACGAGCCGTTCGACCAGCTGGCGCGGCAGGCGATCCAGCGTCGTCCGAACCTTGGGCGTGCGCAGGAACTGCACCGCTACGCCGGTGCAGACCGCCGCCTTGAACGGCGGATCCAGGTCATCGACCCGACGGCGAGTGGCCAGCGTGTTCCCGGTCGCTGCGAACTCATCGTCAATGTTCTGGAACGCGTCTTCAAAGTTCCAGAGCGATCCGTCCGAAAGCCGAAGCGTATTGTATCCTTGGCCCGACCCGGTGCGTTTCAGTCCGCCCGGAAACGAACGCCCGTCCGATTTGTCGAACACCCAGATCTGTTTGCCGGCGCCGTCGACGGTAAATCGGCGCAAGGCGGACTTCGGCACGAAATGGTGGAAGTTCGACTCGTTCGGGGCCTTGGCGGGCATGGCGTTCGTCCTAGGGGCGGCGGACCGTCCGCGATAAGAGGCGGGCTTTTTGAGCGCTCGCCGTCTGCCGGTCCAGACATCCCGTTCAGCTCGACCCCCAGCGGAGCGCTGCAGCCGGCGGGACCCCTGCGCAGGTAATCATTATCGTCCACGACGGCGGCCGTTGGCATCGCGTTCCGATGGTCGTATCGGTCCCCGGTCGGCCTCGAGCCGAGGGTACACGGACCCAGCCATGGCGACGGGCGCGATCTACGTTGATGATTCCGGCAACCCCGGCGCCGAGTCGGGATCGGCGTTCCTGCCGGACACGCGCAAATCCTGGACGGCGGTCGTTGTCCCGCCCGAGGTTGCGGCCGACGTCGACCACGCGCTGCAGATCTTTCTCGATGGCGTGCGTGCTGACTATGGGGCCGAGGAGCTGCACTTCACCGAGATCTGGAGCGGCCAAGGGGTATGGAAGGCGGTCGCGCCTTCGGACCGCGGCGAGCTCATCTCGTTGATGGCCACGTTGATGGACTCCTTCGCCCTGCCAGTCGTCCACCAGACCGTCAGCGATCAGACCCTGAGCGATCACCCGGACCTGATGTCCGGCCTGAGCCGCAGCCGAACCGGAGACTGGCGGCTCGACGATGTTTCCCATCTCGGTTTCCTGTTCCTCTGCCGGGAGGTCGCGGTCCGCCTTCGCGTGATGGCCGGTAATGCGGCGGATGGTCTGGGCCTTCCGTTGGCGCTTTACGTCGACGAGGGCCTTCTCCCGGCCGGCCGCGAACGCGCCTTGCCGAACTGGGGAGACGTCATTGCGGGGCCGCGCGCCTGTTTCCAGAGATCCGAGGACGTCGCGGGCCTGCAGTTGGCCGACTTTGCCGCCTTCATCATCACCCGCGCCCAGTGGACCGCCGTAAACCGCAAGGCGGGGCCGGAGTTCGGCAAGGCCGAAGCGGCAATCCTCGAGGCGGCGTCGCGCCTGAATGTCCTTAACCTGCCCCGGCTGCTGGTGCGCCCTGCCGAGTTCGGACGCCGCTTGTACGAAGATGAGCTGATCGCAGACCGCCTTGCGAAGGGACTGAGGCCGAGCCCGGCGAAGCGAGACGCCTGATCGCCGTTCGATCCCGCTAAACCGACATCGGTCGAATCAACGGACTATTGCGCCGTCTTCGGCTCGATCGATCCCACCCGGTGATAGGTCTTCCCGTCGATCACGCCCTGAACCTGCTCAGGCCCGGCGGCGCCGATCCGATCTGCGATTTCAGCCGCGGTGTGATCCTCTGCCAGGGCGCGGATGGCCGCGACCTGCTCGATGGACAGCCGATCCTTCCGACTGCAGATCTGAGCTGCGGCCCACGTCCGATCGCCCCATCGGTCCTTCAGCCAGGTGCGCGGTAGCGGCGCGGCAGAGCGGGCAGCCAGCCATTCGGCCAGCACCGGCTCGCGCGCATCGGGTTCAGGCGCGGGGCCCGGGGGGATAATCCCATGATCGCGTAGGTATCGGAGGCCGTCCTTGCCGCCGGGGATCATGTTCAGACGCCTTTGATCCTCCCAATGGCCTTCGACGAGGAAGGCTTCCGCCTGGTAGAGAGCTTCGAGGTCGTCGGTGATCCCCATGACCTTGTGATTGACGTACGTGATGCGGCCGGCTGTCTGTTCGTCGCGGAAGGTTCTGTGAAAACGCAGGGCGCTGCCAGAGCGCATCGCCCTCTGATGTTCGGCCCATCGGGTCTGCCAGCTCCGCGTGGTCAGGCCGACATAGAACCAGCCGTCATTGGGGTAGCTGCCGCCTTCGCCGAAGATGTGCTGGTAGAGCACGTAGGCGGCATCGGGCCGCACGGAGGGCGCGATCAGATAGTGGGCGGGAAGGGTGAAGACCTGGCTGGGGCGGGTCACGCCTTGGGGCCGCAGCGGATGTTCTCCACGCCGCGCCGCCTCCAGCAGGACCGGGTCGTCCACGAGGTCCAGACGGATCTCGGGCTGGAGCGCGATCTCGCGCGCCTCCAGCGGCCGCCGCGAGGCCATCTCGGCCTGGCCGACGCCGCGATGCCCCGGCTTGAGCAGCGAGGGCGGCGCGACGAACATGGGACGCCCGTCGAGCTTAATCGCGTGGAAGGCGGGAATGACTTGGCCCGGTTTGACGCGGATCAGACCATTGCCTCGCGCCGCCGAGTTCAACCAGTGCGCCCCGTATGCCGTGCGCACCCAGGCCCGCAACAGGCGCTCTAGCTCCAGCCGCAGGGGATGCATCGCCTTCGGCGCGAGGTGCAGCCACCAATGTTCGTCGATCGTCACCATGACCCGCCGGCGTCGCCCCGTGCGCGGCGTTCCAGCGCCTTCAACGCCGAGCCTGCGCCACCGCCCTGGCCGCGGCAACCCGCGCCTTCGCCTTGGCGGCGCGCTTCTTCAGGCGAGGTAGGCCGTCGGCGACCTCCCAGAACTCGGGATTGAGACGGCGGTGCTCAGGGTTGGCCTCGGCGAGATGGTCCAGCGCGCGCAGATAGTGTCGTCGAACCCAGAGATATTTCTCCGCGCAGGCCGCCACCGGATGCGCCAGGCCCGTTTTGATCGTCGCCGCGAGGCGGGCGAGATAGTTGGGATAGGCCTGGTCGTCGGCGCCGATGGCTTCGACGACGACCTTCCACGAGAACCAGTCGAAGAACATCCATCCGTCGTCGTCCTCGAGCAAGAAGGATTCGAGATAGGCGGACTCTTCCCGGCGAGAATGGCGGTTGCTGCGGTGGCTGCGCCCGACCTCCAGCGCTTCCGGATCGATGATCACGCGTGGGTATTTCGCGCTCTTGCTCTCCAGCTCATAGGCGCGAACCATCGCCGGTCCGACGATCAGCTGTTCGTCGTGATAGAGGTCGCCAACCGTCACGGCGCCGCGGATCATAAAGCCGGCGGACGCCAGCGTGATGGTCGTGATCCCGATGTCATTGAGCAGATAAAATACGCCCGACGGTTCCGTGACCCGGAAGGACAGGACCACGCAGTCGGAGAACTGCTGGAATCTCTGGCTTTCGCCCATGGCGTCGTCGCCGATGGCGCGCAGCTGCTCCATCGCCCACAGGACCTTCTGCAGCGCCTCAGGGTCGGTGGCGGTCCGATCCACGATCTCCTTGAAACCGAGGAAGTCCACAAACAGGATGAGGCGGCGTTCGTAGGTCTTGGGCTCTGGCATGGTCCGGCGGCGAGGGCTGTGAAGGATGGTTCTCCAACTAGCCGATTTCCGATTTACGCCGTGAGCGGCGTTTCTCGGGCGCGGCGTTTCCGCGTTGTCGCGCCGCGTGGCGGCTGTAAGCTGCGACGGGCCGGATCGCGGCGGCGGCACGGAGGCGGCTCTTGACGACAGACACGCCGACGACCGCAAAGGTCTTCTTCTCCTGGCAGTCCGACACCGCTTCCCGCGAGAACCGCAGCCTGATCGAGTGGGCCTTGAACCGGGCGATCAAGATCCTGAAAGCCGACGTCGATGTCAGCGAAGCGGACCGGTCCCTCGCTATCGACCGGGACACCATCGACACCCCGGGCATGCCGCCCGTCGCCGACACCATCTTCAAGAAGATCGACGAGGCGGCGATTTTCGTCTCCGACCTGACCTATGTGGCCTTCAGGGCACGCGGCGAGGGCATCCCCAATCCCAACGTCCTCCTCGAACACGGCTGGGCCCTGAAATCCAAGGGGTGGCCCCAGGTCGTGGGCCTGATGAACACCGCCTACGGCCATCCCAAGACCCATCCGCTGCCGTTCGATCTCCTGCATAGCCGCTGGCCGATCCTGTACAATTGCCCCGCCGGCGCAGACGACGCAGTGCGCAACGCGGCGCGTGAGGAGCTCGCCGCCGTGCTCGTCAAGGCGCTCAAGCTGAGCATCGCCGATGACGGCTTCGGCGCCTCGGCCCTGGGACCGCACCCGCATGACGTCGCGCTGCTCGACCGGCTCCGCAAACTCATTCCCGACCGCATTCACAACTTCCTTGTGACGCACAGCTTCGGGACGCCGTTCCCCCGCGCTCTCCTCGATCCGCTTTTCGCCCTGCGTTTCGAATGGATCGGCGCGCGGCACGAGTTTCATGATCGGAAGCTACAGGCGGCGCTCGAGACGGTGCGCGAGGCCAATGAAGCCTTCTACTCGCTGGTCGACACCCACGTCAGCGCAACCGAAAACCGGAGCGACTGGTGTACGGCCAAGCCTCAGGAGATTCTCAACGAGACGTCCCGCCAGGCGATGTACGCCGCCATCAAGGCGCTGGACGGGACGGCTTCCCGTCTGGCCGAGACCCTGGACGCGTTCGAGCGCGTCGCGCGCCATCGGATTCGCGCCGAGCCGGCGGCGGGGCAGGTCGTAGACACAACGGCCGAGGCGACGAAGGCGTTTGAGGCCGCCTGGCGTGTTCATCCGCCGGCCATCGTCAGCCAGCCCAGCCTGTCGATCCGTTATGCGCCGCTGTCCGTGGACAGCCGTAAACCGTTGACGCCCGCCGCCATCGTCGCCGCCTTGCCCGGGTTCGCGCCCAATCTCGACGACCGCGTCCAGGAGGGTGCCGACGAAACCCAGTGGTGGGTCAACAAGCTGTCGGTCCCTCGGCCCGGCTTCCCCAACCCGGAGACGGAATGGCTGACGCGCGTGATCCAGCCGGGGGTCCTTGAGCACATTTTCACTTTGGGGGCGCGGGAGGAGGACGACGCCGTGATCCTCGTTCCGGGCCGACGCCTAGAAGGCCGCCTGGTCCGGGCGCTGGATCATATCGCCGCGCTCGCCGAGGCCATCGGGCTCGGCGGACCTGCCTTGGTGGATGTCGTGGCGGTCGGCGTCGAGACCGTGGAGCTCACAGAGGCCCGGGGCGGCGGCCGGCCGATCGGCAAGCCCTCCCTAGCCGTCGCCCGCTTCGAATATTCGCCGCGCAACGCCGCAGGGGACGCCCTTCGCCCGATGTTCGAGACCCTGTGGCTGGCGTCCGGATGGCGCAACGGCTCGCCTTCGTTCGGCCGGGGCGCCTGGGACGGGGCCGGCTCGCCCCTGTACGCGGACTGACCCGCCTTTCAAGTCCGATGCACCGGATGCGGTCGCGAGCGGCCATCCGGCGCGTTGGCTCCCGCCCGGCGATGGGCCTAGGCTGACGCCATGACCAAGGATCAGCCGATCGAATTTCCGGACGATTTCTTCGATCCTCCGCAGCATCGTCCTCCGTGGTGGCCCGACGACCCTGTTCTTCGCCGCGCGCTCGACTGGTTCAAGGCGAAGATTCCGGAGCAGCGGTGGAAGAGGCGGCGGCTTGCCGCGGCGGAACGTCTCTACCGGGCGACCTTGCGCGACCTCGCGCCCGGCGACCGCGGCCGCCTGTTCAACGCCGCCGACACCATGGGCTGGTATCTGTTCACAGCCGAAGCGAGCCTGGACCACATCCAGAACTACGACTTCACTTGGGGGTCGCGCGTGGTTCCCGTCTTCCTGGCGATCGGAAGGGATCTGGACCATCTCAAGGAGGTCGCCGGGATCGAGGACCGTCTGGATCGGCTGCTGAACGGCGAAAAGGCCCAGCCCAACGGCGCGCTCTTCGAGATGCTCGTCGCCATCGCCTATCGCAAACGCGGTGCGACGGTGTGCTTCGTCCCTGAGACGCCCGGGCGGGGCCGAACCTACGACCTGCGCGTCGAGATGGACGGGGTGACCTTCGCCGTCGAATGCAAACGCATGGAGGTCGGCGACTACGGTGAAGCCGAGCGCGACATCATGCGCCAGAAATGGGGGCCGCTCGCCGTGACCTTCGCCGAGTTCGGGAGGAGCGTCTTCGCCGACCTCCATTTCTATGTTCCGCTCGCGGACATCCCCGAGGACTATCTGCGCGCTAGGGCGATCGCCTATCGGATGGGCGGCGAACGGGGCGAAACCTGGGATGACGCTATCGGCCGTGGGGTCATCCGCCCGCTCGATCTGACGCGGCTCGCCGAGGCGCTCGAAACGACCATAGTTGGCGCGAGCTCGACCCGCCTCATCGAGTTGCTGACGGGCGACTACGTCCGCAACGGCGCCTACAGCACCATCTTGCACACGACCGCAAGCGCCAATCCCAGGTATGTCGAAGGGTGCGATCTCGCCGTGGTGATGCGCTGGGCGACGGATGCCCCGGCCGCTGTCGACGCCAAGGCGCGCGACATCAAACGCAAGCTCTTCGAGGCGAACGATCAGCTCGCCGATGACCTCCCGGGCGTCATTCACATTGGTTGGGAGGCCGTGGAAGGCGACCATGTCGAAGCCGCCAGGAACGCCAAGATCCTAGAGACCGCGGCCGAGTTCGACCCTCGGGGTAAGCCGCTGGAGTTCGTCTACTGCCACTATCTCGTCCCCGAGGTTCCGCCGGATGAGACCTGGGCGTTCGACGAAACCACCCAGTGGCTGCCGATCCGACCGGATCGGCTGACGCCGATGACGGACCTGTTCCTGATCACCCCGCCTGAGGCACACATGCGGCATGGCGGCCACTGGCTCGCATCAAGACGCTAAGGGCTCCGCCCTCGCGCAGGCCAGGGTGAAGCCGCTTCGCCGCCGGACCGGCCGGTCTCCCCAACCTTCCGCGCCTGCGAGGGCTCGAATGCTCTTAAACCTAGGCAGGCTTGTGCAGGTCGGGCGATCCCCCTCCGGCCGGTCCGCCCTGGCCCTTGCTACCCCGGTCTCGCCGACGGGCAGGGTTTCAGGCGCGCAGTTCGCGTGCCTGCAACCCATACCTTGAGAAGGTGTGCTCGAAGCTGCGCGTGCGCACCCGGATAGAGGCCGTCGCGGTCGGGGTGGGGGCTGGGGTTATCGAACCGGAGTGACATCGTTGGTCACACGCGATACGCGAGTTTTCCGATGAGAATCGGAGCATGATTGCGCGCCTGAACGGTGATCAGGTCGCTTATGCCCGGAGACGTCGTCCAAGCTTTCGCCGGGGAGATCGCATCACGCGATGTGCGTCGCCTCGAATCCTATCTGTCGGAGCAGGTCGCGGCCCAGTTCGACATCGCGGGCGAACTCGTCGGACGTACAGCGCTTCTCGGCTTCTGGCGTCGGCTTTTCCAAAGCTATTCTCTGTTCGAACTTCACATCCTCAAGTCCGTCACCCAGGGCGAGTTGGTCATCGCCGAAAGCCTCTATCTGCTGGCCGCGAACCGTGGCCTCGTCATGAACGTCCGCGTCATCAACGTTTTCGAGGTTGAGAAGGGCGTGATCACTCGGTGGCGCGATCACGCCGATCTGGCCGAGGTGCCTCTGGCGGAGAAGGATCGTTGGCGTCGCCTCAGCGCCGCCCGTTGGTGAGGAGGGGAGGGGGCGGGCCGGGAACTTCTGTGTGAAGCTCGACGTCTTCACCCGTGATCGCCGCCGACGCAGAGCGTCCCCTGGCTCAAGATCAAAGGCTATCCGGTCGAGGCCCGCCGACAGCCATCTTAGTGAGAGTGTGGACCGAAGCCAAACCCTTGAGTGCGGTGCGCGCTCGATCCTACGGGCGTGCGCGGAAGCCGCTCGGGTGCCCGTGAGATCGGGCTAGCGCTCTGAGCCGCGCGGCCGCAGGACGAGGCTTGACAGGTTGGTCCGTCGGCGGCCGTAAGGAGGGGCGGTGCGAGGTCAGGATCCGGGATGAACACGTCTGAACTTCGCGAGGGCCTCGAAGCCCGACAGGTCTGGATCTATTTCGCCGCCGTGATCGTCGCGGCGGCTATCGGGTTGCTGATCCCGGGCACGGCGGTGCTGGAATCAGCGATCAATCCGGCGCTGGCTCTGATGCTGTTCGTCACCTTCCTGCAGGTGCCGGTCGCGGCGCTCGGCCGGGCGCTTCAGGAATTGCGGTTCGTGGGCGCCTTGCTGGCCGTGAACTTCATCGCCGTGCCTCTGCTGGTCCTGGGCCTGGTGCAGTTCCTGCCGGCCGATCCCCTGATCCGTCTCGGCGTGCTGATGGTGCTGCTCTGTCCCTGCATCGACTATGTCGTGACCTTCGCTCATCTGGGTCGAGCGGATGCCCGGTTGCTCCTGGCCTCGACACCGGTGCTGCTGATTGCCCAGATGGCGCTCTTGCCCATCTATCTGCGTCTGTTCCTCGGCGCCGAGGCGGCGGCCTATGTGCAGCCAGGTCCGTTCATCCACGCCTTCGTCTGGCTGATCGCCATCCCGTTCGTTCTGGCGGCGCTGGTCCAGACCTGGGCGGCCCGCAGCAAAACGGGCGAGCGAGTCTCGTCTGGTCTCGGCCTGGCGCCGGTGCCGGCCACGGCCTTGGTGCTCTTCATCGTCGTCGCCGCGGTCATGCCGCAACTCGGACAGACCCTCGACCGGACCCTGAGTGTCGTGCCGGTCTATGTCGCCTTCGCCGTGCTGGCCCCACTCATCGGATGGGCCGGCTCGCGGCTCGCACGGCTGACGCCGGAAGCCGGCCGCGCCGTCGCCTTCAGCGCCGGAACCCGCAACTCGCTCGTGGTCCTGCCGCTGGCCCTCGTCGTGCCCGGCGCCATCCCCCTAGTCCCGGCCATCATCGTCACCCAGACCCTGATCGAGCTTTTGGCGGAGTTGGTCTACATCCGCTGCATCCCGAGGCTGGGACGTCGGTCAATCTGAACAGGGCGCAGCGAAAGGTTGAAGCTCGATCGGCCGCGACGAAGACGCCCCGGATCCTGCTCTTGTACGGATCGCTGCGCGAACGGTCCTACTCACGGCTCGTCGAGGACGCAGCTTGCCTGCTGCAGCGAATGGCGTGCGAGACCCGTATCTTCGACCCGTCCGACCTGCCCCTGCCGGGCGCGCCCGGCGATGACGACCGCACGGCGGTGCGCGAGCTGCGCGAGCATGCCTTCTGGTCAGAGGGCATGGTCTGGTGCAGTCCGGAACGGCACGGCCAGGTCTCCGGCGTGATGAAGTTGCAGATCGATCACCTGCCGTTGAGCCTCGGCGGCATGCGTCCGACCCAAGGCCGGACGCTCGCAGTCAAGCAGGTGTCGGGCGGGTCTCAGAGCTTCAACGCGGTGAACACCCTGCGCCTCCTTGGCCGCTGGATGCGGATGGTCTCCATCCCCAACCCGTCGAGCGTGGCCAAGGCTTTCCAGGAGTTCGACGAGGCCGGCCGGATGAGCCCTCGGCCGACTATGAGCGGATCGTCGATGTGATGGAGGAACTGGTGCGCTTCACCATCCTCACCCGTCCGCACCCGGCCCGGCTGGTGGACCGCTATTCCGAGCGCAAGGCGGCCGGGACACCCGTCGACGCCGCCTCCAATCTCTCGGGGATCGCCATCGCGCGACAGGCCTGACCTTGCCCCGAAACGCGCAAGGACGTCTCGCATTCGCCTACCTTGCTACGGGCCCTGGCCCGATGGCCGCGCTGCGCCGCATTGTGGCTTGGCGGGCTTCGTGCTGGCCGTAACGCGCCAGAAGTGGCGAAAGACTATGCTCCGCCTGAAGTCCTCACATTGACGAACCTCCAAGCCGCTGCCGCGCTATTCAAGGGGCCGGGCGCTCGTCCGGCCGAACAAGTAGTCCCGAAACAGAATAGGAGCAGGACGTGCCCCGCACCGCAGCCGATTTCCTGTCGATTTACCAGCAAGGCTTCGTGAGGGTGGCTGCGTGCCGTCCCGTCTGCAGGATCGCGGATCCGGCGTTCAACCTGGAGCAGACACTACGGCTCGCCCGTGAGGGAAACGAGGCCGGGCTCGCGCTGATGGTTTTCCCAGAGCTCGGCCTGTCGGGGTATTCCATCGACGACCTGTTGCTGCAGCGGGCGTTGCTCGACGAGGTCGAGCGGCAACTAGTGAATCTCGTAACCGAAAGTCGCGATCTCTTCCCGGTCATACTGGTTGGTGCGCCCCTCCGCCGTGAGGGACGACTCTACAACTGCGCGGTGGCTATCCACCGGGGGCGAGTCCTTGGCGTGGTGCCGAAGGGCCACCTCCCCAACTATCGCGAGTTCTATGAAAAGCGATGGTTCGCCTCCGGGCGGGATGTGGTCGGCGAAATTACGATTGGAGGCGAACCGGCTCCATTCGGAATGGATTTGCTGTTCCAGGCCGACGACGTCGATGGCCTGATCTTTCATGTGGAAATTTGCGAGGATGTCTGGGCGCCAGCGCCGCCCAGCGACTTCGCCGCGCTCGCCGGCGCGCTGATTCTGACGAACCTGTCGGCAAGCAATATCGTGGTGGGAAAGGCGGACACGCGGCGAAGACTTTGCGAGCTGCAGTCTGGCCGCTGTTGGGCGGCCTACATCTACTCCGCCGCCGGCTATGGAGAATCGACGACCGACCTGGCCTGGGACGGACAGGCCTGCATCTACGAGCTGGGGGCGCAGCTCGCGGAGACCGAGCGCTTCAGCCTGGAGTCCCAGATGGCCGTCGCGGACATAGACGTCGAACGGCTGCAGCTGGAACGTATGCGGACCGGCACGTTTAACGAAGCCGCGATCGCCAACGGGATGCCCGACCGGCGCTTTCGCCGGGTGACCTTCCATCTCGTTCCGCCAGTTCGCAACCTCGGCCTGCAACGATGCATCGACCGTTTTCCCTTTGTGCCCGATGATCCCTCCCATCTCGACCAGGACTGCTACGAGGCGTTCAACATTCAGGTGAGCGGGCTGGCCAAGAGGCTTGAGGCGACCGGGACAGCCAAGATCTGCATCGGCGTGTCCGGAGGGCTGGATTCAGCTCACGCCTTGATCGTCGCGGCCAAGGTCTTCGATCTGCTTGGCCGTCCGCGCACGGACATTCTCGGGTTCACAATGCCCGGCTTCGGCACGAGCGCGAGGACCAAGTCTAACGCCTACGCCTTGATGAACGGGCTCGGCGTGACCGTCGAGGAAATCGACATCAAGCCGCTCGCCCAGCAGATGCTGCAGGACTTGCGCCATCCGTTCGCCAGGGGCGAACCGGTGTACGACACGACGTTCGAGAATGTGCAGGCCGGGCTCCGGACAGACCTCCTGTTCAGGGCCGCCAACCAGCGGAACGGCATGGTGCTCGGCACGGGCAACATGTCCGAGCTTGCGCTTGGTTGGTGCACCTACGGCGTTGGCGACCAGATGAGCCACTACAACGTGAACGGCTCGCTCCCGAAGACCCTCATTCAACACCTCGTCCGTTGGACGGCGGCGAACCGCCTGTTCGACCCCGCGGTGTCCGATGTCCTGCTCGACATTCTGGCGACAACCATTTCGCCGGAGCTCATCCCGCAGACGGCCGAGGGGGAGTCGCAGAGCACCGAAGGCAAGATTGGCCCCTACGAGCTCCACGACTTCTGGATCTACTATCTCACCCGGTTCGGGCTGCGGCCCTCCAAGATCGCCTTCCTGGCCTTGCACGCCTGGCAGGACGCCGCCGCCGGGAATTGGCCGCCGGGCTTTCCGGACGAGCAAAAGCGGGCCTACCCCATCGGGTCTATTCGCAGCTGGCTGGAGGTGTTCCTGCAGCGCTTTTTCGCCAATCAGTTCAAGCGCTCGGCCCTGCCGAACGGGCCCAAGGTCACAACAGGCGGTTCATTGTCGCCGCGCGGCGACTGGCGCATGCCTTCGGACGCTCATGGCCAGGTCTGGATCGACGAGCTGCATCGCAACGTGCCGGAGGTTCTTGATCCCGCAAGCGACGACATTCCAACGAAAGAGCCCGATGTGCTGCCCGCCGGAGGCAAACCCATCGTCCGATAAGGCCGTCGCCCGGCTGCGAACTCCGGGGTCGGAGGGGCGGTTCAGGAACCGGAAGCCGGCGCCTGCCCATCCGGCGCCCGGCGGGGCGGAAGATTAGGTGAAGGGCTGGCGACCCTAGCCGATGTCCGCCGGCCGCGCGCCCTTCGGCGCCGCATGCCGGGAGAAGCCGACCACGAGGATGGCGATCGTCAGCAGCTGAACGGCGACGCCTTCGACCGTCGGGTAGAGGCCGAGGATTTCGATGCGGGGGATCCAGGCCAGCGGATGGACGTCGAGCCACCCCGCCTCCTGCAGCGCCGCCACCCCCTTCCCGACGAGGACAACCGACAGGATGGCCATGAGAATCGAGCTCAGGGAGAAGAACCGGCCGATTGGCAGGCGCTTGCTGTAGGCCAGCAGGGCCCATGCCACCACGGCCAGGATGACCACCGCCGTGAGGGCGCCGGCCAGCATGCCGAGGTGGCCGCCCTGGCTCCAGATCGCCGCATAGAACAGGATGGTCTCGAACACCTCCCGGTAGACCACCACGAAGGACAGCAGGAACAGGAACCAGGCCGACCGTTTCGACAGCGCATGGGAGAGCTTGTCGCGGATATAGGTCTGCCAGGCGTCGGCGTGCGACTTACCGTGCATCCAGATGCCCACCGAGACGAGCACGACGGCGGCCAGAAGCGAACCGA
>CAYWDO010000023.1:0-11532 GCA_964456995.1 uncultured Brevundimonas sp.
CGCAAGAGGCTGAAACCTCTGGCCCTTACATGTTCGGGTAGTTGGGACCGCCGCCGCCTTCGGGCGTGGTCCAGACGATGTTCTGCGACGGGTCCTTGATGTCGCAGGTTTTGCAGTGGACGCAGTTCTGGGCGTTGATCTGGAAGCGCGGGTTCTGGCCCTGCTCGTCGGTCAGCACCTCATAGACGCCCGCCGGGCAATAGAGCCGCGCCGGTTCGCCGTACTTGGGCAGGTTGACGTTGATCGGCACGCTGGGGTCCAGCAGCTTCAGGTGGGCCGGCTGATCCTCGGCGTGGTTGGTGTTCGAAATGAAGACCGACGACAGCTTGTCGAACGACAGCTTGCCGTCCGGCTTGGGATAGGTGATCGGCTTGAAGTCCTTGGCCAGACCGGTCGAGGCCGCGTCCGTCTTGGTGTGCCGCATGGTGCCGAAGACCGAGAAGCCGCCGGTCAGGTGGTTGACCCACATGTCGAACATGCTGACCGCCCCGCCCATCATGGTGCCCAGCTTGGACAGCATGGGCTTGGCGTTACGGACGACCTTCAACTCCTTGTAGACCCACGAGGTCTTGTAGGCCTCTTCGTAGGCCTCCAGCACATCGCCTGCGCGGCCCGCGATCACGGCCTCATAGGCGGCGTCGGCGGCCATCATGCCGGTCTTCATGGCGTTGTGGCTGCCCTTGATGCGCGGCACGTTCACGAAGCCCGCCGAGCAGCCGATCAGGGCGCCGCCGGGGAAGGCCAGCTTGGGCACCGACTGGAAGCCGCCCTCGGTGATGGCCCGCGCGCCATAGGAGATGCGCGTGCCGCCCTCCAGATGCTCGGCGATGGCCGGATGGTGCTTGAACTGCTGGAATTCGTCGAAGGGCGACAGATACGGGTTCTGATAGTTCAGGTGCACCACGAAGCCGACGGACACGTAGCGGTCGCCGAAGTGATACAGGAAGGAGCCGCCGCCGGTCTTGTCGTCCAGCGGCCAGCCGGTCGTGTGCTGGACCAGGCCGGGCTGGTGTTTCTCGGCCGGGATCTGCCACAGCTCCTTGAGGCCGATGCCGAACTTCTGCGGGTCCGCGTTCGCGGTCAGGTCGTGGCGGGCCATGATGGTCTTGGCCAGCGAGCCGCGCACGCCCTCGGCGATGAAGACATACTTGCCGTGCAGCTCCAGACCGGGCTGGAAGTCGCCGGTCGGCCTGCCCTCGCGGTCGATGCCGAAGACGCCGGCGACGACGCCTTTCACCCGACCGGACGGCTCATCCCAGACGACGTGGCTGGCGGCCATGCCGGGATAGACCTCGACGCCGAGCGCCTCGGCCTGCTCGGCCAGCCAGCGCGACACATTGCCCAGGGAGGCGATGTAGCAGCCGTGATTGTGCATGAAGGGCGGCATGGCGAACATCGGCAAGGAGGCCTGCCCCGCCGGGCCCAGCACCAGGAACTTGTCCTTCGTGACGGGCGTCTCCAGCGGCGCGCCGCGTTCCTTCCAGTCGGGGAAGAGCTCGTTCAGGGCCTTGGGATCGATCACGGCGCCCGACAGAATGTGGCCGCCGATCTCGGCCGACTTTTCCAGAACGGCGACGGAAATCTCTTTCCCGTCCTTTTCGGCGCGCTGTTTCAAACGGATGGCGGCCGACAGACCAGCGGGGCCACCGCCGACGATGACGACGTCGTAGTCCATGACCTCGCGCTCGACGCCGGCCAGAGCCTCCAGCGGCGGCAGCTTGTCGATGACGGCTTCCTGCCACGCGTTGATCGCGCCGCCTTCGATCGCTTGCTCGCCCATGATCCCCTGAATCCTCGTTATCATCGTGGTTATCCGTCTTATCGTGAGGTGACGCAGCGGCGGTCAAGGCCTATCCCTGTCGCAGAATGACGCCCCAGCCCCTCGACACCGCCGCGACCGAAGCCCTGCTCGCCTTCTGGCGCGATGCGGGCGTGGACGCCTGCTATCTGGAAGAGCCGGTCGATCGCACGGTCTTCGTCGCCCCGCCGGTGGCGCAGAGCGTGCAGCGGGCCACCGCTTCGATCACCGCCCTCCACGGCGGGATGGTCGGCGCGGACGCTGTGGGCGAGGCGCGCCGGCTGGCGGCGGCTGCATCCACCCTCGACGAATTGGCTGAGGCCATCGCCGCCTTCGAAGGCTGTCCGCTCAGGGCCATGGGCGCCAAGCAGGCGGTGTTCGCGCGCGGCAATCCCAAGGGTTCGGTCCTGCTGATCGGCGAGGCCCCCGGCGAGACCGAGGACCTGCGCGGCCAACCCTTCGTCGGACAGGCCGGGCAACTGCTGGACCGGATGCTGGCGGCGGCGGGTCTGACGGATCAGGCCTTCATCACCAACACCGTCTTCTGGAAGACGCCGGGCGGGCGCCCGCCGACGCCGCAGGAACAGGCGGCCTGCGCCCCCTTCCTGGAACGGGCCCTGGTTTTGATGAAGCCCAAAGCCTTGTTGCTGCTGGGCGCGGCCTCGGCCAAGGCGGTGCTTCAGACCAACGACGGCATCATGAAGACGCGCGGGCAATGGCGCGAATGGCGGCTGGACGACGGCGCGACTTCGGTCCCTGCCATGGCCACCCTGCACCCCGCCTTCCTGCTGCGTCAGCCCCAGGCCAAGCGGGTCGCCTGGGCCGATATGTTGTCGCTGGCCGCGCGTCTGGATACGGCCGAGGTTGAGCAAAGGGCCTGACTCAGGCATGGTGAGCGGCTGACGACCAGTCCACAGAGCGCTGACAATCCCGACGCACGACGGGAGCCGCGCCGACGAAGGGGGCCGCCGCGTATGTACCTTTTCCGCCGCGCGACCTTCGCGCCCCTGCTCGCTGCCGCGCTCTGCGCTACGGTTGCGCCTGCCGCCCTCGCAGCCGATGGGGGCGCCGCTGAAGACGGCGGCGTGGCCTATGTCGCGAACGACTCTGATCGAACGCCCACGGCCCTGAGCAGTTCCGACCGCCTCAGCTACACCACCGCCTTTGACGCCCTGCGGCGCGGTGATCTGGAGCTGGCGCGCAGTTCGGCGCGTCAGGCTCAGGACCGCGTCCTGCTGGGTCAGGTCGAGTTCGAGCGCCTGTTTCACCCCACCCATGTCGCCACCTATGACGAACTGGCGGCCTGGCTGGAGGCCTATTCCGACCTGCCGATGGCGCCGCGCGTCTATACCCTGGCTATGCGTCGCCTGCCCGACGGCGCGCCCGAGCCCAAGCGTCCCGGCAACCTGCTGGCGCGGACCTGGGCCAGTGTGACCGGCGCCAACGACGGCGGCGTCACCGATCCGGCCAAGGCCGCCCGCGTGGCGCTGAACAACGACGATCTGGCGGGCGCCTATCGCACCGGCGCCGAGATGGGCGACTGGTGGAGCGCCGGTCTGGCGGCCTGGCGCCTGCATGAATTCTCCGACGCCTTCCGCGCTTTCGAGCGTGTGGCCGATGATCCCACCGAAGACCCCTGGGTCCGGGCCGGCGCCGCCTTCTGGACCGCCCGCGCCGCCGCCCAGTCGGGTCGTCAGGACAAGGTGGCGCAGTATCTGCGCATGGCCGCGCGCTGGCCCGCCACCTTCTATGGCCAGATCGCCCTGCGCCAGTTGGGCGAAGAGCCGGTGATCGAGAACATGGGGCCGCGCGCCTATGGCGCCACGCTGCAACGCGCCAGCCTGACGCCCGAAGCGAGCGGCGTGGACGCCCGCGAACTGAACGCCTTCATCCGCTCCGACGAGACGGCGCGGCGCACCGTGGCCCTTTATGAAGTCGGCCGCCGCAACGAGGCCGAAGAAGCCGCCCGCACCGGCATGCGCGGCGCCGACGGCGACACCGCGCGGCGGCTCTGGGCGGGCCTCTATCGCACCGTGGCCCCCAACCGCGCGGCCCAGTCAGCCGCCAGCCGCATCGACGCCACCCTCTATCCCATGCCGCTGCTGGAGCCCGAGGGCGGCTTCACCATCGAAAAGGCGCTGGTCTACGCCATCGCCCGCAAGGAAACCGACTTCAACGCCAGCGCCCGCTCCGGGGCCGGCGCCTATGGCATGATGCAGGTCATGCCGACGACTGCCGCCCACATCACCGGGGATCAGGGCTATGTCCGCAACCCCGAGCGTTTGTTCGTCCCGGCCACCAATCTGAAGCTGGGCCAGGACTATGTGAACCGCCTGTTCCAGATGGAGGCCTTCCAGGGCGATCTGCTGAAGGCCGTGGCCTCCTACAACGCCGGGCCGGGGCCCATGCTGGCGGCGGTGCGCAAGCTGGGACCGGACGCCGACCCCCTGCTGCTGATCGAGACCATCGACGTGCCTCAGGCCCGCGAATACGTGGAAAAGGTCGTGGCCGCCTACTGGATCTACCAACGGATGCTCGGCGCGCCGCTGAACACGCTGGACGCCGTGGCGTCGGGCGCCCGGGCCGTGCCGATCCGTCTGGACTATGTCGCGCCTTCGCCCGCGCCGATGCAGGTGGCCGAGGCCACGACCGCCGGGGGATCGCGCTAGGGCGTCCTAGACCACGCTGGACAGCAGCATGGCCCAGACAAAGGCGAAGGCCAGGGCGGCGAGGAAATAGCCGCGCGCCGTCTTGCCCCAGTCGGTGTTTCTGCTGATCGTCCGCATCGCCCGTCCCCCACGGCCTCCCGCCGTGAGAACAGAATGTAACATCAGTCGTTAATCGCCGGTTTTCGGCTGAGGTTAAGCGGCGTTAGCCTGCTCGCCCCAGGCGATGAAGTCGGGCTGGGCCAACAGGGCCTCGACATAGGCGCGCGCGACGCCGTCTGCGTCGCCGTGGGCGGTCAGATCGATCTGATAGTGCCGCACGCGCGCCGCGACAGGCGTGAAGAAGGCGTCGGCGATCGACCATTCGCCATAGAGATACTGGCCCCCCGCGCCGAAGCGAGCGCGGGCCTCGCGGAAGATCTGCACCAGACGGCGGATGTCGGCGGCGACCGCTTCGCTGGTCGGGGCGGGGCTGCGGTCAGGCCCCACCATGGAATGATCCGGCCCCATGCCGCATTCGGTGCGCAGGGCCATGAAGCCCGAATGCATCTCGCAGACCACCGACCGCGCCTGCCAGCGCGCGGGGGCATCGGCGGGCCACAGCCGGGCCTCGGGATAGCGCTCGGCGCACCAGACCGAGATCGACAGACTGTCCCAGATGGTTTCGCCATCGACCTTCAGCACCGGCACCCGGCCGGCAGGCGAATGGAGCGCGATCTGCTCGGCGGTGTCAGGCTGGTTCAGACGGATGACCGTCTCGGTGAAGTCCGCACCGCAGCGCTTCAGCACCAGCCAGGGGCGCAACGACCATGTGGAATAGAGCTTGTCCCCGATCACCAGTTCCATGGTCGTCGCTCCTGTTGTGCTTGGCCCATCAATGGCTGGAGGATAGCTTCAGCACAACCAGGCCCGAGATGATCAGGACGGCGCCCGCGATCCGCATGGGGGTGAGGGGTTCGCCCAGAACCGCAATGCCGACGACGAAGGCGCCGACCGCGCCGATGCCGGTCCAGATCACATAGGCGGTGCCCAGCGGCAGGGTCTTCATCGCCATCGACAGCAGGCCGAAGCTGATGATCATGAAGACAATGGTGCCGACCGTCTGCCAAGGCTTTGTAAACCCGTCCGACGCCTTCATCAGGAAGGCCCAGACGATCTCGAACAGACCAGCGAAAAGAAGAAGAATCCAGGCCATGACAGTCTCCCTTGCATGGCGAGCCGGGTCGTCCCGGCGGTCATGCCCGATGAAGGGAGAGGTCGTCCTCTGAGGCCCCCTATCTGGGACAGAGGGGCGAGAAGTCAATGGCAAACCTTGACTCCCCGCCCCTCTCGACCGACACGACCGATCCATGATCACGCGCTATACCCGCCCCGAAGCCGTCGCCATCTGGTCGCAAGAGACCAAGTACAAGATCTGGTTCGAGATCGAGGCCCACGCCGCCACCAAGATGGCGGAACTGGGCGTGATTCCGAAGGAGTCCGCCGACGCCATCTGGGCCAAGGGCAAGGACGTGACCTTCGACGCCGACCGCATCGACGAGATCGAGCGCACCACCAAGCACGACGTCATCGCCTTCCTGACCCATGTGTCGGAAATCGTCGGCGAGGAAGCCCGCTTCCTGCACCAGGGCATGACCTCGTCGGACGTGCTCGACACCTGTTTCGCGGTGCAGCTGGCGCGCTCGACCGACCTGCTGCTGGGCGGCGTCGACCGCGTCCTGGCCGCGCTGGAAGTCCGCGCCAAGGAACATAAATACACCCCGACCGTCGGTCGTTCGCACGGCATCCACGCCGAGCCGGTGACCTTTGGTCTGAAGCTGGCCGGCTATCACGCCGAGTTCCAGCGCGCCAAGCGCCGCCTGATCACGGCGCGCGAGGAAATCGCCACCTGCGCCATCTCGGGCGCCGTCGGCACCTTCGCCAACGTCGATCCCGCCGTTGAACAATACGTCGCCGACAAAATGGGTCTGGCCGTCGAGCCGGTCTCGACCCAGGTCATCCCGCGCGACCGTCACGCCGCCTACTTCGCCGCTCTGGGCGTGGTCGCCTCGTCGATCGAGCGTCTGGCCGTGGAAATCCGCCACCTGCAGCGCACCGAAGTCCTCGAAGCCGAGGAGTTCTTCGACAAGGGTCAGAAGGGCTCGTCGGCCATGCCGCACAAGCGCAACCCGATCCTGACCGAGAACCTGACCGGCCTGGCCCGTCTGGTCCGCTCGGCTGTGGTCCCGGCGATGGAGAACGTCGCCCTGTGGCACGAGCGCGACATCAGCCACTCGTCGGTCGAGCGCGGCATCGGCCCTGATGCGACGGTCCACCTTGACTTCGCCCTGCACCGCCTGGCGGGCGTGATCGAGCGCCTGAACGTTTACCCTGAAAACATGCAGAAGAACATCGACCGCCTGGGCGGTCTGGTGCACTCGCAACGGGTCATGCTGGCTCTGACCCAGGCCGGCGTGTCGCGTGAAGACGCCTATGCGGCGGTTCAGGAGAACGCCATGAAGGTCTGGCGCGGCGAAGGCGTCTTCCTCGACTTCCTCAAGGCCGACGCCCGCGTCACCCTGCCCCACGACCAACTCGCCGCCCTGTTCGACCTCGACTATCACACCAAGAACGTGGACGTGGTGTTCAAGCGGGTCTTCGGCGAGGGCTGAGGTCCTTGTCTGCGGCTGGGCGGTCCGTCGGCTTCGATCCTGTCGTTGACGACCGCACCCGCGTCCTGATCCTGGGCAGCCTGCCGGGCGACGCCTCGCTGAAGGCGGCCCAGTATTACGCCCATCCGCGCAACGCCTTCTGGCCCTTGGTCGGCGGCTTGCTGGGCGAAGCCCTGACCGCCCTCGCCTACGAAGACCGGCTGGACCGCCTGCGGGCGCGCGGCGTGGGTCTGTGGGATGTGATCGCCTCGGCGGAACGCTCCGGCAGTCTGGACGCCGCTATCCGCTCGCCCGAGGCGGCTGATTTAAGCGGACTGGCCGCCAGCCTGCCTAACCTGCGCGCCGTGGCCTTCAACGGCGGACTGGCCGCCAGGCTGGGGCGCCGCATCCTGACTCATCTCGACGGCGTGGCGCTGATCGACCTGCCTTCTTCCAGTCCGGCGCACGCGCGCCCGATCGAGGAAAAGCGCCATGGCTGGTCCGCGCTCTCGCCGTTCCTGAGCGAGCCTCTCTCGACGATCGATCACGCGCCGCGCCGGAAAATTTGAACCATTTGCCTTGCTCGCCCGTAGTTCTCGCGACCCCGCCGCCACTTCGAGCGGCCGTCGATGGAGAGAGACGCTATGAAGATGATCCGTACCGCCAGCTTCGCTACCGTATCCGCTGCAGCCCTGTTGACCTTGGCCGCCTGCGGCAACAACGACAACAAGGTCGAAACCACGCCCGCCGACGCCATGCCGGCCGAAACCGCCGCCATGACCCCCACGACGACTGATCCGATGGTCGGCGGCGTGGCCATGAGCCCGGCCGACAACATCGTCACCAACGCCGCCAAGGCCCCCAACCTGACCACCCTGGTCGCCGCCGTCCAGGCCGCTGATCTGGCGACAACGCTGCAAGGCGCAGGCCCCTTCACGGTCTTCGCTCCCGACAACGCCGCCTTTGAGAAGATCCCGGCCGCGACGCGCGAGGGCCTGATGCAGCCGGCCCAGAAGGCCGCCCTGACCAAGATCCTGACCTATCATGTCGTGCCCGGTCGCCTGACCGCCGCCGATATTGCTGCTGAAGCCCAGAAGGGTGGCGGCACCGCCACCCTGACCACGGTTCAGGGCGAGAAGCTGATGGTCAAGGACGCCGGCGGCGGCCGCTGGGCCATCACCGACGCCAAGGGCGGCACCTCGACCATCACCCAGGCCGACGTCGGCCAGTCGAACGGCGTGGTTCACGTCATCGACACGGTGCTGATGCCGAAATAAGGCCTGACCACCGGCTGAAATAGAAGAAGGGCCGCTGCCATCCCAGGCAGCGGCCCTTCTGAATTCTGGTCGGATAAAACCGACGCCTATTCGCCGGCGCGGATCTGCTCGCGAGCGATCGAGGCCAGTTCGTCCATCTTGGAGCGCAGTTCGCCCTCGGACACCGTCAGGCCTGACCCCTTGAAGTCGCCGGCGACCTTGCGGAAGACGTCTTCCTCGCCCGGCTGTTCGAAGTCGGCGCGAACCACGGCGGCGGCGTATTGCTCGGCGCTGTCAGCCGACAGGCCCATCTTCTCGGCAGCCCACAAGCCCAGCATCTTGTTACGACGCGCGATGGCCTTGAACTCTTGTTCCTGATCGAGGGCGTACTTGGACTCGTAGCCCTTTTCCCGATCGTCGAAGGTCGTCATGCGCGTAGTCACTCCAGTGGCGGACGGAATTGAAGGTCCGCATCGCCGTCTATACCCCCCTTCCGTCCGAACGCAACTGGACTTGCGGTCGCGGTTCTGACGCTGCGTTACAGGAGGATATTTGTGTCACAGACGCCCTTCGGCTAAAGGGCGTGCGATCTTATATACCCGTCGTCGATTCAGGATCGCGCCGCCCACACCCGCCGGGCCGCGCGTTTTTCGTTTTGAGGACAGTCTGTTTTCTTCCCTTCCGGGACACGACCATGAATTCCAAGCGCAAGAAGATCTACGAGGGCAAGGCCAAGATCCTTTACGAGGGTCCCGAGCCGGGCACGCTGATCCAGTATTTCAAGGACGACGCGACCGCCTTCAACGCCCAGAAAAAGGCCGTGCTGGAAGGCAAGGGCGTGATCAACAACCGCATCAGCGAGTTCATCATGTCGCGCCTGAACGGCATCGGCGTGACCAACCACTTCATCAAGCGCCTGAACCTGCGCGAGCAGCTGATCCGCGAAGTCGAGATCATTCCGCTGGAAGTCGTCTGCCGCAACATCGTCGCCGGCAGCCTGGCCACCCGCCTGGGTCAGGAAGAGGGCACGCCCCTGCCCCGTTCGATCATCGAATTCTATTACAAGAAGGATGAGCTGAACGACCCCATGGTGACGGAAGAGCACATCACCGCCTTCAACTGGGCCACGACCCAGGAGCTGGACGACATCCTGGCCATGACGGTTCGCGTCAACGACTACCTGTGCGGCATGTTCGGCGCCGTCGGCATCACCCTGGTGGACTTCAAGATCGAGTTCGGCCGGGTGTGGGAAAACGACTTCGCCCGCGTCATCCTGGCCGACGAAATCAGCCCGGACTCCTGCCGTCTTTGGGACAGCAATACCGGCGAAAAGCTGGACAAGGACCGCTTCCGTCGCGACATGGGCGACGTGATCGAAAGCTATACCGAGGTGGCCCGCCGCCTCGGCATCATGAAGGACATGCCGACCGTGATCCAAGGAGGACTGCACTAATGGCCAAGGTGAAGGTTCACGTCTTCCTGAAGCCCGGCGTTCTGGACGTGCAGGGCAAGGCCGTCGAAGGCGCTCTGCAGGGTCTGGGATGGGCCGGCGTCGCGAACGCCCGCGTCGGCAAGATGATCGAGTTCGACCTCGACGACAGCGTCGGCGACAAGGAAGCCGAGGTGAAGCGCATGTGCGACACCCTGCTGGCCAACACGGTCATCGAAAGCTACCGGATCGAAGTCGCCTAGAGGCGAAGACGGTTCAAACGATCAAGGCCGCTCGAAAGAGCGGCCTTTTTCATATCACTCGCACAGATAGTCCCGGCTCAGCGGAACCGCCGTCTGGCGCTTCGTCAGCTGCATCTGGAAGACCATGTGGCCCAGTTCGCGGAAGGCGACCTCGCTGGCGGCGAGATAGAACTCCCACATCCGGCAAAAGCGCTCGTCGTACAGGGTCAGGGCCTCGTCGCGCCGCGCGAGGAACCGCTCGCGCCAGATCCTCAGCGTCTCAGCGTAGTGAAGCCGCAGCACCTCCATGTCCGTAACCCAAAGACCCGAGCGTTCGATGGCCGGCAGGACCTCTGAGAGGGCCGGGATATAGCCGCCGGGGAAGATGTATTTGCGGATGAAGGGCTGGGTGCGGCTGGGTGGGCTCTTGCGGCCGATGGCGTGGATCACCGCCACCCCGTCGTCGTCCAGCAGCCGGGCGACCGTGTCGAAATACTCCTGATAATTGGGCGCGCCGACGTGTTCGAACATGCCGACCGAGATGATGCGGTCAAAGGTCTGGTTCAGGTCGCGATAGTCCTGCAATCGAAAATCCGCCCGGTCCGACAGGCCGCGCGCCGCCGCCCGCTCGTTGGCCGTGCGATGTTGTTCAGTCGACAGGGTGACGCCGGTGACGCGCGCGCCGCGCTCGGCCATCGACAGGCCCAGCCCGCCCCAGCCGCAGCCGATGTCCAGCGCCGTCTGGCCCGGCGACAACACCAGCTTGTCGATCAGCCGCCGCTTCTTGGCGACCTGGGCCTGATCCAGGGTCGCGTCCGGCGTCTCGAAGAAGGCGCAGGAATATTGCAGGTCCTCGTCCAGAAACAGGCGATAGAAATCCACGGTCAGGTCATAGTGATGGTGGACATTGCTACGCGCATGCAGTCGGTCATTGGCCTGTTCTGCGCCGCGCCTGAGGCGTTGCAGCAGGCTCAGCCGACCGCCACGAGGACCGATCGCCAGCTGCGACGTCGTCAGTTGCAGGAAGTCGTAGATGTCGCCGCCTTCGACCTGAAAACGCCCGTCCATGAAGGCCTCGCCCAGGGCCAGTTCGGGGTTGGCGGCGATGGCCAGGGCGGTCTTCGTGTCCGCGATGACCGCCGTCAGTTCCGGCTCACCGGGTCCAGCCGTCAGCGTTCGCCCGTCCTGCAGGCGCACGCGGATGGAACGCGTCAGGAAGGTCCGATCGAGAAGGGATTGCAGCATCCGGCTCTCCGCGCTTTGAACGACGATCAAGCTTGGCTAGAAACAGACTGTTGCTGCGCAACGGTGTCGAGGCCCGACCGTTCCGTTTACGAACCCCATCAAGGAAGCGCCGCTTATGACCTTCACCCTGACCTCTGCCGATTTTCGTGACGGCGACATCCTGCCTGACGCCCAGGTACAGGCGCTGGGCAACACTTCGCCGCAGCTATCCTGGTCGGGCGCGCCCGAAGGCACCAAGAGCTACGCCATCACCTGCTATGATCCCG
>CAYWDO010000023.1:11632-16091 GCA_964456995.1 uncultured Brevundimonas sp.
TGGTCGGGCGCGCCCGAAGGCACCAAGAGCTACGCCATCACCTGCTATGATCCCGACGCCCCGACCGGATCCGGCTTCTGGCACTGGACCGTCGCCAACATCCCCGCTGATGTGACCGAACTGGCCGCCGGCGCCGCCCTGCCTGCGGGCGCGGTTGAAGGCCGCACGGACTACGGCGAGCCCGGCTTCGGCGGCGCCGCCCCGCCTCCCGGCCACGGCCCGCATCGCTACATCTTCACCGTCTTCGCCGTGGACACGGACAGGCTGGACGTGACGCCCGACAATTCCGGCGCCGTCTTCGGCTTCAACCTGCATTTTCATACCCTGGCCAAGGCTTCGATCACCGCCACCTACGAGAACACCGGCGGGTGACGACGGCGACGCTCGATCACGACCAGAGGCTGGCGGCGGTCCCCGACCTGTTCCGTCGCCTGATGGCCCGGCCGCTCGAACCCCTGACCCGGGCGCGGTTGCCGGCGTCGGGGGCGGTCTACGTCTTCTACCAGGAGGACGAGCCGATCCACGTCGGCAGCCCGCCCCATCTGGAGGAGCGAATGCTGGCCCCGTCGCTGCGGTTGTCGCTGGCCGCGAGGGTGAAAAGACAGGGAAGCGGTGAAGCTTCGCTCGTCAGCGTCAGCGCGTCTTCGCCGCCGGAGGCCCCGCGCAAGCCGATCAAGGCGCGCTGGTTGCCTCTGGCCGACGACCAGGATCGCCTGCTGCTGGAGCTCTACGCCGCCCAGACCCTGGGCCTGTCGGTGTCTCATCCCAAGGTGCGGGCCGAACTGGTTGGCGCCTGAGCCTCGTCGCACACAAAGAGTGATGACCTAATCACCCGGCCAAGGTTGAAGCGGAGGGCTCAGGCCCTATTTTGCGACGCAGCGTAAAGTTTGCTGCATTGCGATAAGTCTATGGCCCCCACCGACGCCGCCTCCTGTATCGACGACCGCCTGTGCGCGCCGTCGCCCGCGATGGAGCGCGTCGCCGCCCCGGGCAAGGTGGCCCTGGTCCTGCTGGCCTTGGCCATGGGCGGCTTCGCCATCGGCGTGACCGAGTTCGCGGCCATGAGCGTCCTGCCCGACTTTGCGGCGGGCCTCGGCGTCGACGAACCCACCGCCGGCCATGTCATCAGCGCCTACGCCGCCGGCGTGGTGGTCGGCGCGCCCATTCTGGCGGTGCTCGGCGCGCGCGCGCCGCGCTGGCTGCTGCTGATCGGCTTCATGGCCCTGTTCGCCGTCGGCAATGCGCTGAGCGCCATCGCCCCCAACTACGAGTGGATGCTGGCCTTCCGCTTCCTCAGCGGCATTCCGCACGGCGCCTATTTCGGCGTGGCCGCCCTGATGGCGGCGTCGCTGGTGCCGCTGCGGCTGCGCACCCGCGCCGTCTCGACCATTCTGATGGGGCTGACCGTAGCCACCGTCATCGGCGTGCCGGTCGCCACCGCGATCAGCCATGCGTTCGGCTGGCGCTGGACCTTCGCTATCGTCAGCGTTCTGGCCGTCATCACCATGGCCCTGGTCGCCCTGTTCGCGCCGCGCGACCCGGCCCACGCCGACGCCAGCCCCATGCGCGAACTGGGCGCCCTGAAGCGTGGGCAGGTCTGGCTGACGCTGGGCGTCGGGGCCATCGGCTTTGGCGGCATGTTCGCGGTCTATGCCTATCTCGCCTCGACCCTGACCGCCGTGACCGGCGTCGGGCCCGAGGTCCTGCCCTGGGTCTTCGCCATGTTCGGCCTTGGCATGTTGTGCGGCAACCTGCTGGGAGCCTGGGCCGCAGACCGTTACGGCATGAAGGCGGCCGGCGGGCTGCTGCTGTGGAGCGCCGCAGCGCTGGCGCTGTATCCGTTTGCGGCCCCGCACCTGTGGGCCATGCTGATCGTGGTCTTCCTGATCGGCGGCGGGGGCGGGCTCGGCTCCATCCTGCAGACCCGCTTGATGGACGTGGCCGGCGACGCGCAGACATTGGCCGCCGCCCTGAACCATTCGGCCTTCAACACCGCCAACGCCATCGGCCCCCTGCTGGGCGGCATGGCCGTCGCGGCGGGGTGGGGCTGGACCTCGACCGGCTGGGTCGGCGTCGGCCTGTCGCTGGGCGGCTTCGCGGTCTGGGTCGTCGCCTGGATGACCGGACGCAAGACGGGTCAAAGCCACGCCTGACATCCCCGACAATTGATGCTAGGAGGCCCGCCCATGAGCGCAGCCGTCATCGTCTTCCCCGGGTCCAACTGTGATCGCGACTGCAAGGTCGCCATCGAACGTTCCACTGGCGAACAGGTCCAAATGGTCTGGCACGCCGAGACCGAACTGCCCACGGGGCTGGACCTGATCGTCCTGCCGGGCGGCTTCTCCTACGGCGACTACCTGCGTTGCGGCGCGATGGCGGCCCAGGCCCCTATCATGCAGGCGGTCAAGAAGGCCGCCGACGACGGCGTGGCTGTCCTGGGCATCTGCAACGGCTTCCAGGTCCTGTGCGAAGCCGGGATGCTGCCGGGCGCCCTGCTGCGCAACAGCGGCCTGAAATACATCTGCAAGCCGATCAGCATCACCGTCGCCAACCCGGAGACCCGCTTCACCGCAGGCTTTGAGGGCCAGAGCGAAGTGGTGATGACCCAGGGCAACGCCGACGGCAACTATTTCGCCGACGCCGAGACCCTGGCCCGTATCGAGGGCGAGGGTCAGGTCGTCTTCCGCTACGTCGACAACCCCAACGGCTCCGTCGCCGACATCGCCGGCCTTCAGAACGCGCGCGGCAACGTCATGGGCATGATGCCCCACCCCGACCGCGCCTTCGAAGCCGAGTTGGGCTCGGCCGACGGCGCGACCCTGTTCAAGAGCATCTACGCGGCGGCCTAGACCCCCAGCTTCGGCGCGCCGGAACCACCGGCGGCGTCGATGGTCGCGAACAGGGCGCGGATCAGGTCCCGTTCCTCCATCGTGATCTCGGGTTTCCATACGTCGAAGATCAGGATGGTGCGGTCGCGGCCGCTGTCATTCCACGCCTCGTGCTCGATCGTGTCGTCAAAGGCCCAGGCTTGGCCTTCCCGCCATTCGCGCACCTCGCCGCCGACGCGGAAATGCGAGCCCGGCGGCGCGATCAGCGGCAGGTGGCAGATCAGGCGGGTGTTGATCAGGCCATGATGCGGCGGAATCTTCGCCCCGGCCTGTAGCTTCGAGAACAGGATCGACGGTGAGCGGCCCGGTATCCGGCACAGGGGCGCCTCCGCCAAGGCCCGCATGGTCTCGGGGCAGCGGGCGGCGATGTCGGGAACCTCGGCCCCGTCCTTCCACAGGAAGACGGCGCTCCAGGCCGCGTTGTGCAGCATCCCCGCCTGTTCATTCTTAGGCCGGTTGGCGCGATCCTCGACATAGGGGGCGAACAGGGCCGGCTCGGCCAGGACGGCGTCCAGCTCGGCGCGAATCGCGGAGGCCGCAGCCTCGACCCCGGCCAGCCAGGCGACCGTCTCGCGCGGCTGGAACTCGATCTGCGGCAGGCCCGGGAACATGTAGAATTTCGGCTGCTGGTAGTAGAGCCGCCGCTTGCCCGTCATCAGGTCCAGAGAGGCGGCGAACCGGGCGCTGGAGGAGGCCGGATCAAAGCCGCGCGCTTGCAACCCCTCGCGCAGCCCCTGCTCAAACCGCCGCGCCCCTTCGGCCTGGGCGCGGGCCGCGCGCTCCAGTTCAGCGCGAAGTTCTGGCGGGGGTGAAGCAATAGCCCGGCCGTGGGCCAACGCGGCGCCGTAGAAGCTGACGGCCGCGCGGTGATCTCCCAGTCCCGCCAAGGAGTCGGCCTTCAGCACCAGAGCGCGAGGCTCGCGAGGATTCAAGCGCAGCAGAGCGTCCGCAGCGACCGCCAACGCGGGGAAGTCGTCACGATCTCGCGCCGCCCCCGCCTGAGCAAGAAGAACACCGGCATCGGACAGTCGAACATCGCTCATGGAACAAAGGAACGATGCGGCGGCGACGCCGTCAAGCGGCGTCGCCTTCGCCGGGCCTACTCGGCCCGCGCCTTTGTGTGGCTGGCGCGATCCAGCACGCTGGCGCTGCGCCCCAACTCATCGACCTCGATTTCCGGCTCGATCGGCTCGCCGTCTTCATCCAGCGGACGCTCCAGGGTGCCCGCTTCACCGGATTCGCCGATGGCGGCCAGTTCTCGTGCGCCGACGCCCAGACCCTGCTCAAGGGCGCGGTTGGTATCGACTTCGTCGGTTTCGAGGGCGGCATCCTGGGGCAGGTTGTCGGGGTCGGTCATGGGTGCGTCTCCTGAAGACAAGCAGTCTGTCCTGACCTAAGCGAGGGGCGACCGTTGCGGTTCCGATGAACCAAACAGACCTGCGGCGCGTAAGGTATGGCGAAGCTCAGCCGGAGACGTCGCCCATGTCCGCCATCGAACGCCCCACCCCCGCCCAACGGACCCGCCGACTGGTGGTTCTGGCCGCCGCCGTTTTCGCCGTAGTGGTTCCTGT
>CAYWDO010000023.1:16191-24727 GCA_964456995.1 uncultured Brevundimonas sp.
ATCATCTTCGCCTCGCTGCTGGCCCTGCTGGTTCCCTTGCTGGCCGTGGCGCGCACCCTCCGCTCCACCCCTCTGACGAGCCGCGATCGCTGGTTCCTGATCTGGCCGCTGGCGGCGTTGGCCGGGTGGCTGACCATCGCTTCACCTTTGAACCTGATCACCACGGCGACGGCGTTCGACGCCCTGCCCGCCGTCCTGTCGCCGACAGGATGGGCTATCGCCGCCGTCGCGGCCGTCGTTCTGGTGGGCGCGACGGTCACGGCCAGCTTGCGCACCCTGGCCTATCCCCTGCCGATCGCCTGGGGTCTGGTCGGGGCCTTTGTCGCAGAACAGGAGCGGAATCCGGTGCTTGGCTTCACCGCCCTGGGCGCCGCCTTCCTGCTGGTGGTCGCCGCCGTCATCCTGGTCTTCGGCCTGAAACGCGGGATCGAGCGTCGTCGCTGATCGGACGGGCTGACAGGAGGCTCAGACCCGGCTAGAAGCCCCGCCCATGAGCGCTCCGCAAAAGACCACCGCAGAATTGGCCGCTGAATACGGTCTGGCTCCGAACGAGTATCAGGTCCTGCTGGACCGGCTGGGCCGAGAGCCCAACCAGGTCGAGCTGGGCGTCTTCTCGGTCATGTGGTCCGAGCACTGCTCCTACAAATCCTCCAAGAAGCAGCTGATGAAGTTCCCGGTCACGGGACCGCGCGTCATCTGCGGTCCGGGCGAGAACGCCGGGGTCATCGACATCGACGACGGCGACGCCTGCATCTTCAAGATGGAGAGCCACAACCACCCCTCCTATATCGAGCCCTATCAGGGCGCGGCGACGGGCGTGGGCGGCATCATGCGCGACGTCTTCACCATGGGCGCCCGCCCGGTGGCCCTGCTGAACGCCCTGCGCTTCGGCGAGCCTTCGCATGAGAAGACCAAGCGACTGGTCAAGGGCGTGGTCTCGGGCATCGGCGGCTACGGCAACTGCGTCGGCGTGCCGACGGTCGCGGGCGAGACCAATTTCCACAAGGGCTACAACGGCAACATCCTGGTCAACGCCATGTGCGTGGGCATCGCCAGGGCCGATGAGATCTATTATTCGGCCGCGCCGAAAGCGGGCCATGACGTGGTCTATTTCGGCTCCAAGACGGGCCGCGACGGCATCCACGGCGCCACCATGTCCTCGACCGAGTTCGACGACGAGTCGGAGGCCAAGCGTCCCACGGTCCAGGTCGGCGACCCCTTCGCCGAGAAGCTGCTGATCGAGGCCACGCTGGAGCTGATGGCCTCGGGCGCCGTCGCCGCCATTCAGGACATGGGCGCGGCGGGTCTGACCTCTTCGTCCGTGGAGATGGCCGGCAAGGGCGGCGTCGGCGTCGAGCTGGACCTCGACCAGGTGCCCCAGCGCGAAGAAGGCATGACCGCCTATGAGATGATGCTGTCGGAAAGCCAGGAGCGGATGCTGGCGGTCCTGAAGCCGGGCTTCGAGGAGGTCGGCTATCGCATCTTCCAGAAGTGGGGTCTGGACTTCGCCGTCATTGGCCAGACGACGAACACCGGCCATCTGGTGCTGAAGCATCACGGCGAAGTGGTCTGCGACGTGCCGCTGGCCCCGCTGTTCGACGACGCCCCCCTCTATGATCGTCCCTGGGTCCAGCCCGAGCTTCAGCCGCGCCTCGACCCGGCCGAGGTTCCGGCCCCGGAAAGCTGGAACGACGCGGTGATCAAGGTCATCGCCTGCCCTGACATGGCCTCCAAGCGCTGGATCTGGGAACAGTACGACCGTCACGTCATGGCCGACACCCTGCAGGACTCGTCCACCGGCGCCGACGCCGGCGTGGTCCGCGTCCACGGCACGGACAAGGGTCTGGCCGTGACCAGCGACTGCACCCCGCGCTATGTCCAGGCCGACCCCTATGAGGGCGGCAAGCAGGCCGTGGCCGAGGCCTGGCGCAACCTGACCGCCGTGGGCTCGCGTCCCATCGCCATCACCGACAACCTCAACTTCGGCAACCCGCAGCGCCCCGAGATCATGGGCCAGATCGTCCGCGCCACCGACGGCATGGCCGAGGCCTGCCGCGAGCTGGACTTCCCCGTCGTGAGCGGCAACGTCAGCCTGTATAACGAGACCAACGGCGTCGCCATTCCGCCGACCCCCACGGTGGGCGCCGTCGGCCTGTTGACCAACTATGACGTGGTGACCAGCTTCAGCGGCGTGGCCGAGGGCGATGTCCTGGTCCTGATCGGCGAGACCAAGGGCGAGCTGGGTTCGTCCATCTATCTACGCGAGGTTCTGGGCCGTGAAGACGGGGCGCCGCCGCCGGTGGACCTGAAGCTGGAACGCAAGACCGGCGACTTCGTGCGCGGTCTGATCGAGGCCGGTGAGCTGACGGTCGTGCACGACCTGTCGGACGGCGGACTGGTCGGCGCCGCCGCCGATCTGGCCCTGGCCTCGGATGTCGGCATCGAACTGAACGCTTCCAGCGCCGCCCACGCCCACGCCTTCCTGTTCGGCGAGGACCAGGCCCGCTATCTGGTCGCGGTCTCGGACGCCGAAGCCCTGCTGGCGAAAGCCAAGGAGGCCGGTCTGCACGCCTCGGTCGTCGGCGTCGCCAAGGGCGCGGACTTCGCCTCCTCGGGTCCGAAGGGCGAGCTCTACCGCATCCCCGTCGCCCACCTGCGCGAGTTCCACGAAGGCTGGATGCCGAACTGGATCGAAGGCTGATGCGAACCGGCGTCCTCGCCTTCGTCGTCGCGGGCGCAGCCTTGCTGTCCGCCTGCGATTTCGAGGGCGGCGACCCGGTTCAGCACGCCCTGCGTGACGCCTCGGCCGCACGCCAGGCGGCGGCGCTGAAGACCACTGAAGAAGAAGAGGCGGCCCGGCCGTCCGCCCAGGCCGGCGACGAACTGGCCCGTCTGATCGCCGCACGCCGCCAGGCGGTCGCCGACACCCGCGCCCTGCTCGCCTCGACCACAGACCCGGCGCTGAAGGGCCAGCTGACCGGCGACCTGCGCGCCGACGAGGGTCGGCTGCGGGCGCTGGAGGCCCAGCAGGCGGCGATGGAGCGCGACAAGACGCCGTCGCAATAGGGGCCCTGAGCCCCTTCCTTTTGACACCATCGTCAATACATATGAGGCGAGCCTGAGAAGGAGCGCCCCATGACCGACGCCGCCATTTCCACCTTCCGCCCCTGGACGCCGCCGCGCCGGACCCAGCGGATGAACCTCGCGCATTTCCTGTGGCAGAGCTGGCGCGATCCCTTGCAGATCTGGAGCCAGGCCCATTTCACCGAGCTCTACATCGACGGGGCCTCGCCGCTGGGCAAGACCCTGGTGGTCAGCGATCCGGTCGGCGTCCGCCACGTCCTGACCGACAACGCCGCGAACTATGAGAAGGGCGACCTGCAACGCCGCGTGCTGGGCCCCATGCTGGCCGACGGCCTGCTGCTGACCGAGGGCGAGCAGTGGCGGCGGGCCCGTCGGATCATGGCCCCCCTGTTCACCCCCTCCCATACGGCGCGAACGGCCGAGGCGATGGACCGGGTCTGCCGCCGCCGTGTCGAGAACTGGCGCCTCGAACACGGCGCGCGGGTGCTGAACATCGACAGCGAGATGAGCGGCCTGACGTTCGACATCCTTTCGGCCACGCTGTTCTCGGACGATCTGGACGGCGACGCAGCGGGGTTCGAAAAGGCGCTGAACCATTTCCTGGCCGTCGGTGCGCGGATCAGTCCGCTGGATGCGCTGAAGGCGCCCGACTGGATTCCACGCCTGGGCCGGGTGGCGTCCGGCGGCGACGCACGCTTCTTCCAGGAACGGGTCGGGGCGCTGGTGGCGCGGCGCCGGGCGCGGCTGGAGCAGGGCGACGAAGCGCCCGAAGACCTGCTGACCGCCCTGCTCAGCGCCCGCGACGAGGAGGGCGACGGCTCAGGCCTTTCTGACCATGAGGTGGCGGCCAACATCCTGACCTTCATCCTGGCCGGGCATGAGACAACAGCGCGGACCCTGGGCTGGACCCTTCACCTGATCAGCCGTGACAAGCGGGTGGCCGACATCCTGAAGGCCGAAGCCGACGGCTGGGACCGCAGCGCAGCGGGCCTTCGCGACCTGCACTGGCACCGGGCGGTGATCGAGGAAGCCATGCGCCTGTTCCCGCCCGCCCCGGCCATGATCCGTCAGGCCGTGGCCGACGACGTCATCGGCGGATACGCGGTCCAGGCGGGCCAGAGCGTGCTGATCGTGCCCTGGGTCATCCACCGCCACGAAAAGCTGTGGGACGACCCCGACGCCTTCCGCCCCGAACGCTTCCTGCCCGAGAACCGCAAGTCCATCGACCGCTACGCTTGGCTGCCCTTCAGCGGCGGCCCGCGCATCTGCATCGGCGCCGCCTTCGCCATGCAGGAGGCGATCATCGCCTTGGCCGAAATCCTCAAGGTCGCCGAGGTCGAGGCCATCACCCCGGTCGAGCCGCGCCCCGTGCATCAGGTGACGTTGCGCAGCCAGCGGACGATGCGGCTGCGGATGCGGGCGCGGCGGGACCGGCCAGCCGCCGCTTAAACCTGAGGAATGGCCTGGCTCAGTCGGCCGCCGACGCGGATGGCTTCGACGCGGGTCGCTAAACCGGTTCGGTCGTCGGTCTCGACGAAGACGCCGCAGATGGTGGCCGGGCCGCTGGCGGGGACATAGCGCCCGCCGGAAAGCCGCGTGGTGAAGCGCCGCAGCGGCTCTTCCTTGTCGTTGCCGATGACCGAGTCATAGTCGCAGCAACCGCCGGCGTCGGTCTGATAGGCCGTGCCGTGGGGCAGGATTTGCGCGTCGGCGGTCGGGACGTGGGTGTGGGTGCCGACCACCAGGCTGGCGCGGCCGTCGCAGAAGTGGCCCATGCCCATCTTCTCGCTGGTCGCCTCGGCGTGCATGTCGACGATGACGGCGTCGGCGACCACGCCCAGGGGGGCGGCCTCCAGCTCACGCTCCACAGCCCCGAACGGGTCGTCCATCGGGTCCATGTGGATCCGGCCCAGGACGTTGATGACCAGCACCCGGCGGCCGTCGGCGGTGATGAAGACATCGGCGCCGCGTCCCGGCGCGTCCATCATCCGCGGATAGTTGGCGGGACGGATCAGGCGCGGCTCGCGCACGATATAGGTCAGGGCCTCGCGCTGGTCCCAGCTGTGGTTGCCCAGGGTCAGGACATCGGCCCCGGCGGCGAAGATTTCGCGCGCCGTGTTTTCGGTGATGCCGAAGCCGCCCGCGGCGTTCTCGGCGTTGACCACCACGAAGTCGAGTTTGAGGTCGCGCCTCAGCCCCGGAAGATGATCCGAAAGCCCATCGCGCCCGGACTTGCCGACCACGTCACCGAAAAATGCCAATCTCATGGGACGGCTCTATAGCCGGTCTCGGTCAGAACGCCATGCAGGCGCATGTCATGCGGCTCCAACGTCAGGGGCTCGACCTCTTGCCCGGCATAGGCGAAGCCGACGCGCATCGCCTGCGGCAGGATGGCGAAGGTCCGGTCATAATAGCCGCCCCCCTGCCCCAGCCGCCCGCCGTGGGCGTCGAAGGCCAACAGGGGCGTCAGGATCAGATCGGGCGTGACGACTTCGGTGAGGGGCAGAGGCGCGGGACATCCGGCGGCGTCCAGCTCCAGCGGCTCGCCCGGCGCCCAGGCGCGAAAGATCATGGCCGCGTCGCGCTCGATGACCACGGGCAGGCACAAACGGATACCGGATTGGTGCAGGGCGAAGGCAAGCGCGTCGGTGTCCAGCTCCGACCCCATGGCGCGATAGAGGGCCACGATTTCCCCGGGCGGCAGGGTCTGGGCATGACCGGCCGCGCGCTCGGCGGCTTCATTGTCGACCTCGGACAGTCGCTTACGCAGGGCGCGCATCTCGGCGCGGAGCTCGTGTTTGGAGGTCATCGCGCTCTACCTTCCGCCGTCATCCTCGGGCTTGACCGAGGATCGAGCCCACCGGCGCGCTGGCGGCCGGATAGGTCGAGCGGTCGCCCAACCCGATCCTCGGGTCAAGCCCGAGGATGACGGAGATAGGGAAGCGATAGCGCAAAAACGCGCTCAAGCCGCGAGCGACCGCGTCGCGAGCGGAGCGCGCAAACCGCGCTCAAGCAGTGAGGCCCCGCTGGGCCAAGCGATAGCGCAAAAAGAAAGTGAGGGTGGCGGCGCCGCAAGAACCGTGAAGAGCGTTTAAATCCTCTCGACCTGGGTAGCCAGGTGGGCTCCATATGACCAAGCCCTCGAGCCCGGTCAGGGACAGATCCCTATGAGTGAATTAAGGTCAGTAGGAAATGTTGCCTTCGACGTGGGCCGCAGCAAGACCCGCCGTCTGACAAGATAGGCGGTCCGATGCGTTTCAACAATGGCGAACAGCGGCCGTCATCCCGGAAAGCGCGCAGCGCTTGTCCGGGACCGCAGGAAACGCAGCGTCTTGGGCGGTCCCGGCTCTTCGCTACGCTGCGGCCGGGATGACGGTTGGGGACGTTCAGATCGTCTGGCAGATCTTCTCGATACGCGCCGCCACGGCGTTCAGAGCCTCGGCCACGCCGTCGCTTTGCGGGGCTGCGGCGACGGCGGCCGGATCGACCACGCCCGCGTTCTGAAGCTGCTGGCGCGCCTCATGCAGTTCGTCGGCCAGCATCAGCGAGGCCATCAGGAACAGGCGCAGGTCGCCGACATGGCCGACGTCGCCGGCGATCTGGCGCACGTGCGTATCAAACTGCTTGGCCAGGATGCGGACGCGCTCTTCCTGACCATCGGCGCAACCGACGGCGTAGGGACGGCCGTTAACATCGACTGTGACGGTCGCCATCAGCGCGCCTCCTGTTCGGCCAGAACGTCGCGCACGGCCTCGGCCGCGCGGCCCAGGGCCTCGGCCGCATCACGGCCCGCGGCCTCCAGGTCGGCGATCCGCACCAGGTCGGCGACATTCGACGGACGCGGCGCGAACAGGTCGTCGTCGGTGATCGCCGGGGCCGTCGCCGGGCGCGCCTTCAGCTCCAGCACCTTGCGTTCCAGCAGGGCCAGGGCCTTGTCGATGCGTGTCTTTGCGGCCGTAACGGCGTCCATTGGGGTCCTTTCGTCCAGATTCCGTATAGAACCCGTGCGCGCGTCGGGGTAAAGCGGCGCGCCCCGCTTTATCCTGTTCCAGACGAAAGGTCTCGCTGTGACCGACGCCCAAGCCGCATTCGCCAAGCCTTCGCCCAAGCAGATGGCCGACGCCATCCGCGTCCTCGCCATGGACGGCGTGGAAAAGGCCAAGAGCGGCCACCCTGGAATGCCGATGGGCATGGCCGACGTCGCCACCGTCCTCTACTCGAAATTCCTGAAGTTCGACGCCAGCCGCCCCGACTGGGCCGACCGCGACCGCTTCATCCTGTCGGCGGGCCACGGCTCGATGCTGATCTACAGCCTGCTGCACCTGACCGGCTACAAGGACGCGACGCGGGAACAGCTGGAAAACTTCCGTCAGTGGGGCGCCAAGACCGCCGGCCACCCGGAATACGGTCACATGACCGGCATCGAGACGACCACCGGCCCCCTGGGTCAGGGCATCGCCAACTCGGTCGGTTTCGCCCTGGCTGAGCGCCATCTGGCCGCTCGCTTCGGTTCGGACCTGGTCGACCATCGCACCTGGGTCATCGCTGGGGACGGCTGCCTGATGGAAGGCGTGTCGCAGGAAGCGATCGCCTTGGCTGGCCGTCTGAAGCTGAACAAGCTCTGCGTCATGTGGGACGACAACGAGATCACCATCGACGGCAAGGTGTCGCTGTCGGACAACACCGACCAGCTGGCCCGCTTCAAGGCCTCGGGCTGGGCGGTCAAGGCCATCGACGGCCACGACCACAAGCAGATCCAGAAGGCCCTGGCCTGGGCGACCAAACAGTCCAAACCGACGCTGATCGCCTGCAAGACCAAGATCGGCAAGGGCGCCGCCACCATGGAAGGCAGCCACAAGACCCACGGCGCCGCCCTGGGCGCGACCGAAATCGCCGCCACGCGTCAGGCCCTGCACTGGTCCTTCGAGCCCTTCGACCTGCCGGAAGGCATCCAGAAGGCCTGGGCCAAGGTCGGCAAGCAGGGCGCGAAGACCCGCAAGTCCTGGGAAAACCGCCTGCTGAACCACGCCCAGCGCGACGACTTCACCCGCGCCATGGCTGGCGACCTGCCGACCGGCGCCTTCGAGGCCCTGGACGCCAAGCTGAAGGAACTGGTCTCGACCCAGCCCGCCCTGGCCACGCGCCAGTCCTCGGGCGAGGCGCTGGAGACGGTGTTCAACGCCATCCCCGAAATGGTCGGCGGTTCGGCCGACCTGACCGGATCGAACAATACCTTTGTCAAGAACACCCAGATCATGGACGCGCCCGACTACGCCGGTCGTTACGTCAACTGGGGCGTGCGTGAACACGGCATGGCCTCGGCCATGAACGGCATGGCCCTGCACGGCGGCGTCATCCCCTATGCCGGCACCTTCATGGTCTTCTCGGACTACAGCCGCCCGGCCATCCGTCTGGCCGCCCTGATGGGTATCCGCGTGGTTCACGTCCTGAC
>CAYWDO010000024.1:0-24478 GCA_964456995.1 uncultured Brevundimonas sp.
GTGCGGGCGATCAAGAGCTTCATGATCTCGTTGGTGCCGCCGTAGATGCGCTGGACGCGGGCGTCCTTGTAGAGCTGGGCGATCGGATACTCGTTCATGTAGCCGTAGCCGCCGAAGAGCTGCAGCATCTCGTCGATGGTCTCGCCCTGGATGTCGGTGACCCAGTATTTGGCCATGGAGGCCGTGGCGGCGTCCAGCTGACCCTTGAGGTGCAGAGAAATGCAGTGGTCGACGAAGACCTTGGCCACCGTCAGCTTGGTCTTGACCTCGGCCAGCTTGAACTGGGTGTTCTGGAAGTCGATGACCCGCTTGCCGAAGGCCTTGCGCTGCTTGACGTAGTCCAGCGTCGCCTCAAGGCCCCGCTCGGCGGCGGCCACGCCCTGGACGGCGATGTTCAGGCGCTCCTGCGGCAGTTGCTGCATCAACTGGACGAAGCCCTGGCCCTCGCCGCCGCCGATGATGTTGTCCAGCGGGATCTTCACGTCGTTGAAGAAGAGCTCGGAGGTGTCGTTGGCCTCCATGCCGATCTTGTGCAGGTTGCGGCCGCGCTCGAAACCTTCTGCGCCATCGGTCTCGAGCACGATCAGGCTGGTGCCCTTGGCGCCCTCGGCCGGGTCAGTCTTGGCGACGACGATGATGAAGTTGGCCAGCTGCCCGTTGGTGATGAAGGTCTTGGAGCCGTTCAGGACATAGTGGTCGCCCGACTTGACGGCGGTGGTCTTGACGCCTTGCAGGTCGGACCCGGCGCCCGGCTCGGTCATGGCGATGGCGCCGACCAGTTCGCCCGAGGCCAGACGCGGCAGCCAGCGCGCCTTCTGTTCCTCGGTGCCGTAGTGCCAGATGTAGGGCATGACGATGGCGTTGTGCAGCGAGATGCCGAAGTGGTCCACGCCCTTCCAGCCCAGCTGGCGCATCAGCACGACCTCATGACGATAGTCGCCGCCGAAGCCGCCGTCTTCCTCGGGCAGGCTGAGGCCCAAAAGGCCGGCGGCGCCCGCGTCGTTCCACAGGCTGCGCGGCACCGACGAGTTGGCGATCCACTGCTGGAACTTCTCGGGCGGGGCGTGCTCGTCGATCCATTTGCCGACGCTGTCGGAGAAGAGGGTGATCTCCTCATCCTGCATGAAATCGGGTTCGGGGACGTTGAGCACGTTCATATCGGTTCTTCCCTGTCATCCCGGCCGTAGCGCAGCGGAGAGCCGGGACCGCCGCAGAACTCGACCGTTGTTGTTTTGAGCGGCCCCGGATCACGGCATTCGCCGTGTCCGGGGCGACGTCTATGCGAGGCTTAGAAGGCCTCGGCGGGCATCTGCATCAGCACCTCGGCGCCCGTCTTCATCTTCACCAGATGGGCGGCGGCGTCGGGCAGGATGCGCTCGATGAAGTAGCGGCCGGTCTGCAGCTTGGTGACGTAATAGGGATCGGCGTCGCCGGCGGCGATCTTGGCCTGGGCCGCCTTGGCCATCTGCGCCCACATATAGGCCAGGGCCGTCAGGCCGAAGATGTGCAGATAGTCGGTCGAGGCGGCGCCGGCGTTGTCCGGGTTGGCCATGCCGTTCTGCATCAGCCACATGGTGCCGTCCTGCAGCTTCTTCTTGGTGTCGGCCAGGCCGTCGACGAAGGGCTTGATGGCCTCGTCGTCGCCGTTTTCGGACACGAAGGCGTCGATGTCGGCGAACCAGCTCATGATGGCGCGGCCGCCGTTGGACGGCAGCTTGCGGCCCACCAGGTCCAGCGCCTGGATGCCGTTGGTGCCCTC
The DNA here is from genome assembly GCA_964456995.1 of uncultured Brevundimonas sp. Taxonomy (GTDB): domain Bacteria; phylum Pseudomonadota; class Alphaproteobacteria; order Caulobacterales; family Caulobacteraceae; genus Brevundimonas. The sequence goes on from CAYWDO010000024.1 coordinate 1,760, forward strand.
ATAGATCATGGTGATGCGCGCATCGCGCAGATACTGCGAGGCGGGGAAGTGCTCGGTGTAGCCCGAGCCGCCGTGGACCTGCATGGCCAGCGAGGCGACGTGGAAGCCCTTGTCGGTCAAATAGGCTTTCAGGACCGGCGTGATCAGGCCCATGTAGTCCTTGGCCTTGGTCGCCGTGGCCTCGTCCGAGGACTTCTGCAGGTCGGCTTGCAGGGCGGTCCACAGGATGAAGGCGCGACCGCCTTCGACGAAGGCTTTGGATTCCAGCAGCATCCGGCGCACGTCAGGATGGACCATGATCGGGTCGGCCGGGCCGTCCGGGTTCTTCGGTCCGGTCAGGGCGCGGCCCTGCAGGCGGTCGTTGGCGAACTCGACGGCGGCCTGATAGGCGGCGTCGCCGATGGCCAGACCTTGCAGGCCGGTGCCGAGGCGGGCCTCGTTCATGACCACGAACATGTTGTTCATGCCCCGGCCTTCTTCGCCGATCAGCCAGCCCTTGGCGTTCTCATAGGCCATGACGCAGGTGGCGTTGCCGTGGATGCCCATCTTGTGTTCAAGGCCGGCGCAGCTCACGCCGTTACGCTCGCCGACGGATCCGTCTTCATTGACCAGGAATTTGGGCACGACGAAGAGTGACAGGCCCTTGATCCCCGGAACCGCGCCTTCGACGCGGGCCAGGACGGTGTGGATGATGTTGTCGGCGAAGTCGTGCTCGCCCGCCGAGATCCAGATCTTCTGGCCGGTGATGGAGTAGGAACCGTCGCCGTTCGGCACGGCCTTGGTGCGGACCATGCCCAGGTCGGTGCCGCACTGCGGTTCGGTCAGGTTCATGGTGCCGGACCATTCGCCGGTCGCCATCTTCGGCAGATAGATCTGCTTCAGCTCGTCAGAGGCCGAGGCCTCGATGCCATGATAGGCGCCCGCCGTCAGGCCCGGGTACATGGAAAAGGCGGCCGAGGCGCCGGCCGTGAACTGACCCACCGCCATCGACACGATCGAGGGCAGGCCCTGACCGCCGTATTCCGTGCCGAACGACAGGCTGGTCCAGCCGGCCTCGACCATCTGGTGATAGGCTTCCTTCCAGCCCTTGGGGCCGGTGACCACGTCGCCATTGATGTGGCAGCCTTCCTGATCGCCGGAGCGGTTGATCGGGGCGATGACCTCCTCGGCGAACTTGCCGCCTTCGGCGATGATCTGGTCGATCAGGTCGCGCGACAGATCGGCGTCGGCGAAGTGGTTGGCGTAGCGTTCGACCTCCAGCACATCATGCAGGACGAAGGACAGGTCGCGGACAGGCGCCTTGTAGGCCATGATTAAGCTCTCGCTTTGAAAGGCTGAAAGTGGGTGTCGGGGTTGAGCCGTTCGCTCAGCAGGTTGGCGTATTCGTCCGCCCCCGGCAGAAGGTCAGGGCGATGTTCGCCCAGTTTGGACTCCATCCAGGCGCAGGCGTCTTCCGCCGTCTGGATGGCGCCCTCGATGTCTTCGAGTTGCTGTTTCAGCGCCTCGACCTGGGCGCGGTGACGACGCAGGGCCACGGCCATCTGATGGACGTTGTGATCCTTGCGGTCATACAGATCCAGCATCTCCTGGATCTCCTGCAGGGTGAAGCCGATGCGACGGCCCCGCAGGATCAGCTTCAGCCGGGCGCGGTCGCGGCTGTCATAGACCCGCGTCTGGCCCTTGCGGGCCGGGGTCAGCAGGCCCTTGTCCTCATAGAAGCGCAGGGCGCGCGCGGTCGCCCCGAACTCGCGGCACAGGTGCCGGATGGAATAGGTGCGGTGATCGTCAGCGGTCGCCATGCCTCACACATAACTTGACGCGGACGTAAAGGGAAGCTTCTCGCTCGTCCCCTCGACAAGTTGTGAACAGCAGGGGCTCAAACGCAAATCGGCCGCGGAGAGCTTGCGCCCGCCGCGGCCGATCCGGGGAGGAAACTTGCGTCAGGCGATCAGTGGCGGCGGAACCACAGCACCGGCGCCGTGATGGCGATCAGGAAGAGGTTGGTCAGGGCCAGGCCGACATTCAACTCCATGCCGTGCAGGATCAGCATGATGCTCTGCAACGCCAGCAGGCCGACGCTGGCCGTCAGCAGCAGGGGGCGGCCGAAGCGCCAGGACACCAGCGGGGCCAGTACCATCAGGGCCAGCACGATCTCGACCACGCCCAGGCCGCGCACGAAGTTGACGCTGGCCATGGCGGGCCAGTGCATCAGCACGGTCAGGTTCTCCATCGACTCCGTCAGCTTGGCGTAGCCGGCCGCGATGAAGAACATCGCGATCCAGCCCTGGAAGGTCCAGAGCGTCAGGTTCAGGTAGTCGGATTTTGCGCGGGAGTGAGGCGTCAAGGTCGTCGAGGTCATGGCCGAAACCGTTGGGGTTTGATTGGTAACAGTCGCTAGATCAGATTGCCGGGGCCGATCGTCAAGGAAGTGTAACAATCTGTGAACCGGGGTAGGCGCGACCTGCGGCGACGGCGTGGCTGAAACCACAATTCCCCGTAACCCGACGCTGATCGTCAAACGGCATTAGGCCGCGCAAAACGGACTGTCAACGCCTGATGACATCAGCTGATGACATGGGCGAAAAGTGTAGCAAATACCGCTCAGCTTGAGCGCTGAATCCGGGCTGCTAGAGCGTCCAGGCAGCCCGGGCCGCGTCCAGGCGGGCCAGCTTGGCGTGCAGAGGGGCCCAGTCGTCGCCCTGTTCGATGGCGGACCAGAGGGCCTCGACCTCGTCGATCAGCATCTCTTCGGGTTCGGCGACGGCGAACATGGAGTGCTCCAGCCGCTCGGGCCGGTCGGGCTCATGCTCGAGCAGGGCGAAGCGGAAGGCATCGAAGGCCTCGCCCTGATAGGTCTTGCCGCGCACGCCGCCCAGGGCGCGGGCCGAGGAGCTGAAACCGCCGAACCAATCGAAAAAGAACGGCTCCCACCGCAGGGCCTCGCCCTTGTCGCGCAGCAGGGCCAGGGTGGCGTCCAGCAGGCGCTGATCGGCCGCCTCGCTCAGACTCTTGACGCCCAGCCGGTTCAGGAAAGCCGCGCGCAGATGGCGGATATAGGCGGCGCCGAACCCGTTCAGCGCCTCGGTCAGGGCCGCGACCTGATCCTCGGCGATCAGCTTCAGGCATCCAGCCAGCTGGGTCAGGTTCCAGAACACGGCCTCGGGCTGACGCGCGAAGGCATACAGGCCCTCGCGGTCGAAATATGCGGCGGTGAAGGCTGGATCATAGTGGGGCAGGAAGCGCCACGGCCCGTAGTCGAAGCTCTCGCCCGTCACGTTCAGGTTGTCGGTGTTCAGAACCCCGTGGACGAAGCCGGCGGAAATCCACTTGGCCGTCAGTCGCGCCGAGGCCTCGACCACGGCGGCCAGGAAGCCGGGCGCATCGCCGGTCGCGACCGCCGGATGATACAGGCTGCGGGCGTGTTCCAGCAGGACCTCGATCTGGTCCTTGCGGCCGTAATAGGCGGCGCGCTGGAAGGTCCCGAACCGAATGTGGCTGTGCGACAGCCGCACCATGACCGCCGAGCGGGTGGGCGACGGCTCGTCGCCACGCGTCAGCGCCTCGCCCGTCTCGACCAGGGACAGGATGCGGCAGGTCGGCACGCCCAGGCTCTCCAGCATGGCGGAGGCCAGCACCTCGCGCATTCCGCCCTTGAGCGTCAGCCGCCCGTCGGCATGCCGCGACCACGGCGTCGGGCCAGAGCCCTTGGTGCCCAGATCAAGCAGGCGGTTCTGATCGTCGCGCAGCTGCGCCGCCAGGAAGCCTCGTCCGTCGCCGATGTCGGGGTTGTAGGTGCGGAACTGATGGCCGTGATAGCGCATGGCGATCGGTGCCGGCTGGCCGGGCAGGGGAGCGAACCGCCCGAAATGGGCCAGCCACTCGTCATCGCTCAGCGTCTCCAGCCCGACGCTCGCCGCCGCCCGGTCGTTGCGCACGCGCAGGATCGTCTGGGGAAAGTCCGCCGCCTGCACCGGATCGCCGTAGTCGGGGCCAAGGTCGATGAAGCGCGGATCGGGGCGATAGGCGGGGGAGAGGGGCATGGCCGGCAGATGCGCGTTTGTGTCCAGTTTCGCAACTGCACCATTGGCGGTGGCGGCGGTTGAAGCTCGGCTCCCGAGGTTTGATCGACGTCTCGATTCCAAACTCTGCCGGATGCAGCGCCAAAGACAAGCGTCGGGCGTTTCTAGAATATTGAAGTGAACGTCGGTAATATTGACCTTGCGTCATCAGTTTTTGTCGCTTTCACGCCACATATAGGCCGATGTTGGCTGAAATCGCCGTTCTCAGCCTGTCGCCTTCTTGTCGCTTTCCCTGGCCTGGCTTACGCCTGTCGATGGAGAATTCACGCCGTTCAATGAGCGTGGATCGACAGGGACAGGAATCGCCACGGTCGCCGCAGGCGGCCGGGCCACAGAGCCGGGGAGCCGCTTCATGCGTTTCAACAATATCCTTCGCTGCACCGCGTCGGCCGCCGTCGTCGGCGTCGTCGCCTTCGGCTTCGCCGGCGTCGCTTCGGCTCAAGACGGGCCGACGACGATCGACGACATCATCGTCACCGCTCAGAAGCGCGAACAGAACCTGCAGGACGTGCCGATCGTGGTCACGACCCTGTCTCAGGAAGCGCTGAACGGCGCCGGCGTTCGCGACATCAAGGATCTGCAGATCCTGACGCCGGGCATGACCGTCACCTCGACCCAGTCGGAAGCCTCGACCACCGCCCGTATCCGCGGCGTCGGCACGGTCGGCGACAACCCCGGCCTGGAAAGCTCGGTCGGCGTGGTCATCGACGGCGTCTATCGCTCGCGCAACGGCGTCGGCTTCGGCGACCTGGGCGAACTGAGCCGCATCGAAGTGCTGAAGGGGCCGCAAGGCACCCTGTTCGGCAAGAACACCTCGGCCGGCGTCATCAACATCATCTCGGAGGCGCCGTCCTTCACCCCCGGCTTCAACGCCGAGGCCACCTATGGCAACTTCAACGCCTGGGGCGTCGCCGGCTCGGTCACCGGGCCGATCACCGACCAGATCGCCGGTCGCCTCTATGTCGCCAAGCGCGAACGTGACGGCTTCTATGACGTCGTGACCGGCGCCGGACCGCGCACCGAGACCGACGATCAGAACCAGAACTTCTGGACCGCGCGCGGCCAGTTGCTGATCCTGCCGTCGGACGAGGTGTCGATCCGCCTGATCGCCGACTATTCCAAGCGCGACGAGTACTGCTGCGTCTCGACCCAGATCCGCACCGGTCCGACCTATGGCGCGGTGACCGCCGTGGGCGGCCAGCAGACGCCTCCCGCCGCCGGTTTCGGCCCTCTGCCCTTCTCGCGCACGGCCTACGCCAACCGCAGCACGGCGCAGCAGATGGAAGACATGGGCTTCTCCGCTGAAGCCAATATCGACATCCCCTCGTGGGACGCGACCCTGACCTCGATCACTTCCTGGCGGAACTGGGAGGGGATCAACGGCATGGACCTCGACTACAACACCGCCGACACCCTCTACCGCAAGGATGACGGCAACTACGGCTTCGAGCTGGAGAACCTGACCCAGGAGTTCCGCCTGGCCGGGTCCAATGATCGTCTGGACTGGCTGTTCGGCGCCTTCTTCACCAAGGAGGACATCAGCCGGGCCGACAGCTACTGGTACGGGGCCGCCTACACCCCCTTCCTGTCCTTGCTGCTGTCGTCGCAGTTGAACGCCGCCAACCCGGCCCTGCCGGTCAGCCCGAACGTCATCGGCTGCTTCAGCCGTCCGGGCCAGTCCGCCGCAGGTCTCGGCGGCTGTCTCGCCACCGGCGGGATGAGCCCCTCGGGTCCGACCGCCGCGACCGGTCCGGGCTTCGGCATCGGCGAGGGCGTGCGCGACCACTACAGCCAGAGCACCGAATCCTTCGCCTTCTTCACCAACAATACGGTGCATCTGACCGACAAGTTCGATCTGACGCTCGGCCTGCGCTACACGCAGGATCACAAGCGCCTGCTGGGGGTCCAGGACAATGTCGGGACGAACGGCGCCGCCTGCGGCGGGACCCTGGCCAATGCTGCGGCCATTCAGGGCGTGTTCGGCACGACGGTCGGTCCGCGCCTGATCGGCAACATCTGTCTGCCCTGGGCCAACCCCCTGTATGACAACCGTCGTTTGCAGGAAGAGAACACCGGCGGTGAATTCACCGGCACGATCAAGGCCAGCTATCGCCTCAACGACAGCGTCATGGCCTACGGCTCCTATGCCCACGGCTACAAGTCGTTCGGCTACAACCTGGACCGGGTGCAGAACGGCATCACGCCGACGGCCTCGCTCTACTTCCCGGCTGAAACCGTCGACAGCTATGAGCTGGGCCTGAAGAACACCCTGTTCGACCGCACCGTCCTGCTGAACGTCACCTACTTCCATCAGACGTTCGACGACTTCCAGCTCAACACCTTCCTGGGCACGGCCTTTGTGGTCGAATCCATTCCCGAGCTGAAGTCGCAGGGCTTCGACGCCGACTTCGTCTGGTTCACCCCGATCGAGGGCCTGTCGTTCACCAGCGGCCTGACCTACACCGACACCAAGTACGGCGACTTCACCGCCGCCGACATGACCAACCCCGGCAACTTCCCGCAGCTGTCCCTGCTGCCCGGGGCGCGGGCGTCCTTCGCCCCGGAATGGTCGGCGACGGGTTCGGTGGCCTTCAACCGTTCGATCGGGGCGGGCCTCAAGGTCGGCTTCAACCTGTCGGCCAAGTATTCGACGGAATACAACACCGGCTCGGACCTGCTGCCCTACAAGATGCAGGACGCCTTCACCCTGGTGAACGGCCGCGTCACCCTGGGTTCCGAAGACGATCGCTGGAACCTGGACCTCTGGGCCCAGAACCTGACGGACGAGGAGTACAAGCAGGTGGCCATCAACGCCCCGCTGCAAGGCTCCGCCTTCCAGACGACGGTTCAGCCGAACGGCACCTTCTACAACCCGGCGCTGGACACCCAGACCTACAACGCCTTCCTGGGTCAGCCGCGCACCTATGGCGCCACCCTGCGCGTCAAATACTGATCGACCTTCGCCTCTGAGGGCGAAGCGAGAAGGCGGCCCGGACCCATCCGGGCCGCCTTTTTCTTTGGCCCAATCACAATCGCCAAGAGAACGGTCGGTTAAGCGGCCCAGACGGAAGCGGGCATGAAAAAGCCCCCGGAGATCGCTCTCCGGGGGCCTGGGTCTGAAGGCCTGCGACGTCCTAGTCGGGAAGGGCTGCAGGCTCGCCGGGGCGGCTGCCGTCGGCCAGCTTGCGCTGTCCGGCGAACATCCGGCTGAGTTGGCGACGGCCGAAGCCGGCGATGTCGTCGACGATGGTGAAGATGGCCGGGATGTAGAGCAGCGACAGGAAGGTCGAGGAGATCAGACCGCCCAGCACAGCGATGGCCATGGGTGAACGGAACTCGACATCGGCGCCGATGCCCATGGCGATAGGCACCATGCCGGCGCCCATGGCGAAGGTGGTCATCAGGATGGGCCGCGCCCGCTTGTGGGCCGCGTCCATGATGGCCTCATGTCGCGTCATCCCCTCCTGCTCGGCGATGATGATGTAGTCGACCAGCAGGATGGAATTCTTGGCCGCGATCCCCATCAGCATCAGCACTCCGATCAGGGCCGACATGGAGAAGCTCTTGTCGCCGATCACCAGGCCCAGGAAGGCGCCGCCGATAGCCAAAGGCAGGGCCGCCATAATGGTGATCGGATAGGCGAAGCTTTTGAACAGCAGGGTCAGGACGGCATACATCAGCAGGATGCCTGATATGAAGGCGATGCCAAACCCGACCAGCATTTCCTGGATGAATTCCGCGTCGCCGGCCGGGACCTGACGAACGCCCGCAGGCAGGTTCTTGACCGAAGGCAGGCGGTTGACCGCCTGGCCAGCGGCGCCCGTGGTGATGCCGTTCAATTCCGCGGTGATCGAGGCGATCCGCGAGCGGTCCTGGCGGCTGACCGTGGCCGGGCCGGCGCCGAAGGCGATGTCGGCGACCGCGCTGAGCGGCACTGAGGCCCCGGACGTGGTCGGGACGCGCAGGTTTTCCAGTACGTTCAGGTCTTCGCGGGCGGCCTCGGTCAGTTGCAGCCGGATCGGAATCTGGCGGTCGCCGAGATTGTACTTGGGCAGGTTCTGCTCGATGTCGCCGATGGTGGCGACGCGCACGGCCTGCGAGATCGTCCCGGCCGAAACGCCGAGCAGGGCGGCCTCATCCGGTCGGGGCGTGACCAGGATCTCAGGGCGAGCGATGGCGGCCGTGTTCACCACATTGGCCAGACCGGGAACTCCCCGCATTTCTTCCTCGACCTTGCGCGCTGCGGCTTCCAGCGCCACCGGGTCGTCCCCGAGGATGGAGAAGGTATAGCTGGTGCCGTCGCCTGGGCCGCCGCCTGACTGGGCGATGCCCGCCCGGATCCGGGCGCCGGGGATCTGCTTCATCTCATCGACCAGAACACGCTGGAAGGCCTGCTGGCTCAGCGTGCGATCACCCTTGGGCGTCAGGTCGGCATAGACGTTGGCCTGACCCACGTCCTGACCGCCGATTGCGGCATAGACGGAGGTGACTTCGGGCCGGGCGTTGAGCTTCCGGGTGACCTGCTGCACGACGGCGTCGGTCTGGCCCAGCGTCGAACCCGGCGGCAGTTCGATCTGGAAGGCCGCGCGGCCCTCGTCGCCCGGCGACATGAATTCGAACGACATCCTGGCCACGACCGACAGACCGATCGAGCCGACCAGGAACAGGGCGCCCATGACGAACACCTTCCAGCGGTTGCCCAGGCACCAGCGCAGGGCGCGCAGATAACCCTTCATCCAGAAGGGGTCTTTGTCCTCGTGCTTGGTGTGCTTGAGCAGATAGGCCGCCATCAGCGGCGTCAGCGTGCGCGCCACTACCAGCGAGAAGAAGACGCTGATGCAGGCGGCCAGGGCGAAGGCCTTGAAGAACTGGCCGATGATGCCCGGCATGAAGCCGACGGGGGCGAAGACGGCGATGATGGTGCCGGTCGTGGCCACGACGGCCAGTCCAATCTCGTCGGCCGCTTCGAAGGCGGCGTCATAGGGCGGCTTGCCGTCGCGCATGTGCCGGACGATGTTCTCGATCTCGACGATGGCGTCATCGACCAGGATGCCGATGGTCAGCGACAGGGCCAGCAGGGTCACGACGTTGAGCGACTGATCCATCGGCCCGAGCAGGGCGAAGGTAGGGATCAGCGACATCGGCATGGCCGTGGCCGCGATCAGGGTCGCCCGCCAGTCGCGCAGGAAGATGAAGACCACGATGACGGCCAGCACGGCGCCCAGGATGAGAGCCTCCAGCGAGGCCAGATAGCTCTCCTCGATATACTGCACGCTGGACGTGACCTGTTCGATGGTCAGCTCCGGGTGGGCCTCGTCGATCCTGGCGACTTCCTCGCGGACCTTTTCGGCGACCTTGACCTCGCTGGCCTCACGCGAGCGCAGGAAGTTGAAGGTGACGGCTTCCTGGCCGTTGTAGCGGGCCAGACGACGCGGCTCGCCCCACTTGTCCACCACGGCGCCAAGATCGCCCAGGCGGACGCTCTTGCCGCCGCCGAGCGGGATCAGGGTCGCGCGGAGCTGATCGACCGATCCGGCGGCGCCCAGGGTGCGGACGGCGCGCTCCGATCCGGCCACGGTGACGCGGCCGCCCGGCAGGTTGTTGTTGACGTTGTTCAGGGCCTGGCTGACCTCAGCGGCGGTGACGCCATAGGCCGCCAGACGTTGAGGATCCAGTTCGACGCGGATTTCGCGATCGACGCCGCCTGAACGGTTGACTTCGCCGACCCCGCCCAGCGCCAGCAGGGCGCGGCTCATCTCGTTGTCGATGAACCAGCTGATCTGTTCCGGCGTCATCGTGGGCGAGCGGACCACATAGGTGATCAGGGCGTCGCCGGTGATGTCGATGCGCTGAACCGTCGGTTCCTGCATGTCCTGGGGCAGGGAGCCGCGCACGCCGCTCATGGCGTTGCGGACATCGTTGGTGGCGCGTTCCGTGTCGGTGCCCAGCTCGAACTCGATGGTGGTCGAGGACACGCCGTCGGTGACGTTCGAATAGATGTGGCGGACGCCCGACAGGCCGGCGATCGAATCCTCGATCACGCGCGTGACCTGGACTTCCATTTCGGCCGGCGCAGCGCCCGGGCGAGCGGCGCTGACCGAGACTATGGGGAAGTCGATGTCGGGGTTGTTGTTGATCCGCATCCCCAGGAATCCGGTCACGCCGCCGAGCGTCAGCAGCACGAACAGCAGGATGATCGGAATAGGGTTCTTGATGGCCCAGGAGGAGATGTTGTTCATCGTCGGGCCTTACTTGGCGGCCGGGGCAGCCGCCGCCGGGGCGGCGGCGGGAGCAGCGGCCGGCGCGGCGGCGACCGTTACCTTGTCGCCCTCGTTCAGGAAGCCGGCGCCCTCAACCACCACGCGAACGCCGGGTTCGATGCCGCTGACCGAGGTCTGATCATCCTGGCGGGACAGGACCGTCACCGGACGGAAGTGGGCGCCCGATTGCTGGTCCAGGACGAAAACACCCGACTTGTTGTTGCGATAGAGAACGGCGCCGGTCGGCACCACGGTCGTCGGCTGCGCCCCGGCGTTGATCGAGGCTCGGGCGAACATGCCGGGCTTCAGGCCGCTGCCCGGCGAGAGCGTGATGCGGGCGACGCCGAGGCGGGTCTGGGCATCGACTTCCGGCGTGACGATGCGCACTGTGCCGCTGGTGGCGACGCCTTCGTTGGACGTGATGGTGGCGGTCTGGCCTGCGCGCAGGGCGGGCAGGTCCGTCTCTGGCACCTGGGCGTCCAGTTCCAGTCGGCCATCGCGGACCATGCGGAACAGCTGGGTCCCGGCTTCGACGATCTGGCCGCGCGTGACGTTGCGGCTGATGATCAGGCCCGAGACGGGGGCCTTGATCTCGCTCTGGCTCAGACGCGTGCGGGTTTCCGACAGCGAGGCGCGGGCCGAGGCCAGGTTGGCCTGCGAGGCGCGTTGGTTGGCCAGGGCGGTGTCCAGCGACGCCTGGCTGAGGAAGCCGCGCGACTTCAACTCCTGGGCGCGGCCCAAGGCCGCGTCGTCACGGGCCGCGTTGGCCTCGGCGGTCTGCACCCCAGCCTGTTGCTGGCGAAGCTGGGCCTGAAGCAGGGCGTCGTTCAACTTGACCAGCACCTGACCCTGACGGACGTAGGAGCCCTCATCGACGTAGACGCCGACAGCGGTCAGGCCGCCTGCCTCTGCGCCGACGGGCACTTCCTCCCAGGCCGAGACGGTGCCCGAGGCGACGATAGTCCTGGGCAGGGCGACAGAGGCGGCGGTCGCCGCCGTGACCGTCTGACGCGAGGCGCCGGCTGATCCGGCGCCGGCCTTGGACTTCTCATCTCCGCCCCCGCACGCAGACAGGGTAAGCGCGGCAGCCGTGGCCAGAAGCAGGGCCGAAGCGGCGCCCGGAATGCGAAGGATGTGGGCCAACAGCGGAGATCCTCAGAGGGGCGGTGCGGGAAGGGCGTGAACCATACGTCCGGCGCCGGACACAGGTTTGATAGCCACGCTTCATAACGTTTCCGCTAAGTGTTCTCAAACCTGGACGCCAGGGATTACCACGAAGTAATCCCTTCGGGGTCAGGGACGATCGCGCGGGGGCAGGGCGGCGATTTCCACGTCGCTCAATTTCTTGACGATCCGCACTCGGCACGGCGTGACGGGAGGGGTCGCGCCATTGGGCACGATCATGGTCCAGTCGCCGGTGCAGATCTGAGCCAGCCCGCCCTGAGGCAGGAAGGCCAGTCCCATGGCGCCGTCCAGATCACGACAATGGCCGGCAGCCTCCAGTTGGAAAACAGTCGTCCCTGATCCCCGAAGGTAGATGGTCTGGTCCCGCACCCGGAAGCTCTGGATCTGATCCTGGAACAGGCATTGGCGCTCGGGACCGACGGATTCCGTCCGCTCTGACGATGCCGTCGGGGCGCACCCGGCCAGGGCCACAGCGCCGACGATCAGGAGCGGAAACAGTCGCGACATGAGATTCTCCAGTAAGCCTGCACCGATTCTAGCGCGCCAAGATGAACCTGAGCTTTAAGCGCGGCCGGCGGGCTTTGGTTGCCGAACAAACCGGGACGCCGAGAGGCGGTCGCTGAGGGCGCGGGGCAGGGGGGATGGCTGCTCGAGAACGGCGGCGGCCAGATGTTCGCCCAGCAGGGGAGCGACGCAGAAGCCGCGCGAGCCGAGGCCGGTCAGGACGTAGAGGCCGCGCGAACCCAGCGCTCCGGCGACCGGCAGGCGGTCGGGCGTGGTGGCGCGCACGGCCTTGCGGGTGTGGACTGCGCCTGCGGTCCCGACCTGGGCGGCCAGGTCGGGCAGGGCGGCGGTCAGCGCAGCGAGGTTGCGGCTGGAGGCCTCTGCGGTCGGTTGCAGATCGGTCTGGCCCCGGTCGTGGGTGGCGCCGAACAGCAGACCGTTCCCGGTCGGCACGGCGTAGCCGCCCCAGGCGACGGGCCTGGTCGTGGGGCCTTCGACCCAGTCGGCCTGACCGGCGACGGGAGCCAGCGGCAGCTCGGGCGCAAGGGCGGCGCTTCCCCATCCGGACGTCAGGACGACGGCGTCGGCCTCGACGAGGCTTGCGCCATCGGCATCGACCAAGCGCCAACAATCGCCCTCAGGCTGGAGGTTTGCGACCCGGGCGGTCAGTCGCTCGGCGCCCGCGAGCCAGGGTTCAAGCACCGCTGCAGGACGGAGCGCCAGGGCGCCGGCCATCAGTAGCCCGCCGGCCGAGACGGCTTCGCCCACATGCTCCGATGCGGCGGCGGCGCCGAGCCGGGTCATGGCGTCGACGGGCCAGAGATCCTGCGACGCGATCTTGTCGAACCGCGTGGCGTCGCGGGGCGCCTGTTCCAGTTGCAGCACCCCGTCGGCGATCACGGCGTCCGGCAGGGCGCGGTAGAGGGTGCGCGCGCGATCCAGCGCCTGGGCGTGGAAGCCGGCGATCAGGGCGTCGCCCGCGTCGAGGCGGGGCGTGACCAGGGCGGCGGGAAATCCCGATCCGCCGGCGCCGGGGTGGTCGGCCTCGATAACCGTAACGCGCGCGCCGCCGGCGATCAGGGCGCGGGCGACCGAGGCCCCGGCGATGCCGGCGCCGATGACGGCGACATGGAGCGGGGGCTGCGCGGCGGGTCGAGGCGAGGGCAGATGCGCCTCCAGCCGCTCTCGCTTGCGCCCATGGCCGGGCTTCTTCTCGACGACGAAGCCCTGCTCGGCCAGGCCGCGCCGCACGGCCCCGGCGACGGTGAAGGTGGCGACCCGCGCGCCGGGGGCTGAGCGGGCGGCGATCAGGGCCATGATCTCGGGCGACCACATGCCGGGGTTCAGGGCGGGCGAAAAGCCGTCCAGGAACCAGGCGTCTGCGTGGCCAGACCACTGTTCAAGCGCCCAATGCACATCACCGACGGCAAGGTCGATGCTGGCGTTCCACTGCGGCAGGTCGAGGCGATGGAAGCCGGGCGTGCCTTGTGGCCAGACGGCGAGAACGGCCGCAGCGGTTTCGGCCAGATCAGGCCAGGCGGCGAGGGCGCGGGCGGCCTCATCGCGGCTCAGGGGAAAGCCTTCGATGGAAAAGACGTGCAGGCGACCGTCGGGTGTTCGGGTGCGGCGCCACAGGTCCAGCAGGGCCACGATGTTCAGCCCGGTGCCGAAGCCCAGTTCAGCCACGGTGAAGTCGGTGCGGTCGGACCAGGCGCCCGGCAGGCCGCAGCCTTCGAGGAAGACGGCGCGGGTCTCGGCCAGGCCGTCGTCCTTGGAGAAATAGACGTCGCCGAATCGGCCGGAACGGGGCGAGCCGTCCTCGGCCCAGAACAGCCGGGGAGAGGCGTCGTCGTTTACGTTGGCGGGGGCTTCATCGGACATGGCGGGGCTTTAGCGGCCTCGCGCGTGGCGGGATAGCGGGCACGAAAAAAGGGGCCGTCCGAAGACGACCCCTTTCCGCATCGCGACCCGTAAGGCCGCGATCCAAGACGTAAGTCTTAGTGAGCGGCAGCCGGAGCGGCCGGAGCAGCGGCGGCGTCAGCAGCCGGAGCAGCAGCAGCAGCTTCAGCAGCGGCGGCCGGAGCAGCAGCAGCAGCTTCGCCAGCGGCGACAGCGGCGTCGGTTGCAGCGGCGTCGGCGGTCGCAGCAGCGTCCGTAGCGGTTGCAGCGGCGTCGGTTGCGTCGGCAGCGGCGTCTTCAACCTTGTCGGTGGCGGCGGGTTGGCAAGCAGCCAGGGCCAGAGCGGCGGCCGAAGCGGCGATCAGAGCGGTGATGCGCATGGGTAGTATCCTTCAGAAGGTAAACGCGAGATCATGAACCCTCGCTGACCGGGAGATAACGGGATCGTGAGTGAAACCGCAAGCGAAATTCTCACGGGTTCGTGAAGTCGCGTTATCCGCAAGAAGAAAGGGCCGCCCCGACATCAGTCGGAGCGGCCCTTGGCCGGCTTTTTTGAGAGCCGAACTTTTTTAGTTGGCGGCCGGAGCGGGGGTCGCCGGAGCGGGCGCCGGGGTCATGGCGGCGCCAGCGGCGTCGGCGGCCTTCTCAGTCGCGTCGCCAGCCGAAGCGGCGGCGTCGGTGGCTGCGCCGGCGGCGGCCGAAGCGGCGTCGGCGGCCTGGTCCGCAGCGACGGCGGCCGTATCGGCGGCGGCGTCAGCGGTCGTAGCTGCGTTTTCTTCAGTCTTGGTCGCGGGTTGCTGGCAGGCGGCCAGCGACAGGGCGCTGAGCCCGGCGGCGACGATCATCAGGCGACGGATGGTCATGTGACTATAGCCCCTCAGATTTCAGAATCCGGCGGGACAATCCCGCCTATGCAAGGCGTAACGCGAGATCACCCGGTTCGACAAGTCCGATGTCGGATTGAGGTCAGGCTGGGGGGATCGGTCCTGCGGTCGGGTCCATTGGATCGGTCGGGGGTTTGTCCTCGGGAAGGGTGGGCGGCGTCTGGCTCGGAGGCGCGACCGATTCGCCGGGCGGCGGCGCGCTGCTATCCGATGCCGGCGACGGCGCCAGGGCCTCGGCGCTGGCGACGGTCGGGACGGCGGGCGCGGGCGCCGAAGCGGGGGTGTCGTTGCAGGAAGCAAGCATCAGCAGGGCTGGCGCGGCGAGCAGGAGGGGCGGGAAGGCTTTCATGCGAAGCTCCACAGGAATGCACGCGAACGTGACCCGTGGAGAACCGGCGTGAGCGGACTGTGTTCCAGCCCTCAGAAGGATCAGGCGTCCGTCGGCGCCGCAGCCAAAGTTTCTTCCA
Organism: uncultured Brevundimonas sp.; assembly: GCA_964456995.1. Taxonomy (GTDB): domain Bacteria; phylum Pseudomonadota; class Alphaproteobacteria; order Caulobacterales; family Caulobacteraceae; genus Brevundimonas. The sequence goes on from CAYWDO010000024.1 coordinate 17,038, forward strand.
TTTCCAGGAAGGAGGGTTGGGCCGTCGAGGGAATGTCGCCGCGGCCGATCTCGACCGAGATCTGCGCCGCGTTGCCGTGCAGGTGGGCGACCAGCACCGAGCGGATGATCTTGTAGTAGGCGGCTTCCTCGTCGACGATCGCGCTCAGCCGCGCGGCGAAGGGGCCGACCAGGCCATAGGCCAGGAAGACGCCGAGGAAGGTGCCGACCAGGGCGCCGCCGATCATGCCGCCCAGGACTTCCGGCGGCTCGGTGATGGAACCCATGGTCTTGATGATGCCCAGCACGGCGGCGACGATGCCCAGGGCGGGCAGGCCGTCCGCCAGGTTCTGCAAGGCGTGAGCCGGGGCCAGGGCCTCGTGGTGGTGCTTTTCCAGCTGCTTTTCCATGGCGTCCTCGATCTGATGCGGATCTTCGAGGTTCATGGTCATCATCCGCAGGGTGTCGCAGATGAAGTCGGTGGCGAAGTGGTCCTTCAGCACCTTGGGGTATTTCTGGAAGATGGTGCTTTCGGCCGGCTTTTCGATGTGGCTTTCCAGAGCGATGACGCCCTTGGACTTCATGGTCTTGGTCAGCTGGAACAGCAGGCTCAACAGGTCCTTGTAGTCCTGCTTCTTCCACTTGGGTCCGGCGAACGACTTGCCGAAACCGCCCAGGGCGCCCTTGATGACCGGCAGGCTGTTGGAGATCAGAAAGGCGGCGATGCCCGCCCCGAGAATGGCCATCAGCTCATAGGGCAACGAATACAGGATCGTCGCCATCTTGCCGCCGTGCAGCAGGAAGCTGCCGAACACCATGGCGAACAGCATGATGATGCCGATAATCTGGAACATGGGTCCGCCGGACGTCCTTGAGGAAAAGCTCAGGACGCCCGTTATCGGCGTTAATGCTTAAGGCGGCGTTTCGCCGATCCCGGTTTGGGACGGAAACTACAGCCGCGTCGTGCCGTCGAGGATCGCCTCATAGGCCTTGGCCGTCAGCTTCTGATAGCCGGCCTTGCCGCGCACATAGACGACGCCCTCGACCTTCTCGAGGTCGAATCCGTCGGCCACCAGATCGACCTTGCGGTACTTGAAGGTGCCGGTGGTCTCAGCCGACTTCATCAGTCGCACAAAGACCGGTCGGGCGTAGGGCGGCAACTGCTCGTCGGCATAGGCGGCGAAGGCGGCGGGGTCGAACTTGCCCTCCATCACCAGCCCAGCCATGCCCGCCTTGCCCTCCTGGCCGGGGACGGCGACGCCGTAGGCGATGACTTCCTGAACCCCGGGCGCGTCATGCAGCCGCTGCTCGACCTCGGCGGTGGAGACGTTCTCGCCCTTCCAGCGATAGGTGTCGCCCAGCCGATCCATGAAATAGAGGTAGCCGTCGCGGTCCTGACGCATCAGGTCGCCGGTGCGGAACCAGCGGTCGCCCTTCTTGAAGACGTCGGTGAGGATCTTTTTCTCCGAAGCCTTCTTGTCGGCATAGCCCGAAAAGTCGTGACGGATGTCTGCGGCGATCTTGCCTATCGCCTCGCCGGTTTCGCCGGTCGCCACCAGGCGGCAGGCGCCGTCCGACCCCCGGACCGGCTCGCCGGTCTCGGGATCCAGCGCAATCAGCCGGATATTGAGCTGCGACTTCAGGAAGCCGGGCACGCGACCGATGGCGCCCGCCTTGCCGTCAAAGTTGAACAGGGAGACGTTGCCCTCGGTGGAGCCATAGAACTCCATGATGTTCTTGATGCCGAAACGCTGCTGGAACTCGGTCCAGACATCGGGGCGCAGGCCATTGCCAAACGCCAGACGCAACTTGTGGGCGCGCTCGTCCTCATTGGGCGGGCAGTTGACCAGGTAGCGGCACAGCTCGCCGATATAGACGAACATGGTCGCCCCCGAGGTCTTCACGTCGGGCCAGAAGTGGGTGGCCGAGAAGCGGCGGCGGATGATCATCCGCCCGCCGTTCAGCAGCACCGAACCGACGCCGACCAGGCCGCCGGTCGAGTGATACAGCGGCAGGCAGTTATAAAGGGCGTCCTTGGACGTCGAGGCCGTGGCCCCTGCGAAGGCGCGCATATAGGTCCGCGCGCGCGAATGCGGGATACGCGCCGCCTTGGGCAGGCCGGTGGTGCCGGAGGTGAAGATGAACAGGGCCGTGTCGCGATTGGTCAGGCCGCTGCGCAGGCTCTTGTCCGGGCGCACCGACGAGGCGCTGCGCACCGCGTTGTCGATGTCGCGGCGGTCGTTGGTCTCGTCCTCGTCGGACAGGCCGTGGACCCAGCTCATCAGGTTGCGGTCGACGAAGGGGCGGGCTTCTTCCACCGCGCGCCAGCAGTCCTGATCCGTCACGACGTTGAAGGCGTTGGAGATGGACAGGCAGTGGGCCAGGGCGGCGCCGCTGAGATTGGTGTTGATCAGGGCCGTGGCCACGCCGACCTTGGAGAAGCCGATCCAGGCGGCGAGGTATTCGACCCGGTTGTGCATCACCAGAGCGATGACGTCCGACCGCTTCAGATTCCGCGCCTTGGCCCAGTGGGCGTAGCGGTTGGCCAGGGCGTCCAGCTCGCGATAGGTCAGGCGACGATTCTCGTCCTCGAGCGCGACATGGTCCGCGAACTTGTCGACCGCCTCTTCGATGTCGTCACAGAGCAGGACGTCGCTGTCGAGGGTGATCGGCTTGATGCGTTTCAGCAGGCGGTACAGCCCGCCCGCGAACCTGATATCGCGCCGGATGTTCGCTGCCAGACCCATGGTTGCGCCGCCTCTTTGCCGAATTTCGCCTATCAGGGTTGATGAACGGGCCGTGGCGGCGGGTCAACCGGTCGAGAGCGACTGTCGCCACAATGTTTCGCAAAAGCGATGCTTGAGCGTCCTTGAATGACGTTGCGGAAGGTTTGCTCTGCGACGTTACGTCAACCTCGGCGGGGGTGTCGGGAAATATACTCGAAAGAAACGACGGTGATATGACTTGATCACGGTTTCGCCTGAACTGTGGCGATGGTGGTGTTTCTTCGAGGCGGTGCGGATGTTCGCGGAACCTTACTCTTTGACGCGGGGTTGAGTGGCCCTGGATCAAGGAGAAGACATCATGTCCGTGACCTATACCGATCAAATCCGTCCCGCCGCCGCCAATGTGGACAGCGAGGCCTATGTGCCCGTCTATGCCCGCAGCGGCGCTCGCAAGTCGAACAAGCCCGTCAAGACGTGGATGATCCTGGCGCCGCTGGGCGCGCTGGTCGTCGCCGGCGCTGCAGCGACCATGTTGATGCAACCGGCCGCTCCCGTGGCGGAAGAGCCTGTGCCCTTCGCCCCGCTGGCGGCACAGCTTGCCGCATCGGAGGTGGCGCCGCTGAACGCGCCGTCGATCCCGATGGAAACCCCGGCTGAGCTGACGACCGCTGTGCCGATCCCGCCGCCCGCCGTTGCGCCTGTTGAACGCCGCGCGGCGCCGGCAGCTCGGGCTCCGGCTCAAGTTCAGGCAGCCCGCGCCGCGCCCGCGCCGGCAGCGGTCGAGGCGCTGGTCGTACCCACGGGTCCGCAGCCCTATCTGTCGGTCGCGCCCCAGACGGTCGCGCCTGTGAGCCCCGTCCCGGCGGCGCCTGCCACGTCGGCGACCACGCCTGAGCCCATCGTGATCACCCCGCCCAACTGATCGGGGCGATTGCACCTAAGGAAAGGCCCGGCTCGCGCCGGGCCTTTTTTGTCAGGGGCGGGCGGCGGGCGTGACGCGCCAGATGACATTGCCCACGTCGTCGGCGACAAGAAGCGCGCCGGAGCGGACGCCGAGAACGCCGACCGGGCGGCCCATGGCCTCGCCCTTGTCATTGCGGAAGCCGGTCAGGACGTCCTGCGGCGGACCCGAGGGCTTGCCCCCGCTGAAGGGCACGAAGATGACCTTGTAGCCGGCGGGCGGGTTGCGGTTCCACGAGCCGTGCTGGCCGATGACGGCCCCGTTCCGCCACTGGGGCATCAGGGCGCCCGTGTAGAAGGTCAGGCCCAGGGAAGCGGTATGCGAGCCGAGCGCGTAGTCGGGCTTGATGGCCTTGGCGACCATGTCCGGCCGCGCCGGCTCGACCCGCGCATCCACCGTCTGGCCGTAATAGCTCCACGGCCAGCCATAGAAGCCGCCCGGCGTGACCGAGGTCATGTAGTCCGGCACCAGGTCGTCGCCGATCTCGTCGCGTTCGTTGACCGCCACCCACAGCCGCCCGTCCTCAGGGTTCCAGGCCATGCCGACAGGATTCCTCAGGCCCGAGGCGAAGACGCGCCGCGCGCCGGTGGCCGGATCGATCTCCAGCACGGCGGCGCGGTCGACCTCTTCGTCCAGACCGTTCTCGCCCACGTTGGAGTTGGAGCCGACGCCGACATAGAGTTTCGACCCGTCCGCCGAGGCGACCAGGCTCTTGGTCCAGTGGTGATTGCGCCCGGCGGGCAGGTCCGCGACCTTGACCGGCGCCGAGGTGATCTGGGTCTGGCCCGTCTGATACGGCACGGCCACCACGGCGTCGGCGTTGGCGACAAACAGACGGTCGCCGACCAAGGCCATGCCGAAGGGCGAGGTCAGGCCGGACAGGAAGACGGTCTTCGTCTCGGCCACGCCGTCGCCGTCAGCGTCGCGCAGCAGGGAGATGCGGTTGGCGCTGGGCACGGTCGCGCCCGCCTTGCTCATGACCAGGCCCTGGACCCAGCCGCGCAGGCCGCCCTTCTTGTCGTCCGGCTTGGGCGGCGCATTGCTCTCTGCCACCAGGACGTCGCCGTTGGGCAGTTCATAGATCCAGCGCGGATGGTCCAGCCCCGTGGCGAAGGCGTTGACCGCCAGGCCTTGTGCTGCGGTCGGCGTGCGACCTTCGGGCCAGCCGATGGCGGGGGCGATCTTGAGCGTCGGCACGCGCTGCTGCCGCGCCTCGGGCAACTGAGGATCAGCGCCGAAGCCGACGCTTTCCGGCAGGGTGCTCTCCGTGCCGCAGGCTGCGAGCGCGATGAACAGAGGCAGGGTAGCGACCAGGTTTCGGCGGAGCATGGGACAGATCCTCAATTTCGGGGCAGGGCGGGATACTCCAAGCGGCTGACATCATAACCCAGTTCCCTTGTCCGCTCTGTCAGGCGCGCCAACTGCTGAGGGCTGGGCACGTCGCGGGTATAGATGAACAGCTTGTCGAAGGTCGGGTCCGACGCGATGAACCAGCTATAGTCCTCGGCGCGATCCAGCACCCAATAGTCCCAGGTGATGAAGCCCCAGAAGTATTTGACCCGCAGCTTGGCGTTCACGCCGGGATCGAGAATTTCGCCGCGCCCCTCGATGGCCTTCTCGCGGCCCTCGGGCGTGCCGACCTGGCAGGTGTCGCGCACGGCGACGCGGGTCGGCGGGGTGAAGTCATAGTTGCTGGCGCCCGCGACGCAGCCGTCGGTGATCTTCATCGGCAGGCGCGCGACCTCGTGCCAGCGACCCGACCAGAGGCGTTCGGCGTCGATGGTCTTCAACGGTTGCGGCGCGCGAACTTCGCTCGCGGACGGCGCCGTGACACAGGCGGCGAGGCCCAGAACAAGGACGGCGGCGGTCGCCAGGGCGGCGACGCGGCGCGGAGACGGTGCGGCGATGGGCATGGTGAACCTCCGTGGGGCGAACACAGGTCTACGCTCGGGGTTCCCTGCTGGATGGCGCCGAACAGAATACTGTCACGCCACGGGCCGTGCGGCCCTTGAGCCCGTCGCGCCCTCTGCCTATCTGCGCAACCTGCGCCGGGAGGGCTCATGCCGCCAGTCATCACTATCCAGGGTCTGACCAAGACCTACAAATCCGGTCATCAGGCGCTGAAACGCGTCGATCTGGAGATCGAAAAGGGCGAGATCTTCGCCCTGCTGGGGCCGAACGGGGCGGGCAAGACGACGATGATCTCCATCGTCTGCGGCATCGTCACGCCCTCGACCGGGACGGTGATCGCCGACGGTCATGACATCCAGAAGGACTATCGCGCCGCCCGCACCCGCATCGGCCTGGTGCCGCAGGAACTGACGACCGACGCCTTCGAGACCGTGCTGGCCACCGTCACCTTCAGCCGGGGCCTGTTCGGCAAGGCGCCGAACCCGGCCCACGTCGAGCGCGTCCTGCGCGACCTGTCGCTGTGGGACAAGAAGGACGCCAAGATCATGACCCTGTCCGGCGGGATGAAGCGCCGCGTCATGATCGCCAAGGCCCTGAGCCACGAACCCGAGATCCTGTTCCTGGACGAGCCCACGGCGGGCGTGGACGTCGAACTGCGCCGCGATATGTGGGCCCTGGTGCGCAAGCTGCGGGATCAGGGCGTCACCATCATCCTGACCACCCACTATATCGAAGAGGCCGAGGAGATGGCCGACCGGGTCGGCGTCATCCTCAAGGGCGAACTGATCCTGGTCGAGCAGACCTCGGTTCTGATGAAGAAGCTGGGCAAGAAAACCCTGACCCTGAACCTGCAAGAGCCGATGACGGTTATCCCGGCCGAGCTGGCCGAATGGGATCTGAGCCTGAAGAACGAGGGCGGAGAGCTGGAATACGCCTTCGACGCCCACGCAGATAAGACCGGGGTGCCGTCGCTGCTGCGCCGCCTGTCCGATCTGGGCGTCGCCTTCAAGGACCTGAACACCCGCCAGAGCTCGCTGGAAGACATCTTCGTCAGCCTGGTCCACCGCGACGCGGATCATCAAGGGGAGGCCGCGTGATGGCGTTCAACGGACATGGCGTCTGGGCCATCTATCGCTTCGAGATGGCGCGGGCCCTGCGCACCCTGTGGCAGTCGATCGTGACGCCGGTGATCACCACGGCGCTGTATTTCGTCGTCTTCGGCGGGGCCATCGGCAGCCGCATGGAAGAGGTCGGGGGCGTGCCCTATGGCGCCTTCATCGTGCCGGGCCTGATCATGCTGAGCCTGTTCACCCAGTCGATCTTCAACGCCTCCTTCGGCATCTACTTCCCCAAGTTCACCGGCACCATCTATGAGATATTGTCGGCGCCCGTCAGCCCGCTGGAGATCGTCATCGCCTATGTCGGGGCGGCGGCGACCAAGTCGGCGGTGCTGGGGCTGATCATCCTGGCGACGGCGGCCCTGTTCGTGCCGTTGCAGATTTTGCACCCCTTCTGGATGCTGGCCTTCCTGATCCTGATCTCGACGACCTTCAGCCTGTTCGGCTTCATCATCGGGGTCTGGGCGCAGAATTTCGAACAGCTGCAGATGATCCCCATGCTGATCGTGACGCCTCTGACCTTCCTGGGCGGGGCTTTCTATTCGATCGACATGCTGCCGGATGGCTGGCGCACGGTGACGCTGTTCAACCCCATCGTCTATCTGATCTCCGGCTTCCGCTGGGCCTTCTATGGCGTGGGGGATGTCAGCATAGGGCTCAGCCTGACGGCTACGCTGGGCTTCTTCTTCGCCTGTCTGGCGGCGGTGGGCTGGATCTTCAAGACAGGCTATCGTCTGAAGAACTAGG
>CAYWDO010000025.1:0-12567 GCA_964456995.1 uncultured Brevundimonas sp.
CCTTCAAGGGCTGAGGCCGTCAGCGCGTCGCGCCGAACGGAACCACCTTGTTGTCGGGGTCGTGGCCGATGTCGGCGGTCCCCAGATAGGGAATGCCCGAGCGTTCGCACCAGTAGCGGACGATCTCCTCCGCCGTCAGGCCGAAGTCGGGATCATTGGGCGTGACGTCCGAGACCCGGCCCAAGCGGATGCCCGCCGCACGGCGGATCGAGGCCTGGCCGGTCAGGTGGAACATCATCCGGTCCACGCGGTAGAGGGCCTCGGACACCTCTTCCAGCATGATGACGTGGCCGGTCAGGTCGGGCTCCAGCGCCGTGCCGACCAGTTCGTTCAGGATGGTCAGATTGAAGGCGACGGCCGGGCGCGGGTCGTCCAGGAGCGAAGGCTCCAGCGCGGCGCGGTCGCCGCTGACCAGCCAGTCGACCGCGCGACGGCCCGTCGCGTCGTGGCGCGCCCCGTCCGAGGCCATCGGACCGTGGGCCACATGGGGAAAGCCCGCCTTGTAGAGCAGGGCCAGCAGGCTGCCCGCGTCGGAATAGCCGAGGTAGCGCTTCTTCCTCGCCACATCGGTCAGTTGCGGCAGGACGGCCTCGGCGATGCGGCACGAGCCATAACCGCCGCGCGCGAACCAGAGGGCGCTAAGGCGCGGATCATTGGCGAACTCGACGAAGGCGCGGGCGCGGGTGGCGTCGTCGCCGCCGAAATGGCCGTGCTTGTTGAAGCTCTGAGGGTGGAAGACCAACTGCACCTCGCCGCCCGGATAGGCCTGATCCATCCAGGCCTGGATCGCCTGACCGCGCTCGGGGTCCAGACGCGAGCTGGCGTTGACGACACCGATCTTGAAAGGGACAGAGATGGCGATGGGGCTGGCCTCCGGCGTCGCCCGTGCTAGTCAGGCCGTCGGACATTCCCCGGTTTCGCGCGTCAAAATCAAGCCGATGAACAAAGACTATTTCTTCTGCGGCGTCGGCGGGTCCGGCATGCTGCCCCTGGCCATGATCGTTCAGGCGCAGGGAAACCGCATCGCAGGCTCGGACCGGGCGCTGGATCAGGGCCGCACGCCGGACAAGTTCGACTGGCTGCGGGCCCACGGCGTGACCCTGCATCCGCAGGACGGATCGGGCGTGGCTAGCCCCGATCAGATCGTCGTCGCCACCGGCGCGGTCGAGGACACGGTGCCCGACATCGGCGCGGCGAAGCGCGTGGGCGCAACGATCAAGACCCGGCCCCAGCTGCTGAGCGAACTGTTCAACGCCGCCCCGACCTCGATCGGGGTTGCCGGAACCAGCGGCAAGTCGACCATCACCGGCATGGCAGCCTGGATCCTGGATCAGGCGGGCCGCAAGCCCACCGTGGTCAACGGCGCGGTGATGAAGAACTTCGCCGATGCGGACCACCCCTTCGCCAGCGCCCTGGTCGGGGGTCCCGATCTATTCGTGGCCGAGGTGGACGAGAGCGACGGCTCCATCGCCCGCTATGATCCGACGGTGGCGGTCGTCTCGAACATCTCGTTGGACCACAAGTCGATGGAGGAGTTGCGCGACCTGTTCGGCGGCTTCGTCGGGCGGGCGCAGACGGCGGTGCTGAACCTCGACAATCCCGAGACAGCGGCGCTGGCGCAGGAACTGGCGCCGGGCAAGGCCGTCACCTTCGCTCTGGGCGAGGAAGAGGCGGATCTGTCGGCGCATGACCTGGCGCCCCTGCCGACCGGCATGGCCTTCGAGCTGCGGGTGCGCGGCGAGGCCCCGCGTGAGGTCGTGCTGAACGTGCCGGGCGCGCACAATGTCGCCAATGCGCTGGCGGCGCTGGGCGCGGTCAAGGCGCTGGGCGTGTCGGTCGATGCGGCGGTCGCGGCGCTCACGACCTTCGCCGGCATTCGGCGGCGGCTGGAGGTGGTGGGGACGCAAAACGGCGTCACCGTCATCGACGACTTCGCCCACAACCCCGACAAGATCGCCGCCACGCTGAAGACCCTGCACGCCTTTGACGGGCGGCTGCTGATCCTGTTCCAGCCGCATGGCTTTGGCCCGCTGAAGCTGATGCAGCGGGAATTCATCGAGGGCTTCGCCGGGCTGATGCGCGAGCATGACGTCCTGCTGATGCCCGAGCCGGTCTATTACGGCGGCACCACCGACCGCAGTGTGGGCTCGCAGGACATCGCGGCGGGCGTGCGGGCGGAAGGGCGCCAGGCCGAAGCGCTTGCGACGCGCGCCGACTGCGGCGACCGCATTGTGGATCTGGCCCGGCCCGGCGACCGGGTGGTGGTCATGGGCGCGCGTGACGACAGCCTGTCGAGCTTTGCGGCGGAGCTGCTGGTCCGGCTTTAAGCTCCGCGCGCGGAGCAATCGTCAGATTGTTCTTGCAAAACATTCATTTCAAGCAAAGCGGCTGTTAAGCGCCGTCGCCCTAACTGCGCTCTCGCAAAACGCGCAAGGGGCGACAGAATGGCCAGGATCGGGGACTTCGTCGAGGCGGCGCCGCCCATGGCGCCGGACGCCTTCGGCGCCGAGGCCTTCGACCGGTTTCAGGCCGAGCCCGACACCCTGGTCATCGCCGTGGTGGACGCGGACCGCCGGCCCGTCGGCCTGATCGAGCGCAACGCCTTCACCCTGAAGATGGCGGCTGAGTTCGGCCGCGCCCTCTATGCCCGTCGTCCCATCTCGGCCCTGATGGACCCGTCGCCGTTGCTGGTCGAGGCCGACGCCTCGGCCGAGGTTCTGTTCCAGACCATGGACGCGGCGGATCTGGGCGCCCTGCTGAAAGGCTTCGTCGTCGTCTCGCGCGGCCGCTACGTCGGGGTCGGGGCGGGCCTGCACGTCATGCAGGCGGGCGTGGCCATCCACAAGCGCCGCGCCGAGGCCATGAGCGAACTGGCGCAGAATCTGGTGCGGGCCGAGGCCGAGGCCCGCGCCTCCAGCCGCGCCAAGTCCGAGTTCCTGGCGGTGATGAGCCATGAGATCCGCACGCCCCTGAACGGGGTGCTGGGCGTCGCCGCCCTGATGGAGCGCGAACTGACTCAAGGCTCGCTGCGCCCCTATGTCCGCACCATCCTGGACTCGGGAAACAGCCTGCTGCGGCTGCTGACCGACGCGCTGGACATGTCGCGCGCCGAGGCGGGCATCCTGACGCTGGAGCCCGCGCCGCTGGACCTGGACGCCGTCGCCGCCGACCTGTCGGCCCTGTGGCGGCCGCGCGCGGAAGAGAAGAACCTGCGCCTGACCGTGACCACGGATACGGCCGAGGCCCGCTGGGTCGTCGGCGACGAGATGCGGCTGAAACAGCTGCTCAACAACCTGATCGGCAATGCGTTGAAGTTCACCCAGGAGGGCGCGGTCGAGGTCAGCCTGAGCACGCGGCTGGACGACGGACGGGTGCGGCTGGACGCCGTCGTCGATGACAGCGGTCCCGGCGTCAGCGACGCGGCGGCGGCGGCCATCTTCGAGCCCTTCAACACCGGCGAGGCGGGGAGGCAGGGCGCGGGCGCGGGTCTGGGTCTGGCCATCTGTCGTCAGATCGTCGAGCGGATGGAGGGACGACTGGCCTTGGAGCGGTCGCCGCACGGCGGGGCGCGTTTCCGCTTTGACCTGCATCTGCCGCTGGCCCAGGCCGACGCACGGCGCGGCGAAGACCGGGTGGCCGCCCCGACCGCGCATGAGACCCTGCACGTGCTGGTGGTTGACGATCACGCCGCCAACCGCTTCGTCGCCGGCAAGGTTCTGGAGCTGTTCGGCTGCACCTACGAGACCGCCGAGGACGGACGACAGGCGGTGGAGCGGGCGAGCCTCGCCCCGTTCGACCTGATCCTGATGGACGTCAAGATGCCGGTGATGGACGGGGTGGCGGCGACGCGGGCCATCCGCGCCCTGCCCGGCCCAGCCGGCGCCGTGCCCATCCTGGCCCTGACCGCCAACGCCGACCCGCGCGACGAGGCCGAATACCTGGCCGCCGGCATGGACGGGGTGGCGCAGAAACCGATCCAGCCCGACGCCTTGCTGAACGCCATCCGACTGGCCCTGTCGCGACATGCTGTAGCGCAGGCCGCTTAAACGCGCGCAACCGACGCGGCGCTGGGGTATTGTCCCGCTTGATGCTTCAGGACACGCCCCCCGCCCCCCCGACCACCACGCTCGACGAGGTGGTGGTCACCGCCGCTCGTTTGCCCCCTGCGGCTGGCGAAGCCGCCTTTTCCGTCATTCGCCTAGGCGAGGAGACGCTGTCCGGCGCGACGCGGCTGGACGAGGCCCTGGCGACGGTGCCGGCGGTTTCGCTGTTCCGGCGCACCTCGAGTCTGGCCGCCAATCCGACCACCCAGGGCATATCCTTGCGCGCCATTGCACCGTCGGGCGCGGGGCGGACGCTGGTCACGCTGGACGGCGTGCCGCTGAACGATCCCTTCGGCGGTTGGGTGATCTGGAGCCAGGCGCCGACGGAGAGCATCGAGAGCCTGGACATCGTGCGCGGCGCCGGCGCCGGTCCCTATGGCGCGGGCGCCCTGACCGGGGTGATCCAGTTGAGGGAACGCGAGCGCGGCGGGGTGCTGGACGCCTCGGTGGCCGAGCGAGGCGGAGCGCGGCTGGCGGGGTCGGGCGGGGTCGATGCAGGGCCGGCGCGGCTGACAGGATCGGTGCTGTACGAAACCAGCGACGGCTATACGCCCGTGCGCGGGAATGCAGCGGGGGCGGCGGACACGCCGCTGGATCTGGAAGCGAGGAGCGCGGCCCTGCGCGCCGACCTGCCGATGGGCGAGGCGGCGTTGTCGCTGCGCGCGGCGGCCTATGAGGAGGATCGCGGCTCGGGTCTGGCCGGGGCGCGGGCCACGGCCAGCGGCCATGTGCTGTCGGCGACGGCCGCACGTCAGGCCAGCGCCGACCACACCGGCTGGCGGCTGCAGGCCTGGCGACGCGAGAGCGATCTGGCCAACACCTCGGCAGCCGTCGCCGCCGACCGGGCGACGACCACGCCCGCCAACGACCAGTATCAGACGCCCGCGACCGGCTGGGGCCTGAACGCCGCCCTGCGGGGACGCCGCGACGGCTTGGGGGGCCAAAGACTGGAGTGGGAGGTCGGCGCCGATGCACGCTTCAACGAGGGCGAGACGAACGAGCTGTTCCGCTACATGGCCGGCGCCTTCACCCGCGACCGGATCGCAGGCGGGGAAACCTCGGTGGCGGGGATCTACGGCGAGGGAGCGCTGGAGAACGGACCCTGGCTGTTCGCGGGCGGCCTGAGGCTGGACGGCTGGAAGAACCAGAACGGGCGACGGCTCGAACGCGATCTCGCCACCGGGGCGGCGACGCTGGACGAGACCGATCCCGAACGCTCGGGCGAGGTGGTCAGCGCGCGTCTGGCGGCGCGGCGCATGATCGGCGGCGGCTGGGCGGCGCGGGCGGCGGCCTATTCCGGCTTCCGGCCCGCCACTCTGAACGAACTGCACCGGCCCTTCCGGGTCGGCAACGACCTGACCGAAGCCAACGCCGGGCTGGTCCCGGAGACGCTTCAAGGCGTCGAGGCGGGTCTGGCCTTCGAGGGGCCGATCTCGGCGCTGAACGCGACCCTGTTCTGGAACCGGATCGAGGACGCCATCGTCAACGTCACCATCGGCGAGGGGCCGGGCACCTTCCCCCGCGCCGGCTTCGTGCCGGCGGGCGGGGTGCTGCGCCAGCGCCAGAACGCCGGGACCATCGAGGCGACCGGCGTCGAGATCAGCGCGCGTCAGACGCTGCGGAGCGGGCTGGATCTGACCGGGGCCGTGTCGATCACCGACGCGCGGCTGGACGGCGGATCGGCCGCGCCGCAACTGACAGGCCTGCGCCCGGCCCAGGCGCCGATCTGGAGCGTCTCGGCCGGGGCCGACTGGCGCGCAAGCGACCGTCTGACCCTGGGCGTACGGGCCCGATACGAGAGCAAACGGTTCGAGGACGACCTGAACAGCCGGGTGCTGGGCGCCGCCGTGACGGCAGATGTCCGGGCCGACTGGCGGGTCAATGAGACGGCGTCCCTATGGCTGGCCGCCGACAACCTGTTCGACGCCGAGGTCGAGGTTTCCGAGACCGGAAACGGCGTCGAAGGCTATGGCCCGCCGCGTTTGATCAGCCTCGGCCTGCGGCTGACCTACTGACTGTCGCCGCCGGTCAAAACTGGAAAAACCGAGCCCCTGTTTTTGCGTGATCCGTCAAAAAACACCAGCTGAAGCGCCAGGAGCGGCCGTTGCTGAACGGGCGCAAAAGCGGGCATTCGGTCGCCCGTTTAGAACGTCAGGCCCACCCTGAAGAACATCGACCGGCCGCTGAAGCCGAACGGCGAGATGGCGTTGTAGGGCTGGGTTCCGGCGTTGTCGGCGCCGTTGGTCCCGGCCGCGACGCTGGCGACGGTTGAGGCGATATTCTCGTCCGGATAGACGTCGAACAGGTTCTGGGCCCCCAGGCTGAGACGGACGGCCGGGGTCACTTCCCAGCTGATTTCGAGGTCGGTCAGCCATTCGGCCCCAAAGGTCTGGATCAGGTCGGCGTTGCCGGCGGCTCCCACCGGAACCTGGCGCACGTCGTAGCCGGGCGTCAGCACGGCGATCTGGCCCGGCGTGCGATTGGACAGAGCGACGGTGGAGACCTCGCCGTATCGGGTGTTCGTCAGCGAGACGCCGAACGGACCCCGCGCATAGTCCAGATCCAAAGTGACCTTGTCGCCGGGCAGGCTGTCGGAGAAGCGAAGCTGCTGCGTCAGGTCGAACAGCGGGGTGGTGATGCCGAGCGCTGCGAGCGGAGCCGGCGTGCCGGCGATGCGATCAAACTCGGTCTGCGTGTAGTTGCCGGCCAGCGTGCCCCTCAGCTGGCCGCCGTCGGCGAAGTCATGCCGGTAGGCGACCACCAGATCCACACCCTCGGTCGTGGTGTCCACCGCATTGGTGACAAAGGAGATGGCGCTGAAATTCCCCTGGCCGTTGGCGGCCAGATAACCCGTCAGGCGTGCATCCTGGAAGGTCGAGGAGATGGCGATCCGATCCTCGACCTCGATGCGGTAGGCATCCAGGGTCGCGGTAAGGCCGCCCCGTTCGAAGACCAGGCCGGCCGACAGATTGCGCGACGTCTCCGGCTTCAGGTCCGTCGCCCCGACCAGGCGGGCGGCCGGACTGTCCACGGCCGCGACGCGGACGATGGCCTGCTGACCGTTGAGGATCAGCGTATTCGACGCATTGTATCCCGATTGGGCCAGGGCGGGCGCGCGGAAGCCGGTGTTCCAGGATGCGCGGGCCGCCAGACCGCCGATCAGGTCCAGGCGGCCTGACACCTTGTAGTTGGTCGTGTCTCCGAAGTCGGAATAGCGTTCATGGCGCAGGGCCGCCTGAAGCAGCAGCCGCTCGCCAAAGGCCTTCTGCACCTCGCCGTAGACGGCGTAGCTGTCGCGATCGAGGGCTGCGGTGTCATCGGGGCCCGCCGAGGGGCCCGGTTGGGCGCCGATGGGCGCGGGTCGCCCCGCGTTCGGCCCGTCGAGAATGGGGACCCCGCCGCTCCGGAAGCCGTCGAGATCCCCGGACTCCAGCCCGTAGGCTTCGCGTCGATACTCGAACCCCAGCGCCAACTCGATCGGCGCGCCTGAGCCCGCAGCGATCCTGCGCGTCAGGTCGAGGTTCGTGGTCCACTGGTCGAAATCCGCACCGAGGCGACGGAAGCGGATCGGCGAAGCGGCGCCAAGGGAGACGTTGACGCTGTTGTCGTAATAGAGGTCCTGAACGTTCCGCCCGAAGACGCTGGACAGGTCCCAGCCGAAGCCCAGCAGGTCGTCGCCCCGAGCGCCGACGGCGACTGATACGTTCTCGATCCGCGTGTCCAAAAGCGGCCGATAGCCGTCCGGATAGAAGGCGCGCAGCGTTTCGTCCTGGCCTGCGCGGCGGAAGAAATATTCGATGTCTCCGTCGAGGCGACCGTAGCCGCCAAAGGAATAGAGCTCCACGTCGCCGGAGGTCGGCAGGACGAGGTTGTAGAAGATTTGACCGTTGGTGCTGGGCTGATCCCCGAAGCGGAAGACGCGCCGGTCGATCGTCGCCTCGCGCGGATCCAGTCGCCCGTTCGAAGGGGTCAGCCCAACGCCTGAGCCATAGTTGCCGGAGATCGTCGTCGGCAGACCGGCCGCGTTCGTTCCGAAATACTGCTGACGGGTGTCAGGACGCGACCGGTCGGTTCCCTCACGGCCCTGGAAGGAGGCGGTCAGACGCAGCACCCCGCCGTCGCCGATGGCGAGCCCGGAGGAGGCGCTGGCCTCCCAGAAGGCGCCGTCGCCCTCGGACGTGACGCCGGTCGTCGCCTGGGCCCGGCTTCCCAGCGAACCGTCGAGCATCAGGTTGATGACGCCTGAGATGGCGTCGGATCCATACTGAGCGGAGGCGCCGTCGCGCAGCACCTCCGCCCGCGACAGGGCGAACGAAGGGATGGCGTTGAAATCAACGGACACATCGCCCCGGCCCACGCCATTGCTGGCGTTGAGGTCGGCGGAGGTGTGACGTCGCTTGCCGTTCAGCAGCACCAGAACCTCGCCCGGCCCTAGGCCACGCAGCGAGGGCGGGGTCAGGTAGTCGCCCACGCCAGATCCCAGGGGGCGAGGCGCGTTGAAGCTTGGCACCTGCACCTTGAGCATCTGGATGAGATCAACCCGGCCGCTCTGCTGCAAGGTATCGCGCGAGATCGCATCGACCGGCGTGGTCGATTCCGTCGATGTTCGAGCGCCGAACCGGCTTCCGGTCACGATGACCTCACCCAACTCATCGGCCGCACTCCGCGACGCGTCCTGCGCCGCGACCGGGCTGGCGAATGCGAACGACGCGAGGGCCGTGGACGCCATCAGCGCCGGTGCGAACGTCTTCAGAAGGGACAAGAGAGCTCCACTTGTAATGTTATACTGTAGCGTCTATTCGGCGACGGTCGTTGCGGTCAAGGGCCGTGACGATCCGGCGAGCGACAGTGGTCGTCGCCAAGGTGGAAGGCGGCTGTGGCCGCGCCAGGCAAGGAAACGAAGATGACCGCTGCGATCGAACTCGACACCGTCAGCCTCAGCTATGGGTCGCACCGCGTTCTGGACGGCCTGTCCCTGAGCGTGCCCGCCGGCAGCATCACCGCCCTCCTGGGCGGGAACGGCGCCGGCAAATCGACCACCCTGTCGGTCCTGCTCGGGTTCGCCCGCGCCCAGTCGGGACAGGTCGCGGTCTGCGGCGTCGATCCCGGTCGGGACGCAGATGGCGCGCGTCGCAATCTGGCCTATCTGCCCGAGAACGTAGCTCTCTACGAGCATCTGACGGCGTTCGAGAACGCCGATTACCTGCTTGCCCTTTCCGGCGCCCGTCGGGACCGAAAGGAAATCGCCGACGCCTTCGCCGCAGCCGGTCTGCAGGACCGCGCCTGGACCCAGCGCCTCGGCGGTTTCTCCAAGGGGATGCGGCAGAAGGTGGCCATCGCCGTCGCCCTGTTGCGGCAGACGCCGGTGCTCCTGCTCGACGAGCCGACCTCGGGTCTGGACCCGCGCGCCACGGCGGATTTCAACACCCTGGTGTCGGCCGTCCGTGATCGCGGCGCGGCCGTCCTTATGGTCACCCACGACCTCCTGAGCGCCGCCGATGTCGCCGACCGGATCGGCTTTCTGGAAGCGGGACGCATTGCGGACGAAGTCTCCGCCAGCGGTCCTGAACGGTTCGATGTCCGCGCGCTCCATGCCCGGTTCTCCTCCGGTCGCGAGGCCATGGCGGCATGAACGGCGTCGCCCTGATCGCGCGGGATGAACTGCGCCTGATGATCCGCAATCGCGTCGCGGTCATCGCCTTCGCCCTCCTTATCCTGCTCACCCTCGTCGCCTCCCTGAGTTCCTGGGCGCACCAGCAGGGCATCGCCGAGTTGCGCGCACGGCATCAGGCTGAAGCCGAACAGGCGTTCGACGCCCAGCCGGATCGTCACCCCCACCGGGTGGTCCACTATGGCTCCTTCATCTTCCGCCCGCTGGGACCGCTCGCCGCCTTCGATCCGGGCGTCGACGCCTTCACCGGCAACAGCATGTTCCTTGAAGGCCATCGCCAGAACTCGGCGAACTTCGGCGATGTCCGCCAGAGTTCTCTCCTGGTCAGGTTTGGCCAGCTCACCCCGGCCTTTGTGCTCCAGATCGTCGCGCCGCTCCTGCTGATCTTTCTCGGCTACGGCGTGCTGGCACGCGAGACCGAGCGGGGGACCCTGCGGCTCCTCCTCCTGCAAGGCGTCTCTCGCCGTCAGATCGTGCTGGGCAAGCTTTCCGCCCTCGGAGTAGTGGCCATTCTGGTGGGGCTTCCGGCGATGATCGGCTTCTTGCTGATCGCCGGTCAGCCCGGCGCCTTGGCGCTGCCCATGTCGGTCATCGCCGTCGGCTACGGCCTCTATCTCGCCCTCTGGATCGTCATCATCGTCCTGGTCTCCGCCAGGGCCGGACGGAGCCGCGACGCCCTCATGGCCTTGGTCGCAGTCTGGGCGGTCGTCGCCGTGCTGGCGCCCCGGATGGCGCCCGACATCGCCAGCGCGGTCACGCCCCTGCAGAACCGGTTTCAGACCGATGTCGCAATCGCCCGCGATCTGCGCAGGACGGGCGACAGCCACAATCCCGACGACCCGCATTTCGCAGCGTTCAAACAGTCGGTACTGGACCGCTACGGGGTGACCCGCATCGAGGACCTGCCGGTGAACTACAAGGGCCTCCTGGGCATGGAGGGCGAGCGGCTGACGTCGGGTCTGTTCGACCGTTACGCCAGGGCCAGCTACGACGCCCAGGCCCGTCAGAACGGCTTGGTCAACGCGATCGGCCTCATCAGCCCGGCCATCGCCGTCCGGTCCCTGTCCATGGCCGCCGCCGGCACCGACTTCGCCGGTCATCGTCGCTTCCTCGAGCAGGCGGAGGCCTATCGCTACGACCTTGTGCAACGGCTCAATCGTCTTCAGGCGGAGGATGTCAGCTATAGCGACGACACCGCCCAGGATCCCGGAGCCGACCGGCGCAAGCGCATCGGCTCTGACAATTGGCGGCGCATGCCTGATTTCGCCTATCAGCCGCCGGCCGGAGAGACCCTCGCGACGGCCGCCCTTCCAGGCCTGGCGACCCTGCTCGCCTGGTTTGCGTTCGCCAGCCTACTCCTGAGCCTGTCCACCCGTCGATTGGGAGCGCGCTGATGACCCTCTTGAGCCAGGAACTTCGACTGTTCCTTCGGGCCCGTCTGTCGGTCATCGCCGTGATCCTGCTGACGGCGCTGACGACGGCCTCGGTGATCGCGGGCCTTGCCGAGATCGACCGCCAGCGCGCCGCAATCGCGGCCATCGCGCCAGCCCAGGCCGAAGACATAGGCGCCGTAGCCGACTGGATCGACGCCAAGAAGGACGCCGGCAGCGCCGGCTACTACAGCTTCCATCCGACGTGGGATCCGCCTTCACGTCTCGCCTTCGCAGCTCTCGGCATGCGGGACGTCTCCCCCTACATCCTGCGTGTCCGGGCCCTGGGGCTCG
Organism: uncultured Brevundimonas sp.; assembly: GCA_964456995.1. GTDB lineage: Bacteria > Pseudomonadota > Alphaproteobacteria > Caulobacterales > Caulobacteraceae > Brevundimonas. Next base: position 11,499 of record CAYWDO010000025.1, read on the forward strand.
AAGCGCAGATCTATGACGGCGACACCTTCAACCCCGAACTGGCCCTGCCGGGCCGTTTCGACTTCGCCTTTGTCCTTGTCTTCCTGGCGCCCCTGTTCGTCATCGCCCTGTTCCATGATCTGGTCTCGGGAGAGCGAGAGGCCGGTCGCCTGCGGATGCTGCAGGCTCTTCCCGGCGGCGGCCTGTCCTTCTGGCTCCGCAGAAGCGGGCTGCGCCTTGGTCTTCTCTGGGCCGCGCTGGCGCTACCCTTCCTGATCGCGGCCATGGTGTCGGGCGTCGCGCCGCTGACGATGCTGGCCGTGCTGGGGCTGGCCTTCGTCTATCTTCTCTTCTGGGTTCTCCTGTGCGGCCTGACGAGTCGGCTGCGGTGGAGTTCAGTGGCCAACGCCGCGACGCTCGCCGCCGCCTGGCTCATCCTGGTGCTGATCTTCCCCACCCTGGCCAATGTCCTCGTCAACCGCGCCATCCCGGTCGACCAGGGCGCCGAGATCGCTTTGGCCCAGCGCGAGCGGGTCAACCGTGCCTGGGACATCCCGCGCGAGGAGACGATGCGCCGGTTCTACGCGGGCCATCCCGAGTGGGCCGACTCGCCGCCCCTGACAGACGCCTTCCACTACAAATGGTATTTCGCCTTCCATCAGGTCGGAGATGAAAGCGTCGCCGATCAGGTTCAAGGATACCGGAGCGGGCTGGAGAAACGCGACGCCACGGCTCGCGCGCTGGGCTGGGTCCTGCCCTCGGTCGGGGTTCAGGCGCTCATGACCCGCCTGGCGGAGACCGACCTGGAGGCTCAACTGGCCTACCAAGATCGTATCCGCGCCTTCCACCGCGACCTGCGCCAGTTCTATTACGGCTATCTTTTCCGAGACCGGCCGTTCGGAAAAGCGGATTTCGCCAAGGCGCCGCGTTTCGAGCCTGTCGCAGACACCCGCAATCCAACGCCCTAGATCCAGATTTAGCGCTGAAGGCGAACGACCGTGCGGCGGCGGCGCCCTCTACAGCGCCTTCCACCTAAGCTGACCCGCGACATTCCGGCGCCTAAACGGTATTGCAAATCGTTCGCAAGGTA
>CAYWDO010000025.1:12667-17170 GCA_964456995.1 uncultured Brevundimonas sp.
AGCTGACCCGCGACATTCCGGCGCCTAAACGGTATTGCAAATCGTTCGCAAGGTATGGCACAGCCATAGTGTGACCGACACCGCAGCTCATCCCGCCAAGACCGCCGCACGCCCCAAGGCGGCGCTGAACGCCAAACGGTCGTTCTGGCTGAAGCAATTGCACAGCTGGCACTGGATTTCGGCGGCGGTCAGCCTGGTCGGGATGATCCTGTTCGCGATCACCGGCATCACCCTGAACCACGCGGCGCAGATTCCGGCCGAGCCGGTGGTCAAGGAGGCGACGGCTGTCCTGCCCGCGCCCCTGCTGGCGCGTCTGGCTGATTTTCCCGCCGAGACCACCGACCCGGTCCCCGCCCCCGTGGCGCGCTGGGCGGCCGAGGCCTTCAAGGTCCAGGTGGAGGGCCGCGCCACCGAGACCACGGCGGACGAGATCTATGTCGCCCTGCCCACGCCGGGCGGCGACGGATGGCTGACCATCGACCGTTCAACCGGCGAGGCCCTGCACGAAAAGACCACGCGCGGGGCGGTCGCCTATCTCAACGACCTGCACAAGGGTCGCAACGCCGGGGTGGTCTGGTACTGGTTCATCGACGTCTTCGCCGTGGCCTGCGTGATCTTTTCCGTGACGGGTCTGGCCCTGCTGTGGCTGCACGCGCGCGGCCGTCCCTCGACCTGGCCCATCGTGGCCCTGGGTCTGCTCATTCCCGTCGTCATCGCCCTTCTGTTCATCCACTGACCCTTTCACTGGCGAGTTCCCTCATGCGTAAGCTTCCTCTCGTCCTGACCGCTGCGGGCCTTGCGGCCGCCGCCCCCGCCGTCGCCAGCGCTGCTGACCTGACCGTCAGCGTCGAGCTGCCGCGCATTTCCAGCGCCTCCTATCACCGGCCCTATGTGGCGGTGTGGATCGAGAAGCCGGATCAGTCGACGGCCCAGACCCTGGCCGTCTGGTATCAGCAGACCCGCAACAACGAGGGCGACGGCAAGGACTGGCTGAAGGACCTGCGCACCTGGTGGCGCAAGGGCGGTCGCGCCATGACCATGCCCGCCGACGGCGTCTCCGGCCCGACCAAGGCCCCCGGCCGTCATTCAGTGACCGTGCCCGCCGCCCGCCTGCGCGCCCTGCCCGCCGGCCAGTACAACATCGTCGTCGAGGCGGCCCGTGAACTGGGCGGCCGCGAGGTCGTCCGCGTGCCCTTCCGCTGGGGCGGGGCCAACACCGGCGCCGGAACCGGCTCCACCGAACTGGGCGCCGTTCGCGTCGCCGTGACCCGCTAAGGATGCTGACCATGAAGAAGACCTTCGCCTTCCTGTCTCTGGCCGCCGTTCTGGCCGCCCCGCTCTCGGCCCAGGCGCACCGCGCCTGGCTGGCCCCGACCTCGACCGTCCTGTCGGGCAACGACGCCTGGGTCGGCTTCGACGCCGGCATGTCGAACGGGGTCTTCATCCCCGACCACGCCGCCATGCGTCTGGCCGGCCTGACCATTACGGCCCCGGACGGCTCGACCGCCCAGGCCGAGAACGTCCATCAGGCCAAGTACCGCTCCAGCTTCGATCTGCACCTGTCGCAGCCGGGCACCTATCGCGTCGCCAACGTCGGCTCGGGCTTCATGGCCAGCTACAAGCAGGGCGGCGAGCAGAAGCGCTGGCGCGGGGCCGAGGCCGAATTCGCCACCGCCATCCCCGCTGACGCCACCGAGGTTCAGGCGACCCGCACCGACAGCCGCACCGAGACCTTCGTCACCCTGGGCGAGCCCACCGATCTGAAGACGGTCGGCAAGGGTCTGGAACTGGCGCCCGTCACCCACCCGAACGACCTGGCCGTCGGTGAGGCCGCCACCTTCAAGCTGCTGAAGGACGGCCAGCCCGCCGCCGACGTCGAGGTGACCATCGCGCGCGGCGGCACCCGTTATCGCAACAACCCCGAAGAGATCACGGTCAAGACGGGCGCTGACGGCGCCTTCAGCGTGACCTGGCCGGAAGCCGGTCTCTACTGGCTGGGCGCCTCGGTGCGCACGGCGGGCGTGAACGGCCAGCCCGGCTCGAACGCCTCGTGGAACGGCGCGCTGGAAGTCCTGCCCTGACCTCGAAACGCTCCAGTTCGACCCCGCCGCCGCTCCAGATCGGAGCGGTGGTGGACGGCCGTCAGGACAGCCGCGTCCTGATCCCGCCGACCACCCGCGCGCCCGAACGGCCGCCCAGCGATCTGATCTGGTCGCTGGCGGGTGAAAGCATGGGCACGACCTGGTCGGTGCGTCTGGTTCCGCCCTTGGGAACCGTGCAGGACGCGTTTCAGGCGGCCATCGACGAAGAGCTGGCGCGCATCATCGCCCTGTTCAGCCCCTGGACGCCCGGCAGCGAGATCAGCCGCTTCAACAATGCGCCCGCCGGGACGTGGAAGCTGTCGGACGACTTCTGGAGCCTGTTGAACGCGGCGCTGGATCTGGCCGACGACGTCAACGGCGCGGTCGATCCAACCCTCGGGGCCCTGGTCGACCTGTGGGGGTTCGGTCCGCCGGGGCCGCGCGATCCGCTCAACCCCCTGCCGTCCGCCGAAGAGATCGAGGCGGCGCTGGCCGTGTCCGGCTGGCAGAAGCTGCGGCTGAACCGCGACGCCCAGGCGGCGGTGCAGGCAGGCGGCCCCAATGGCGGCATGAAGCTCGACTTCTCGGGCATCGCCAAGGGTCACGCCGTGGACCGGGTTTCGGCGCGTCTGACCGAGATGGGCGCGACCTCGCATCTGGTCGAGATCGGCGGCGAGCTTCTGGGGCGCGGGGTCAAGCCGGACGCCCAGCCCTGGTGGGTCGAGATCGAGGCTGTGCCGGGATCGCCCGCGCCGCATACGGTGGCGGCTCTGTTCGACATGGCGGTGGCTACATCCGGCGACTGGCGCAGAGCCTTCGTGCATGAAGAGCGGCTCTATCCGCACACCCTCGACGGCGCGACCGGACGGCCGGTGGACAATGGACTGGCGCAGGTGACGGTGTTTGACGCCTCGGCCATGCGCGCCGACGCGTGGGCCACGGCCCTGATGGTGCTGGGCCCGTTCGACGGGCCGGAGTTCGCCGAGGCGATGCAGATCGCGGCCCACTTCATAGAGCGGACGCCGCGCGGTCTGGTCGAGCGGATGAGCCCCGCCTTCGCCGCCATGATGGACGAAGAAGAAGCCTGACGTGACTGCCGACCTGACCCGCTGGCTGTGGACGGGCGTCGCTTTGATCCTGTGGCTGGGCCTGATCGGCCTGACGGTCTGGCGCGTGCGCGCCGCCGCGCGCAGGGCCGCCGAGCAGACCCGACTGCTGGCCGAGGCGGCGGGCGAGGACGCCGTCCTGATCGCCTTCGCCAGCCAGACCGGCTTCGGCGAGGAACTGGCCTGGATGACGGCGCGAGCGCTGGGCGACGGCGGCGTCGGCGCGCGGATCGTCGCTTTCAGTGATCTGGATCTGGAAACGCTGAAGGGCGCGCGGCGCCTGCTGGTCATCGCCTCGACCACCGGCGAAGGCGACGCCCCCGACAGCGCCGCCCGCTTTGTGCGACAGGTGATGAAGGCGGACGTGGACCTGTCGCACCTGTCCTATGGTCTGCTGGCCCTGGGCGACCGGTCCTATGACGCCTATTGCAGTTTCGGCTACGCGGTCGGCGACTGGCTGGACCGCAGCGGCGCCCAGACCCTGTTCGACCGGGTCGAGGTGGACAACGGCGACGCGGGCGCCATCCGCCACTGGCAGCATCAGTTGAACCAGATCACGGGCGCCACCTCAGCCCCCGACTGGACCCCGCCCGCCTATGACCGCTGGCGCCTGGTGGAGCGAACCCTGCTCAACGCGGGCAGCCCCGGCGGCGCGGCCTGGCATCTGGCGTTTGCGCCCATCGACCACGCCCCTGACTGGGCGGCGGGCGACATCGCCGAGGTCGGCCTGCCCGTGCGCGACGGCGAGCAGCCGGCCAGCCGCGAGTATTCGGTCGCCTCCCTGCCCTCGGATGGGCGGGTCGAGTTCTGCATCCGCCTGATGACGCAGCCCGATGGCACGCCGGGTCTGGCTTCCGGTTGGCTGACGCAAGACGCGCAGATCGGCGACGAGATCGCCATGCGGGTGCGCGCCAACCGCAGCTTCCACGCGCCGCCGCCGGAAGCCCCCATCATCCTGATCGGCAACGGCACGGGGATCGCGGGTCTGCGCGGGCATTTGAAGGCGCGGGCGCAGTTCGCGAAGACCGGCGGGGCGTGGCTGCTGTTCGGCGAGCGGACGCGGGCGCATGACGCCCTCTATGACGCCGACCTGCAGGCCTGGCTGGCGTCGGGCGTCCTGACCCGGTTGGACCGCGCCTTCTCGCGCGACGGGGGCGAGCATCGCTATGTGCAGTCGCTGGTGGCGGAACACGCGCGGCCCATGGCCGACTGGGTTGATCGCGGGGCCTATGTCTATGTCTGCGGCAGTCTGGACGGCATGTCGAAGGGCGTGCACGCGGCGCTGGAGGCGGCGCTGGGCGAGGAGCGGCTGACGC